>JBJXGM010000061.1:0-11200 GCA_046155985.1 Myxococcaceae bacterium | reverse complement strand
GAGGGTCGCGAGGTCACCGACGTCGAGATGGCAGCTCTCCGCATTAAACGGGACCCTTTTCACGGCGAATGGAATTACACCATCTTGCCGCGACACCAATAGTAGCGTTTATTTTGCGGAGGCTCCTCAGCATGTAGGGCAGGGCGGCCCCGTCGAGTCGGTCGGCAACGAGAGCGAGGATGTCGAGCTCAGCGTTCGGGGCATTCATCCAAAATCACCTTAGCCCCAATCCTTGAACCTTCGGCTTGAGGATTTGCTGGGTGTCGGGTCCAATGGGCGGCGTGCTGAATCTTCTTTTGGCGTCGTCGTTGGTTGCCGGTCTTTGGGGTGCGTCGCCGTGGGACAGCGCACGTCCCGGGGAGTGGGTGGAGTACCGCGTCACGTGGGAACGAAGCGTGGGCGGCCCCATTGGCGCGCCGACCCGGCTGCGGCTGGAAGTGTCGCGTGTTTCCCCGGACGAGGTGGATGTTCTTGTTGTCGCGCGTCCAGACATTCTGGAAGGAGAGGTTCACCCCGTGCTGGCTCAAGGTGTGCGCGTGGCCATGCCCCGCAAGAGCCTCGAGCCCTCCCCAACCGCGGCCGAAGAGGCTGGAACGCTGCGCACGTTGGCTTCTGCACCGCTTGAGCCAGCCGTGTTGTCGCTCGGCGGTGGTCTTTCGGCCGTTCGGCGGACGCGCGGTGCGCGGGTCCAAATCGCCTCATTTTCTGGAGCAGGCTGGAAGCCGGTGCCCACGTCTGCACCGCAAGCGGTCGCGGCTTTTGAACCCGGAAGCTGGTTTGAGTGGACCGAAGAGAAGGCGCAGCAGCAAACCCAGTGGCGCAGGCAGTTCAGCGCCGGTGGGGGCTGGGTGCGCACCGTGCAGTCGCAGCTCCCCAATGCACAAAGCCGCGCGGAAACCCGCCCCGAAACGCGTACCGACGAACCCCTTCTCGAATACGCGCTTTCCCTCCTCGAACTTGGCGCACGGCTTGGAGACGTCTCACTTCGACTGCCCATGCGGCAGCGGCCACTGCAGTATGGTGCGGCAGCGTTGCGTGTTCGCCAGGGGGTGCTGGCGCCAACGTGGTTCGAGCAACTGGCGCGGCTCGCCGAAAAACGGGTCGCAGGGCCGAAACCCATTCTCACAGTACCGGCCGATTTTGCCGACGCAGCACTGGAGGGCCTGCCCGCCGAGGCAAGACTGCGGCCACTGGAAGAAGAACACGCGCCGGGAGAACGCATCCGTCTCACCGCATGGTCTGGCGGAACGCAGTAACTTCTGGGACGACGTGCGTGGACGTTGCTTGAACGTCAGCGCACTTTGTCGTGGCGCACAGTGACCTTGGTCGAAATGCCGCCACGCACAAAGAAATCACCTTCGACCGTGATGTGACGGGGAGACGTGGCGGCGACCAAGTCGTTCAAGATGCGGTTCGTGACGGCCTCGTGAAACGCGCCTTCGTTGCGAAAACTCCACAAGTACAGCTTCAGGCTTTTTAGCTCGACGCATTTTTCATCCGGAATGTAGCGAATGCGAAAATGCGCAAAATCGGGCTGGCCTGTCTTCGGGCAAAGACAGGTAAACTCAGGACAGTCGAAGGCGATTTCGTAATCGCGCTCCGGCGCGGGATTCGGAAACGTTTCGAGGTTCTTGCTGGGCTGTGCGGTCATGGCGGTTTTGGGCTGAGAGGTCGCTCGCCCTACACCACGTCGAACGTCACAAGGTCAACGCCACTGGCCAAGAGCGCGTCTTTTGCTGCTTTTGCGGTGAAGGTGGCGAGTTCGCCCTCGCGCTGGGCCGAATACCCCGAACGCACGTGCGTCGGCGCATATCCCGGGTGACACATGAGCTCTGTCACGCCCGCTTGCAGGCCGGCCAAAGCAGCGCGCCACTGTTCGAGCGTCCAATACGGCTCTGCCCCCGCATCGCCGATGAAGGCGTTGGTTCGGCGAATTCCTTTCCCGGCCAGCGCCGCGCGCATGTCGTCGTCCAACGCGCGAACGGGCAAGCCCAAACGTTGGGCAGCGGAGGTGAGGCCGGCGAAGACTCCGGCGTGCCGGTGCAAATGCTTGTGAACGTCAATGTGCGTGGGCGCTTTTCCCAGCAGAGACCGACAGTATTCCGCTTGCGCCAAAACTTCTTCTTCGACGACCTCCCCTGGAAGTCGACCGGCCACTGCTTCAGCCAACTCACCCTGTTCCAAGAACTGTTTCGGGAAAGAGGGTGAGAGGGCTCGCCATCGCGCCAAGTTAAAATGCAGTCCCACGGCGAAGCCGTGCGCGGCCGAGGCAGCGTCTTGGGAAAACGGCGTGTTCACCATCAAGGTGGTTGACCGAACCAGCCCGAAGCGAAGGCATTCCACAATGCCGCGCGTCACCGCCGGGTCGTACCCCAAGTCGTCGGCGTTCACGATGAGGCGCTTCACGGGCACTCCGCTTGCAGCTGAGGCACATGCGAAGCAAAGTTCTGGCGCACGCGAAGGCGCACGGCCTCTGCCTCTGCTTTCCGACCGTCTTTCGCGTAGACCTGGCACATGCCGAGCAGCGAACGAACGTCGTCGGGTGCGAACTTGGCTGCGTCATCGTAGGCACGCAGGGCGCCCTCACTGTCACCCAGCATCGCCAGCGCGCTGCCCAAGTAGTACTGGGCCTCAGCGTGTTCAGGCATTTGACGCACGGCCCGCGAAAGAATCGTGACCGCATCGCGCGGGCGTGATTGGCGCAAACGAACCGAACCCAGTTCAACCGCGAGGGGCACGTCAAAGCGTCTGCCCAAAAGCGTCGAAAGCGCAGTCGCCGCCGCGTCGAGCTGATTGCTCTTCGACAGCAGAATCGCGCGCCGTGCCGCAATGCGTCGGTCGCGGGGAGCGCGCTGCTGCGCCAAGGAAAGCGCCTGAAGCGCGCCCGTCACATCCCCTTGCAATTGCCGCAACTCAGCGCGCAGCAGGTGTGGGGCAGAATCTCTCGGCGCCAAGGTGATGGCACGGTCGAGGGCCGCATCTGCGCGTTTCCCGATGCGCAAGCCGATGGCTGCCTGTGCTTCCAACAGCGGACCTCGAACGTCTTGGGGTGCTCGCTCAGACAGCGTCTCGGCCGTCTTCAAGGCATCTTGGAAGTCCTTCTTGCCCAGCTGAGACTCGGCGGTGGCGACGAGCGCTTGAGGCGTTTGGGCCGCGCTTTGGAATCTATTCCAAGGTGCGAAGACAACAAGGCTCATGGCCGCAACAATTCCGAGCGCGCTGGGAATGGCCCAGCGCAGGACGCGAAAAATTCTCCCGGAGGCCATCTGGGCGGCGGCGCTTGAAACTCCGGGTGTCTCCGCCGGATGCGGGGGAAGTGTCGCCTGGGTGTCAAGCGGTGCGGTCTGTGGCGGCGCGTTTTCAAGCGCAGCTCTCTCCGGTGCGATGGCGTCGGGGACCGAGCGATCTTGAAGCCGCGCTTCCACCAGGCCCTGACGCCGTTTGTCACTCGTCAGTGGGAACAGGGAATCGACATAGGTTGCGACGTCGCTCTGGTTTGCCGGCGCCGCAACGCCCCCCACTGACTCAAGAGAACGAACGAATTCGCTCAGGCTGGGAAATCGCCCATCGGGGTGGTGTGACAACGCCGTCAGACAAATGGCCTCCAGTACCGGAGGCACCGAAGGGTCGAACTCGCTGGGTCTCTTGGGACGTCCCTCGCCGATTCGGTGGAGCACTTCGTCGGTGGTCATTCCCGTGAATGGGCGGCGCCCGCAGAGTTGCTCATAGAGCATCACGCCGGCCGCAAACAGGTCCGCGCGATGGTCCAGCGCGGCGCCAGAAATCATCTCGGGGGACATGTAGAAGAATTTTCCCTTGAGAACCCCCGGCTCGGTGCCGCTGTGCACGTTGTCGGCTTTGGCGATGCCGAAGTCGATGACTCTCACAGCGCCGTCGAAGCCCACGTGGATGTTGTCCGGCGAGAAATCGCGGTGAACGATGCAGAGCAATCGGCCTTGTTGGTCACGGGCCTTGTGGGCGGCGTCGAGCCCTCGGCAGGCTTCGGCGAGAATGCGCAACGTGATGCCCAAAGGGACACGTCGACCCTGCTCGGCCGCGGCTGCGCGAATTTCGGCAAAAGTGCGGCCGTCGAGCAACTCCATTGCAATGAACGGTTCACCCTGTTCTTGCCCCAGGTCGAGAATGCGAATGACGTTGGGGTGTTCGATTTGCGCGGTGATCTTGGCTTCGTTCAGAAACATCTGAACGACAGCAGTCTGCTGAACGAGGTGTGGGAGCAGCCGTTTCACGGCGACGGCGTGGCTCAGCCGGCCGTCATCGCTCTTGCGGCGGGCGAGGTAGATTTCGGCCATGCCGCCGGTCGCGATTCGTGCGCTCAGGCGGTAGGGGCCAAACCACTGGGGTCCCTGCAGGTTCACTCATGACAGTCTAACCCCAGAAATCGCTTGAGTTGATTACGCCTCGCTGGTTCTTTCGTCCGATGCCGTTGTCGCTCGGCGCGCCGTGCCAAAGGGCACTGACACGCCTCGCTTCGCGGCCTCGGCCAAAACTCCTTCGCGATCCACGCTCAACTCAAGCGATCTCTGGGGTTGGGGATAGGCGCGGCTTGCGCTGCTTTGACGTGTAGAGCATGTATTGTGCGCAAAAAAGCCATGCAGCGCCCCTCTCCGAACGACCCCTGCTGGTGCGGCAGTGGGACGAAATACAAGAAGTGTCATCGCGACGACGACGCGAAGGGACTGCGCACGACCGAAGCTGCCGAGCAGTCGAAGCGCGTGGGGCCTTTTCCCGTGTCGCCGCCCCGAACCGTCCCGGACGAGATTGTGAAGCCGGATTACGCCACCCGAGGGGGCCGGCCGGGCCGGCCTCGCGGCGACATGCGTACGCCAGCAGAGATTGAAAAAATGCGTCGCGCCGGTCGCGCCGCTGCCGAGGTGTTGGTGGAAACGGCAGGGGGGCTGGCCGTGGGCGTCACCACAGACGCGCTCGACGCCATCGCGCACGAGGCCTACATTCGCCGTGGCGGCTACCCCAGTACTTTGGGCTACCACGGTTTTCCGAAGTCGCTTTGTACGTCGGTGAACGAGGTCATCTGCCATGGCATTCCGGACCAGCGTCCGCTGGAAGATGGCGACATCGTCAATCTCGACATCACGATTTTCTTGGATGGCGTGCATGGCGACTGCAGTGCGACTTACGCAGTAGGCCGTGTCGACGCTGAGTCTCAGCGGTTGATGCGCGTGACACACGAATGCTTGATGCGCGGCATCGAAGCAGTGCGGCCTGGGCGCCCGATTTCTGACATCGGCCGCGCCATCGAGACGCATGCACACGCCAACCGATTCAGCGTCGTCCGCGCTTACTGCGGGCATGGGATTGGGCCCACGTTTCACACCGGGCTTCAGATTCCTCACTTCTACGACCCCGCCGCATCGACTGTCATGGAACCTGGCATGACGTTCACCATTGAACCGATGCTCTCGGCCGGTGATTGGCGACATCGTGTTTGGGACGACGGGTGGACGGCCGTGACCATCGACGGCAAGCGCAGCGCGCAATACGAGCACACGTTGCTTGTCACAGAACGCGGCAGCGAAATTCTGACACAAGCGCCCCAAGTCTAGAACTTCTAGGGCTTTTCAAGAGGGCTGCAACGCCTGAGCGGTGCTTCGCTGAACGAGTCTGGCAACAACAACTGGCAGTAGCCAGTCGCAGCAGGCAGGTTGGCAGCGGCTTGGGGGAGTTTGCGCAACACTGTGCGAAAGGCACAGTAAGCTTGGCGCAGACTCCCCGTGGCCCGGCCTTCAGAAAAGAAAAGTCAGCGCAAAAGCCCACCGCGAAACTTTGACCCCACGCGGTGGGCAGGCGTTCTCGTTCTTGGTGCCGCGGGGCTGTTGGGCGTCGTCCTGCTCGTCTTTGCATTTCGTTCGGGTCAGACCACGGGTGACGAACCGCCAGCGTCCGGCGGGATTCCGCCCGCGAGCGAGAAGAAGCCCCCGACTTCCTCGCCATTTGTCTCGCAAACGCTGACGGATGCAGAAGGGCGCCCTCGGCTCACAGGCCAAAGCGAACAGAAGCGCAATCAAATTCTGGTGGTGGATTTGTTTCACGAGATTCTGGGGCGCTACCCCAATTTTCGGGAACAACGTCTCTGGTTTGAGCTGGGCTCGCCGGCCAACCAGGCGCTGCAGCAGATGCGACGGGCCGGTCGCTCCGAAGCCGAGCTCGCCAACTACGTCGCAGGCATGCTGATGGATGGTCCTGAGCACCAAGGGCGCGTTCCGGCGATTGCCGACCCTGCGGGAATGCGACGAAATCCTTCATCGCCAGACCCCAGTGACGGTGCTGCGGTGGTCGGTGCGATGTTGGCCCGCGCGGTCGGATACGGTGCCGAAATCCCGCGCGCCAAAGACGCCGAACTCGTTCGCCGGCTCAACGACAAATTCAAGCTCGCCGAACGTGAACGCAATCTTGAGCCCATGACCAGAATGATGCGCGACATCAGTGGCTCCAGTGATGTCGGGGAACACTTCTTGGACGACACCTCTGACCTCAAAGTTGAGGCCACGGGTATCCAGGTGGCGCTTCGACGCGGGCGCCTGATTGCCGTGAACGGCAGCGATGTTCCCGGCCGCGCGCGTTACATCGCAGTCGTTGGTTTTGATGGGAAAGGGGACTTCATTGTCCGCGACCCCACCGGACGACTGCCCTCAAAAATCTCCAGCATTGTCTTGATGGCCTTTCTGCAAAAGCCCGGCGCCAGCCCACAAGAGGGAAAAGGGTTCTGGCTCGACATGCCGGGCGCGCGACGAACACGCTGCATTCCGGGAACTCGCCGAACGCCAGACGTTGCGCCCGAGGTCGCGGCAGTACCGCCGGTGTTTGACCCAGACGCGACCTTTACCGGCGTGATTCCCGGTGCTCAGCAAAACCTGTCCCGCCTCAAAATCCCGCCCGGCGAACACAGCATTCGTGGGTCATTGAGTTTGTCGGCAAATCAAATCAACGAAGTTCTCGCATCAGCGCGTTCTCCCGCAGCCGGAACGGGTGACGCGTGGGTCAAGTGGGGCACCTACTACAATATCGACCCCGCCTATGCCTTGGCCTTTTTCCGGCGCGAGTCGAGCTTTGGTGCGCACCCGCGCTGGATTGGTCGCATGGACGGGGGGCGATACACGAAGAACGTGGGCAATATTCGCTACCGCGGTCGGCCCAACCCTCAGCGCCAGCCACAGTACGGCGTGTACGATGGTTTTCGTTCTTATGCGACTTGGGACGATGGCATTCAAGATTGGTACAAGCTGTTGTCGCAAGATTCGAATTACGCCGGGCTTCACACGGTGGAGCAGATTCTTCCCGTGTATGCACCGACATTTGAAAACGACACCGACGCCTACGTCACGGACGTTGTTCGCTGGGTGAAGGAGTGGCGCGGGCGCTATGCAAAGCCCGTCTTGGCCGGCGCGCAGCCTTCAGGGCCCACGTTGAGCGCCGCTGATGTTCGTTTGGCGAATGCGAACGAACTGTGCCCGGACTAGACGGAAAGTTCCTCTAGCGCTTCAGCAGCGGTGCGGGGGCCGCTCCCATCGGGGGTGCCCAAACGCGTGCCGCCGTGTGTTGTGGAGAGAGTCTCGGACGACCCCAAGAAAATCGGGTGGGCACATTCAAGGCTTCGCGTTCTTCGGGCGTGTAGCGCAAGTAGGCGCTCTTCACCGACTGCGAGGGCAGTCTCAAATCCCACACCAGGCCCAGCCACGACAGGGCTTTCAGGATGTAAAAGGTGACGTCCACCTCCCACCAGAACCAGCCCTGGTTGGCGGTGTTTTGGTAGTAGTGGTGGTTGTTGTGCCAGCCTTCACCCATCGTGATGAGTGCAAGGGCGAAGTTGTTCTTGCTGGTGTCGGTGGTCTTGTAGCGCCTGCGTCCAAAAATGTGACTGAGTGAGTTGATGGTGAACGTGCCGTGCCACAGCAGCACGGTGCTCACGAAATAGCCCCAGACCAACATCGAAAAGCCACCGATGAAGAACAACGACACGGCCAAAGCAATCGGCGGAATCAGATGCCATCGGTTGAGCCAGCGCAGCTCAGGGTACTGCGCGTAGTCTCGAATGCTGTTCAACTGGGTTTCGTCGTACTTCGTGCACAGAATCCAACCCACGTGGCTAAACCAAAAGCCCTTGAGCAGCGGCGAGTGAACGTCGTTGGGCATGTCGGAATCGCGGTGGTGGTGGCGATGGTGCGCCGCCCACCACAGAGGTCCCTTCTGCGTTGACGTTGTCCCAAGTAACGCGAGCAAGAACTGCAGAGGCCGGGACATCTTGTACGCGCGATGTGCGAAATACCGATGGTACACGCCGGTGATGGCAAACATGCGCAAGAAATAAAGACCCAGGCACACGAGAACGTCGCGCAAGTTGAAGCCCACGTAGAACGCAAACAGCGCCATCACGTGAACGCCAAAGAACGGCAGCGAGCGAAACCACGCCATCCGTTCATCGGCGGGGACAGTGGCGGCGGGCTCGAGCGCAGAAGGGGGCATGTTCACAGGGTGCATCATGCGTTCGGCATGTCACGCGTTTGTCAGCCACGCATCGAATTCAGGGTGGCCACGCAACGCATCAAGGTCTGCATCGTCACGGGCATGCCCAAAGCCTTGAAATCCAAATGTTTTCGCGAGCCGAAGACAACGCAGTGCATCGTCGACTTGTCCTGCGCGCGCCCATGCACAGGCCGTGTCGTAAGCAAGTGCAGGGGAGTGTACTTTTTCGAGCGCAGTTTCCCCCAACGAAGCGGCGGCCCCAAATTGTTCTCGCAGAAACAAGACCCGTGTCGCGCAGGCGTAAGCGGTCTCGACATCCACGGCTGGCAATCCGAGCGCTTGTTCCGTTTTCCCCAAGCGAAGCAGTGTCCCTGCCCACTCATGAAGCAGCGTTCGTGAAGCGCGGCTTTTGTGCGCCATTTCCCAAAGCGGCAGAGCGCGCGCGTCGTCACCTACAAGTGAAAAGGCCGCCGCCAAGGCTTCTCCTTCAATCGGCAATCGCTGGACCTGGGCGAAATGGTCGAGGGCCATTCGCCCTTGCCCTTGCTTCAGCGCGACCCATCCCAGCACGCGATGTGCCCTGGCGTGTGTGAGCATGGGCTTGTCGCTGGCTAGGGCGCGCTCGGCAAAGCGCTTTGCTTCGCTCAAGTCGCCGGCCGCCAAGCGTGCCTGCGCTGTGTCCAACAGGGGCTCTTCGGGTGGTTCAGGCGGCTTCCCCATCATCTGGCGAACGACGCTTGCAGAACGAAACGCCATCAGGCCGAAGAGCACCGCGGCGAACAGGGCGCCCAGACGAAAAGCAACAAACGTGAGGAACGCACCGACAACGCCGCCCAGCACATGTGCCCCCAGGCTGCCGCGCGGTCCAAACATTCTCACGAAAATCGCGTGGGCGATTCGACCGCCATCCAACGGCAGCACGGGCACCAGGTTGAGCACGGTCCACAGCAAGTTCGCTTGAAACAGAAACTTGAACAGGAAATCTGCCGTGGGCGAATTCAGCGCAAGGCGTTTGCCCAGCGCATAGCTGGTCAGTGAAAGCACCAAGCCTGCGAGCGGGCCCGCAAGCGTCAGGCCCACGTCGCGAGCCCACGGAATAGGCCCCGGCGCGTTGGGTGCAGTGTGGCCCCCAAGCCATGCAAGTTCGATGGTCGGCTGATACCCAAAGCGCAGCGCTGCTGCGGCGTGGCCCAGCTCATGGACCAGGACGGAAAAAACAACGCCGGCGGCCGCGAGCACCACAAGCATCCAGTTTTCGCCCCGGCCGGGAGCGAAATCAAAACCCAGGAGCAACGCCACCAACACGTGGCTGGCGTGCAGCGAAATCGGAATGGGTCCGAGTCGAAACCGGAGCATGGCGATGATTTAATCCGTCCCGCGCCCAAGACGAAGCCCGATTCAGGGTGCTATGGCGCGCTCGTGCCCGCGATTGGTCCTTACACCTTGCCAAACCCCTTCTTGCTCGCGCCCATGGCAGGGGTGAGCGAGCAACCGTTTCGTGTCATCGCGCGACGCTTGGGTGCTGCCCTTTGCACGACGGAGTTGGTGAGCGCACAAGGCCTCATGCGTGCCAACGCACGTACGGTGCGCTACTTGAGACACGACACCGAGGTCGAGCATCCCTACTCGCTGCAGATTTTTGGTGGTGAGCCCGACGTGATGGCCCATGCCGCGCGCATTGGGAAGACCTGGGGTGCTCACCTTATCGACATCAACATGGGCTGCCCGGTGAAGAAGGTCACCAAGAACGGCTCGGGTTCCGCCCTGTTGTGCGACCCGTCGCGTGCGGCGCAGATGGTCAAGCGCATCACCGAAGCGACCGGTCTTCCGGTGACTTGTAAGATTCGCTCGGGTTGGGATGCGCAGTCTCGAAATTATTTGGAGGTGGGCGCGCGTCTTGAAGAAGCGGGTTGTGTGGCGCTCGCGGTGCATCCACGAACGCGCGCACAGGGCTACACGGGGCAAGCGGATTGGTCGGTGATTGCGGACCTCAAACGGCATCTCAAAATTCCCGTCATCGGCAATGGCGACGTGCGGACCGTGGCCGATGCGCGCCGCATGTTGGAAACAACGGGATGCGATTTCGTCATGATTGGCCGGGCGGCACTTGGGAATCCTTGGATATTTCGGGAACTCCTCTGTGGAAGTCCCCCAAGTCTCCAAGAAAGGTGTTCGCTGGTTCAAGAACACTTCCTCGCGCACCTCGCGTTCGTCGGTGACGAAGTGGGCGCCGTTCGCGCCTTTCGAAAACACCTGTCGTGGTATGCGCACGGTCTGCACGGTGCGTCGGCCTTTCGGAATGAGGTCAACCGGCTCGAGCGTGCCGCGGATGTTGAGGCGGCGGTGACGCGCTTCTTTGTTCAGGCGGAACCGGACACCGAAAACACGATGGCGGAGCAGGACGTCGACTACCGCGCAGCACTCGGCTGACGGCCAGACCGTTTCGGAACGCGCTAAGCGGCTTCAGTCACGAGCGCATCAGCCGACGGTGGTGCTGGCGCGCCGATGATGCCTGTCGTGGCCACCTGACGGAAATAGTCGCAGGCCGGCGTTGGCTTCCGCTCCAGGGTGTTGAAATCCACGTGGTACAGGCCAAAGCGCGGCCCCCAGCCGTCTAGCCACTCAAAGTTGTCGAGCAGTGACCAGTAGAGGTAGCCCCGAACGTCGACGCCTCGGCTGAGCGCTTGCGAAACCTCTT
>JBJXGM010000058.1:0-11548 GCA_046155985.1 Myxococcaceae bacterium | reverse complement strand
TCATCCAGTCCCGCATGAAGCGCTCTGGCCAACGCTGGAGCGAACCTGGTGCCCGGCGCATGGCCCGTCTCCGTACCGCCTTCAAAACCAGTGGCCCGGAGAATTTCTTTCGAGCCATCCGCTGGGCCTACCGAGAAACCTGCCGAAATCGCCGCGCCCTGGAACGACTCCACGCCGCTCGAAAACCACAGAAACGCCGGGCATCCAACCAGTGAAATGTCCGCGCAAATCGATCCTGCACCCGCGTGGTTTCAATCCCGTTTCACTTTCCCGTTTTGACGCATTGCGCCTTTGCCCCGGTGAAGTGCAGGCGCGTTGCGAGCGGGTGAAGTCCTGAACGATTGATTTCCGTATTTTAGAGGAGCCGCGCGTCGACGACGCCGGCCGCTCCGTCTGGATCGGTCAGGCGCCTTGGCCGGACAAGAACTTCCACACCGGTACCACCGGAATTGCCGACTTCAATCGTTTCCCTCATCCCAGGTGACCAGAATGTGACGCGACGTGCGCATGCAATCGACTGCGCGGAAATGACATATTCCGTGCAGTCCACTGCACAATATCTGATTCAACCGCCTTTGACGCACTGCGCCTTTGCCCGGGTGAAGTGCAGGTTCATTGGGCAATGGGCGCCTGTGCACGCCCCACCGCGCTCAGCTTTCCAACGAACTCTCCGGGAGGGAGAAACCCCAGGACGCGGTCCTCAGCGACAGTGCCGTCGGGGCGGACAAGCACCACCGTCGGCAGTCCTTCCACGCCGAACTTTTCGTAGAGCCCTTCCACCCAAGCAACTTCTTGGGTGCCGTCGACTTTAATCGTCACAAACGTCTTGAGCGCGTTTGCCACGTTCGGGTCTGGATATGTGTGGCGGTCCAGCTCTAGACAGGCCGCGCACCAGTCCGCAAAGAAATCGATGAGCACAGGACGTCCCTCTGCCTTCGCCTGCGCCAAGACACGTTCGAATTGCGCCGCGTCACCTTTTCCAGAACCCACAGACAAGTCCCACCGGGCCAGCGCGGTAGAAGGTGTCGCCGCGAACCCCCGAAAAACGAGAGCGAACACCAGGACGGCGACGCCCAATGATTTGAGAAAACGCTCGCGCGCGTCACCATGAAACGAACGGTGCAAGGCTCCAAGCAAGACGCCCAAGACAGCCAACACGAGTGCCGCCACCAAGAAGGACTTCGCTGGCATGAGCGCAGTGGCCCACTGCACCGCGCTCTTGGCAGCAGGGACGGCATCCCTCAGGTATCCGATGGCCAAGGACAGGAGCAGCACACCGAGCGCGCTCTTCACCCATTCCATCCAAGGGCCCGACCGCGGCAGGCGCATCGAGAAAACTCCCAAGGCGAAGAACGGGGCGCCAACGCCCAACGCGTAGATGAAGAGAAGCCCTGCCCCCATCGTCACGCTGCCGACGGTGGCGACATAAGTGAGCAGCCCGGTCAAAACGGGGCCCGTGCAAGGCGCGGCCAAGAACCCTGCCGCACCACCCATCGCCAAAGCGCCCCACACGCCGCCGCCACCCACAGTCGAGAGACGCTTCGCGACACGTTCGGGAAGGGCGAGTTCGAAGGCCCCGAACATCGAAGCCGCCATCAGGGCCAAGAACACCGCCAGCCCCACGCCCACCCACGTGCTGCCGAGAAATGAGCCGAACGCTTGACCGCTCTTGGCCGCGACAACGCCCAGCGTCGTGAACACCAACGCGAGCCCTAAAATGTATGCGCTCGTCCGCAAGACAACGCGCGACTTGGACGCGCCGGCCTCGCCACGAAGCGCGCCGAGCGTGATGGGGACGAGCGGGTACACGCAGGGCGTCAGCGAAGTGAGCAATCCACCGCCAAACACGATGAGCGCCGCCCAGGCAACACGTCCGGAACCCAGCGCGGCACTCACATCTCCGCTTGAACCCACTTCGGCAGGCCAAAACGCGGGAATGGCCCACAGCAGCGCTGCCGCCGCAAGGGCCGTCGTCCAAAGTGCGCGAAAAGACGGGGTCGAACTCACGGTTTAACGTCCTGAAATAACACCGATGTCGCGCCTTCGCCTGCAGGCGGCCTCAAGCTCAGATGCGGTTGACCCCCACAGGGGGTGGTTGATAATAGACCTATGCAGTCCACATTCGCTTGCCGAGGTCCTGGGCGTGTTGAAGCTACCGATTTACATGGATAACCACGCCACCACACCTTTGGACCCAAGGGTGTTGGAGGCCATGATGCCGTACCTCCGCGAAGACTTCGGAAACGCGGCTTCTCGCAACCATGTCTTTGGCTGGAAAGCGGAAGCAGCGGTCGAGAAAGCGCGCAAGCAGGTGGCCGAGCTCATCGGCGCATCGGACAAAGAAATCATTTTCACTTCGGGCGCGACCGAATCCGACAACTTGGCCCTCAAGGGTGTCGTCGAGTTCTATCGAAGCAAGGGCGACCACATCGTCACCCTGAAAACCGAACACAAGGCGATTTTGGACACCTCCAAACGCCTGGAGCGCCAGCGCGAAGAACGCCTCGACGAACTGCGTGCGATGCGTTTGGCCGAACTCACGGGGCACGACGTCACGCCCGAGAATCTGTCGATCCTCGCGGCAGAGCACCACATCGACGCCGACCCTGTGTTTCAGCGCTGGGCGTCGCAAGTCTCCACCGGCGCGCGCGTCACCTACCTCGACGTGGAACCCGACGGGCGCGTCAGTCTCGACAAGTTGGCCGCCGCCATCACGGACAAGACGATTTTGGTCACCATCATGCTCGCCAACAACGAGATTGGTGTCGTGCAGCCGGTTCGTGAAATCGGAAAGTTGTGTCGCGAGCGCGGTGTATTGTTTCACTGCGACGCCGTCCAAGGTGTGGGCCGCGTCCCCTTCGACGTCAACGACGCCAATGTCGACCTCGTCTCCTTGACGGGACACAAGATTTACGGCCCCAAAGGCGTGGGTGCTCTTTACGTCCGCCGGAAACCGCGCGTGCGAATTGCGCCCATCATGGATGGCGGCGGTCACGAGCGTGGCATGCGTTCGGGCACACTGAACGTTGCTGCGATTGTAGGCTTCGGAAAAGCGGCCGAACTCGCCATGACCGAACGCGAAAGCGAAGGCGTGCGGCTTTTGGCGCTGCGCGAACGCCTGCGCACCAAGCTGGAGTCACAGCTCGACATGACGCGCGTGAACGGAAGCCTGGAACACCGTCTGCCCGGCAGCCTCAACATCTCGTTTGCCTGCGTCGAGGGTGAAGCCTTGATGATGGCCATCAAGGATGTCGCGGTGTCGTCTGGGTCAGCGTGCACGTCGGCGTCGCTTGAGCCTTCGTACGTGCTTCGGGCGTTGGGCATTGACGAAGACATGGCACACAGCTCCATTCGATTCGGCATCGGCCGGTTCAACACGGCCGAAGAAGTCGACTACGTCGCACAGCTCGTCATCGACAAAGTGAACAAGCTTCGAGACATGAGCCCTCTTTATGAAATGGCCAAAGAGGGCGTGGATTTGAAAAGCGTGCAGTGGGCCGCGCACTAGGAGTCAGCCATGGCGTACAGCACCAAAGTCATCGAACACTACGAAAACCCCCGAAACGTGGGCACCCTCGACAAGAACGACCCCAACGTGGGGACGGGCTTGGTTGGCGCGCCAGCCTGCGGCGACGTCATGCGGCTTCAGCTTCGCATCTCGGATGAGGGCATCATCCAAGATGCAAGGTTTAAGACGTTTGGCTGCGGTTCCGCGATTGCGTCGAGTTCGCTTGTCACGGAATGGGTGAAAGGCAAGACCGTCGACGAAGCCGGAACGCTTTCCAACAAAGACATCGCCAAGGAACTCTCGCTTCCCCCGGTCAAGATCCACTGCTCCGTCCTCGCGGAAGACGCCATCAAGGCGGCCATCGAGGACTTCAAGCACAAGCGCGCGGCGCGAACAGCCACGGCATCCGCAGCGAGCGCGGGAGAACCCGCCAGCGCTCACACCCCAGCGTAAGGCCCCTCACCGATGAGCGAAGTGGCTTCCAGCGCGCCTGCGGCAACAACAACGAAACCGGCCGCATCCAAGGCGTTCGGCATCAGCGAACGTGCGGCGGCGCGCCTCAAGGTGCTTTTGGAACAACGCAAGACGCCCGAGGCGGGACTGCGCGTTGCAGTCAAAGGCGGCGGCTGTTCCGGCCTGACTTACGCGATTGAATGGGCCGAGCAGCCCAGAGAGCGCGACAAGATTTTCGAACGCAACGGTGTCCGCGCTTTCGTCGACCCCAAGAGCTACCTGTACGTGATGGGTTCAGAACTCGACTACGAAGAGTCCCTGATGGCCTCTGGCTTTCGCTTGCGCAACCCAAACGCAAAGACATCTTGCGGCTGCGGCGAAAGCTTTGCGGTGTAGAGACGCACTGTGAGCCGCACGTCCTGCTGGAATTGCCAGACCCCTCTTGATCCATCGCCGCTCTGTTCCGCGTGCGGCAAGGTACAGCCACTCCAACCGGGGACGACGCATTTCGAAGCCCTGGGCGTCGCCCGTCGCGTACAGCTTGCGGCCAGCGAACTGGAAAAGGCCTACAGAGAACGCTCTCTCAAAGTTCACCCCGACCGCTTCGCGCAGGCCGACGCGCGGGAGCGTCGCTTCTCCGTGGAGCAAACCACAGCGCTCACAATGGCGTACCAGACGCTGAAGGACGACGCCCGTCGCGCGATGTATCTGCTCTCGTTGAACGGCGTAGACCTCATGCGCGAAGACGCGGGGACGCAGAAAGACTTGCCGCTGTCTTTTTTGGAAGAAGTGCTGGAACAGCGCGAAGCGCTCGCGCAGGCGCGTGAAGTGCGCGACCTCCCACGGGTGCAGCAAATGGGCATGGGCATGCGAAACGCGCGGGCCACCGCACTTGACGAAGCGAAACACGCGCTCGAAGTCCTCGAGGCGAGGCCTCGCGACACACAGGCCCTTCAAAAAGCCACCCTCGCGCTGTCCCAGGTGCGTTACTTCGACCGGTTTTTGGAAGAAGTCGACGCCATTGTCGACGCCGCCGACGATACGATCGACGAGGCGCACCTGTGACCGGCGGTTATCTCCAAATTCACGATCCTCTCCTTCCCAAGGGACATGCGGTGGGCATCGACCTGGGGACGACGCATTCTCTCGTCGCATTTGTCGATGGGGAAAAACCCCGCTGCCTGTCGGTCGACGAAAGCGGCAGCGTTCTTCTGCCGTCGGTCGTTCACTACCGCGCAGATGGCGGCGTCGTCGTCGGGAGAGATGCACAAGCCCTCGCGCCGAAAGCCCCGACCGACACGCTGGCCTCCATCAAGCGCTTCATGGGCAAGAGTTCCGCGGATGCCGAAACGCAGAAAATGGGCGCATACCGGTTCGCGGCGGGAAGCAGCGTGGTGCGCTTTGAGGTGGCGGGCGGGCATCCCGTCACACCGATTGAGGTGTCGGCCGAAATTCTGCGCGCGCTCAAACGCCGCGCCGAAGCCCACTATGCGGGAAAAGTGGAACAGGCTGTCATCACCGTGCCCGCATACTTTGATGAAGCCCAACGCCAGGCCACCAAAGATGCGGCCAAGCTTGCCGGGCTTGAAGTCCTGCGACTGCTCAACGAACCCACCGCCGCCGCGCTCGCCTATGGCTTAGACAAAGGCAGCCAGGGCCTGTTCGCTGTCTACGACTTGGGCGGTGGCACTTTCGATGTGTCGATTCTGAAATTGGTCGACGGCATTTTCGAAGTCAAAGCCACCGGTGGCGACACCGCGCTCGGCGGCGATGACTTTGACCGCGTCCTCGCCCAGAAACTGCTCGCGCACGCCGGCGTCGCAACACCCTCCCCTGTCCAGACCCATGCCGCGTTGGCGGCATGTCGCCAAGCGAAAGAGCGGCTGACCGACGTGGATGGAGTGGACGTGCGCTTCGAAGGCGCATCGCTTCACGTGACGCGCGCTGAGTTTGAGAGTTGGATTTCAGCCTTAGTTTTGCGGACAGGCGTTGTCTGCCGCAGGGCCCTCAAAGACGCAGGCGTTTCGCCTGCCGAACTCGATGGCGTCATTTTGGTCGGAGGTTCCACGCGCGTACCCGCAGTGCGCCGGTTCGTCACTGAAACCTTCGGCAAACCACCCCTCGCAGATATTGACCCGGACCAGGTCGTCGCGTTCGGCGCTGCCATCCAGGCAAACTTCCTCACCCAGAAGAACCGTCAAGATGAAGTCCTGTTGCTCGACGTCATTCCGCTTTCGCTGGGCCTCGAAACGATGGGCGGTGTCTTCGAAAAGCTGATTTCTCGAAACACGACGATTCCCACCGCTGCGGCGCAGGTTTTCACCACCTTTCAAGACGGCCAGACGGCGATGGACGTCCATGTGCTGCAAGGCGAGCGAGAGTTGGTGGAAGACAACCGCTCGCTGGCGCGCTTTCGCTTGTCGGGCATTCCACCGATGGGCGCGGGCGCCGGGCGCGTCGAAGTTCGGTTTCAAATTGATGCAGACGGGATCCTTCACGTCAGTGCGCAAGAACAGTCCACCGGCGTCAAACAAGAAGTCACTGTCAAACCCACGCACGGCCTCACCGATGAGGAAGTCGAGCGCATGTTGCTCGAATCCTTGGAACACGCCGACGACGACATCCACGCGCGGCAGTTGCGAGAACAGCGCACCGAGGCGCAACGGATTCTGGCTGGCGCACGCAAACAGCTCACCGAACACCGGTCGCTTCTCGATGCGGGCGAGGAAACGATGCTTGCTGCCGCAATTGAACGTGTCGAAACCACCGCAAGAGCGGACGATGCCGACAGTATCCGCACGGCCATCGCCGCCCTCGACGACGCGAGCCGTCCCTTTGCAGGGCGCATCATGAATGCGGCGTTGAACAAGGTCCTTTCTGGTCAGTCGGTGGGACGCACTTAATGCCCAAGGTTCATTTCATCAGCCCGCTGGACGACGCCACCGTTGAAGTCGAGCCGGGCACGTCGCTGCTCGAAGCCGCTGAATCCGGACACGTTAAAATGGGACACCAATGCGGTGGCGTTTGCGCGTGTTCGACGTGCCACTGCTGGATTCGAAAAGGTGCGGAGTCACTTTCCGAGCAATCAGAAGACGAGATGGACCGCCTCGACCAGGCCTTCGACGTTCGTGCCTACTCGCGGCTGGGCTGTCAGTCCAAAGTCAGCAATGAAGACGTCGTTGTCGAGCTCACCCAGGAATCCCTCGTGGCTTACCTCGACGAGAATCCGGCGCTCAGGCGGCAGCTCGAAGCTGAAGGGAAATGGCCGCTGAAGCGCTGAGGCAATGGCTAGGCTTCTTGAACCAACGTGTTTCGCGGGTCGACACGGCCGTTCGCTAAAAAGCCGACACGGATATCGAGGCGTGGGTTCCGACGACGGCTTCCGATGAGACATTTGGCGGCGCGGTTGCGTCGGATACGTGCATGACTCTTCATGAGTTTTCGGCACCAGCGGGCGCGCAGTTGCATCGCGGAAGGCCGAAATTCGGTTCAAGCGCTTGAACCACGCAGCGCGTCATGACAACGGTCGACAATAATCCTCAAGAATTCCCGACGTCGGGACTTGTTCAAGACCAATCTCGGGTGGGTTAGCGCGCGGGCAACGGCCACCGGTAGCCCGCAACTCCAACGACAAGTCCATGCCTCGGGAAGCTGGGCGCGAGTCTTAGCGACGCGTCGTCGTGACGCGCTTAGCAGCAACGTCGCGCACGTCCGAAACCCGCACCCAACCGTCATCCTCTTTGCGCTTCACTTTCGACAGACGCGTTTCCTCGTAGGCGTACACGGAGGGGTCGAACGTCCGTGGCGCACCCCCGGCGCACTGCACTTCACCCGAAGCATTTTGCGGGAAGGTGCACACGGCCATGCGGCCGCAACCTGAGGCCACCCAGGTGTCCTTCGCTTGCTGGCGCTGGGCGATTTCCACTTCAGAGGCGTCGCATTGAAGCGTCGGCGCCGCTTCGGCCCGCACCCGGGCTGCTGTACAGCCGACTGCGGCCACTGCCCAAACCATCGTCAAAACGAATCGCATAGGGGGGTAGCTATGCCAGCCAGCCCTGGGGACGAGCAACCCCACCTTCTCTCACCCTGTGAAAGGCCGCCCAATTCCGTCGGAATTTAGCCCCCTTGGCGCAAGGGCGATGCGCGCTACAGAAAGTCTTCCCAAGACAACTTGGGCGGCGGACTTTTCGCGCAGGTCGCCCGGAGCGCCTCCCACTGGTCCGGGCTCAGGGCCGGCTTTGCATTCGCAGCACGTTCTGGCGGACCTGCGGCCACGCGTTCTGCATGCGGCGGATGTGTGGACAACAGCGTGGGCACCTCGCCTCCCTCTTTCTGAAGGCGCTCAAAAAAGCGCGCGAAGGCATGTCGGTCGATGCTGGCGCCTTCCAGGCGTTTCAACGCGCCGGTGTCAGCTTCGCGCTCGTCGTCGCGGTTGAAGCGGAGCGTCGCAATCTCAAACGCCGTCGTGGGGTCCAACACCATGAGTCCGGCAAAGTCCCCCACGGTCACAGCCCAGGCGGCACTGAGCAGCGAGCTTCGAACAACGTGCGCCAAAACATGCCGCTGGTGAACGTGCTCCAACTCATGGGCCAACACCGCGGCCACTTCGTCGGGACTCTCCACTTCTTCGAGCAAGCCTCGCGTCAGAACAACCCGCTGTCCCGGAAGCGCGAAAGCGTTGACCAGCGACAGGTTGACGACCGACACCTTCGCGCCATCACTGCCAGCACCCAGTCGGGTCAACAAGTCCGCCAGCGCGGCTTGCCCCTCCTCTCCGTCACACGTCATCTTCGCGAGCGCGTCGTCCACCGAGCCGGCCAGGTGTGCTTCCATCGAAGGTGGAATGCGATGGGCAATCCATCGCGAAAGACGCGGCACCGACAGCGCAATGGCGACCCCAGCAGTGACGACGAGCGCAAGCAGACCGACCGCCACCCCGACACGCCGCGAGAACTTGTCCGAGGGCACGTGCACCCCGCGCGCTCGGAGCGCATCGCGAACAGCGACATCACGCACCACCAGGCGAAGCCCCTGGGTGACCGCGTGCGAAAGATGCGTTTCCTGGAGGACACCCGTGACGTTCACCGCCGTCCAAGGCCAGACCTCGACGCTCGCATCTGGCGCGTCGAGACGGACGAGCGCGAGACCCTCCTCACGGTCGAATTCCAGCCGAACGGCCTGCACCAACGCCGTTTGTCCGTCCAGCCGTTCCGCGATGATGTCCTTCGAGGGAGTCCCGCTCACAGCCCTAAGCCAACGTCCAAGACGTCTGCCGCAGCATCGCCCGTCGCGCTGGCGGTGCTGGCGGTCCGCTCGATTTCCGCAAAATCAATCGGACCCTCAAATGATACCTAGGCGAGCAACGTTTTCAGCGAGTACGTGGCAATCCATGGAAACGCCAACCCCAAGGACACCGTGGTCCCGACAATCGCCAACAACGCGAGCTGGAACAGGAGCCCGCCTGTCACTGTCGAGCGGCCACGCGCCCCTTGGACGGTGGTGTGCGCGAGCTGGTAGCGCGTCACCTCAGCGCGCATCCAAAAGCTGTACACGCCCAGGGTCAGCAAGCTGAGCAAGATTCCCTTCACGTAGATGCGAAAAAGGTCGTGGCCGTCACCGTCGTAGTCGAAGGGCTGCGTTCCGAAATGGGTCGCGCGGGTGAGGATGCTCGCCAACCGATTCTTCAAATACGGCGCGTAGAAACCCAGCGTGACGACGGTCAGGAGATTTCCGAGCAAGAACGTCTTGACGTAGTGACGCTCTTGGTCACGCGCGAGCCCAAACCGCAGCCCACGCCACCCCGTTCTGCTCAGCAGGTATCCCCGAGACCGAAAAATCGCGAGCGGCACGACCAGAACAATCAGCAGAAAAAACAAAAGCTGCGCAGACACACCCGCCCACGGGGCAAGCCGCTGACCCAAGACGATGAGGAGGATGCCAAGGGCGTACGTCGCCATCACCACCAGGTATCCGCGAAACAATTCGCCGCCAGTTCCCCAGTAGCTCAGCCGATGCCCGGCGATTTCGGTGTGCCGCCACAGGAAGCGCCTTCGGTCTGTCTTGGCCCACGCTGCGTAGATGCCAAACGTCACGAGCGTCAGCAGGACGTTCTTCAGCACCAGAATGAAGAGCTCGGTGCCGTCACCATCGAACGAGAAGCGCTGCACCGCCTGGGCAGGCGGCGTGCTCGCCGGCGATGCGGCTTGGGTCTGGCTTTCCAAAGTTCCCCCCTGGGTCGGTTTCAGACGCTAGGAGAGCAACGCCGGCCTTCGCAATGCCGCTTCCGCTTGACCCAGCGAAGTGGCCGCCAATATAGAGCCTGGCCCGCCCGAAACGCCCAGGTGGTGGAATTGGTAGACACACTAGATTCAGGGTCTAGCGCCGCGAGGCATGGAGGTTCGAGTCCTCTCCTGGGCACTTCTTGGTGCGGCCGCAAGCTCTACCAGGCTGCTGAAAAACTGCTGCGCGTCCCATCTGCGGCGTTGCGGGCCCCTCCGTTCGTCCTCACGTACAGAGAGCACGCTGCAGCGAAAGGGCCTCCCGCGCCTGGCATCTCGGCCTGCTCGCGACGTTTTTCAGCAGCCTGCTAGAGCTAAAACGACTTATCCGTCCCGGGACGGATAGCAAACGCAGACGTCTCCGTGAGGCTCGCCGCTTCCCCTTCTTGCTGGCACGTGTAAAGACTGACACCAGTCTGGAGGTGGCACATGGCGATTTTGCCCAAGAAAATTCTTTGTCCTGTGGACTTTTCCGACCCTTCGCGCGTGGCCGCAGAACACGCCGTCGCGGTCGCAAAGCAAGTTGGCGCGGAAGTGCTCGTGCTTCACGCTTGGGAGCTGCCGCTCGCTGCGACGGGCCTCGCACTCGAAGGCATGGCGTGGGCGGGCAACACGGCACTCGCGCAGCTCGAGCCTCTGTACCGCGAGGAACTGCAGAAGTTCATGACAAAGCTGAAGACCGACGGCGTTCGCGTCGAGAGCCGGCTGGAACAGGGGTCCGCTGCAGCCACGATTCTGAAGACCGCAGAGACTTGGAAAGCCGACTGGATTGTCATGGGCTCAGAAGGCCGCACGGGCGTCGCGCGATGGCTGCTGGGTAGCGTTGCGCACCGTGTGGTTTCCGGCGCGCACTGCCCAGTGCTGACCGTCAGGGCGCAGCGCGCGTAGCTTGAAGCGACCGAGCAAAGCCGCACCCCACTCCAAGAGTGCACGGGTGAAGCATCTTCTTGTGCTTGACGCGGCGAACGTCATGCGGCGGCTTGAGGAACACGAAGAAGAAATGGTGCGGCTCTTCTCCCGGCTGCGCGACAGGACACCCCTGATTGCGCCAACACGAACGTGGTTCGACACCATCACGTTCGGCGATCTGGCACTTCTCACGCCCGCAGAGCAACGCGTCGCCAACGTCTTCTACAGCCAGTTGTCAGAGCTCCAGTGGTACCTGCAATACACGGAAGACATGCCGGGCCAAGTCCAGCGCGTGCTCGGGCAACGCCTCACGGCGCTCGAAGTCGCCCATCGCGCACTCGTCCATGTGTTGGGTCCCCCGACGGGCGAAGCCACACGTGTTGTGGAGAACCGGCGGTAG
>JBJXGM010000057.1:0-67398 GCA_046155985.1 Myxococcaceae bacterium | reverse complement strand
TCATCCAGTCCCGCATGAAGCGCTCTGGCCAACGCTGGAGCGAACCTGGTGCCCGGCGCATGGCCCGTCTCCGTACCGCCTTCAAAACCAGTGGCCCGGAGAATTTCTTTCGAGCCATCCGCTGGGCGTACCGAGAAACCTGCCGAAATCGCCGCGCCCTGGAACGACTCCACGCCGCTCGAAAACCACAGAAATCCTCCCCTTCCCCGATGAGCCCTTCAACGAGGTGCCTTGCGCCTTCAAGATCGCCGTCGCGCAAGAGCCCACGGAGCCGTTCGAGCCCGTTTGCTACGTTGCTACATCCGACGCCCGCGGAACCCACTTCGCCCGATCCGTGACCACTCGCCCCCTCCGCTGAATCGTCCGAAATCACGGGACCGACCGGGCCTAAAGGCGTCCGACCACCGTCAAGCGATCCCTCGTGAGGCGCTTTCAAGTCCCGTACTCCCCAATTGAGCTCACCTCCCATCGCGAAGCCTCTTCGTCGCCATCTTTTCGCCACAACGGGCGCGAAATCACGGGGACTGGCGGGGACTCTCGAGCAACCGCCGACGGGACTCAAAATCTCGAAACAGCTTGGCATTCGGGCGAAACAGGTGCGCTGTCGCAGGTTTGGCCAAGTACCGCTTCAAGGTTTCGAATCCCGTCGGGGACATCCTAGCGAGGTTGCCGTTCAGGGTTACGTGCGGCGCGCGATGATGACCGCGCCGGGTTTCAGGCGGTCTCTCATGATCTCCTGTCGCAACCGCGCGATGTCGGCTTCGGGAATGCCTTCGGAGACGCGCATCCGCACCCCGGTTGGCCCCCGCTCGATGGAGCGAGCGCGCGAAAAACGTCGTCGAGGTGAGAACGTGATTCAACCAGCATGAAGTCCTTCGTGGAGACCGGCAAGGGACAACCCTGGTGACAGTCGACCGGGCCTGACCCCACGTGGGAAGCGATGGGCGATCAGCGCACGCGCATGACGCTGCGAAATCGCGGCGAACCCAGCGGATTCTCCAAAATGGCGGCGCCCCTGCTGGCGGCCGCGATGCGCCGGGCGAATCGAAAGGACCTGGCTCAGCTGAAGTCGCTTCTTGAGGCGTGCGAGTCTCTGCGCACGCGAAAACAAACTCGATGGCGCGCGCCATCCCCAGGAGGAAGTGCGCGAGGAGGCACGGTCGGCTACCCTCGCCCCGTGCTCCGCATCGCGTTCGACGTCGGCGAACCACAAGACTGCCCATGCTGCACCGAGTGGTTCGGGCAGAGGTTCCTGGGCATCGGCAGCCGTCGCCTGCCCAACGGCAGCGACTTCGTCTGGCAAATGGATGAAATCGACGAAGTGCGCATGGGCCACGAAGTCGCGGGACAACTCGAGGTCAACGACGGCATGGGGTTTCTTTCCATCCCGTTGGCTTCTCAACAACGCGTCGACGGCATTTATCTGCGCCATTTCCCGGTCAACGTCCGAGGAACCCACCTGTGCCTTCCCATATTTGAGCCGCAGGGTGCGATTTCAAATGTGCTGTTTGAAAAACGCGATACGCAGTGGCAGCCCATCGCGGAGTTCGAAAACAACGTCCAGGTCGTTCAGTTTTCTGAAGACGGTCAGTCGCTTTTTCTGAGCGGCCCCAGCGCGCTGACTTCGTTCGATTTGCGAACACGCACCCGAAAGCTTCTGTGCGAAAGAGCTGCACAAGACCGCGGCACTTTGCATTTTCTGCCTCGCGGCGAGGGCGCCTTGTCGCTGGATGACGAACTGGGTACTCCCGAAGAACGTCAGCGTCTTTTCGGTGGCTTTCCCCGCGCAGTGCAGCCCGGCGACGTCGCGCGCGCGACCCACCGGCCCCTGGCGCAATCCCGAACAACGCACGTCTATCTCTATGATTTCGCGTCCGGCGAATGCGCTCAATTGACCGATGCGCCGGGTGAGCATCGGGCGCCCCCGACATGGTTTCGCGACCGCCGCGTCAAGGTCCCGATGCGCCGACCCGACATCGCGCAATGCGTGGAAGTCGCCTTTCGCGTGAGCGAAGACTGAGAGTGACAGCCAAAGATCAGAGTTCAGGCGCTTGAACCAACCTGGCACGTGGTTTGCCGGACAGCTCACCGAATGCGGCGCGACTGCTGCCCGGCGGCAAGACCCTAGCAGGCTGCTGAAAATCGTCGCGAGCAGGCCGAGATGCCAGGCGCGGGAGGCCCTTTCGCCGCAGCGTGCTCTCTGTACGTGAGGACGAAAGGAGGGGCCCGCAACGCCACAGATGGGACGCGCAGCAGTTTTTCAGCAGCCTGCTAGGCCGTGATGAGGATGAGGCGGTAATACGCTCCAGAATCGGCTCCGCAAGTTCGACCTCATCTAGAAGATGCGCATGATGCGCCATTCTCTCGCCGCGAAGAGCCGAAGTGGCTTGGCGCCTCTTGAAAGAACAAGCGCCTAAGCGACCCCTCCAGAAGCCCCCACGCGCGGGGTAAGCTTCACCACCAGAGTGGCAATGTTGACGAAGATAAGCCTCGGGCTCGTTGCGTTGGCCGCGGTTCTGCTGTCGGGCTGCGACGGCTTGTTGGTCGGGGGCGACGGAACGCCATCACCGGACGGGGGCTTTATTGCCAACCCCGACGCTGGCGCCAACCCTCCAGACGGCGGCTCCCCACCCGACGGCGGCGCGGACGGCGGAACTGACGGTGGAACTACTTCGTCCCAGCTGCCCGCGCCCTTCGATACGAACGCGACCTATTCGTCAACGGTCTACATCTCACCAAGCGGGAACAACACCACGGGAAACGGATCTCAGGGCAGCCCCTACCAATCCTTAAGCCGAGCACTGAGCGGCGCTGGTCCAGGTCTGCGCGTCGTGATGCTGCCGGGCACCTATCCGCCCCAAGGTTCACTCAGCAACCTCACCGGCTCGCTCGCTTCGCCCATCAAAATCGAGGGACAAGGCAGCGTCATTGTCGACATCACCGGGGGGACCTCGGCGATCCACCTTCAAAACCCTCGCTACGTCGTTCTGGAAAACCTGGACATCCGAAACAGCGCAGTTCACGGGCTCAACATCGACGACGCCGGCTCTTATGACACGCCCGCGGAGTATGTCGTTCTGCGCAACATTCGATTTTCGGCGATTGGTTCGGGCGGCAACAACGACTGCCTCAAGATGTCAGGTGTCGACCGCTTCTACGTCACGCAAAGCGAGTTCACCGGCTGCAACCAGGGCGAAGCCATCGATATGGTCGGCTGCCACGATGGGATTGTGAGCGGCAATTTTTTCCACGACATGCCGGGCACCGCAGTTCAAGCCAAGGGTGGCAGTGCCGACGTTATGTTCCACGGAAACCGGTTCGCGAATATCGGCGTTCATTCCATCAACCTCGGCGGAAGCACAGACCCCAACCTGGTGCGACCCATCACTGCCCCGTACGAGGGCGAGCGAATTTCGGCCATCGGCAACGTGATTGAAGACGCGGTCCTCGCGCCGGTGGCGTTCTTGGGGTGCAGCGACTGCGTCGTCGCGCACAACACCATCATTCGGCCTCTCCGATGGGTCGCGCGAATCCTGCTGGGCTCGCGCGACACCTATACGGTGCCCAGCCGGCAAGGCTGGTTCATCAACAACATCGTCTACTTTCGTGTCGCCGACATCTCCGCCTACGTGAACGTTGGCGCAAGCACGCAGCCCGAAACCTTCACCTTCGGTTGGAACCTTTGGTACGCCACCGACAACTCTGGATTCAGCGGGCCAACGTGGTCTGGCCCCCCGGCCGAACAGAGCGGTGTCATCCAACAATCGCCGCAGTTCACCAATGCGACCGGGAGTGACTACCGCGTGCCCTCCACGAGCCCCGCTGTCGGCGCCGCCCGAGACATGCCGACCGGCTTCACGGCGTACGACTTCGATGGAGCCCTGTTTGATGCGCCCAGAACATCTGGCGCGCTCCAGCCGTAGCGCGAATCGCCAATGGAACGCATCACCCGCTCGCTTTTCCCCGAACACTGGACAAATCGCGGTCACCGTTGACCACGAATTTGGAAGTCTTCGTTTAGTCTAGAACTGGCTCCACAGGTGCTGGTTCGTCACCTCATGGTGGAATTGAATCTCGGCCGTCTTAATCATCGTGCCCAGTTGTTTGGGGCAACGTTCGGCTGACGCGAGTTTGAGCTCGGCGAACTTGTTGACCACCTGCTCGCCGAATTCCTTGTTGATGAATTCGCTCGCTTTGAACAAGCGAATCGCATCGTAGACGTTGTCTTGCAGAAAGCGCGTGCGGGTACGTTTGCTCTCATCTTCCTCGGACATCGGACCCGCCAGGCCAGTTCGAAGGAGTGTGAACATGACCATGTAGGGGTTCGCATCGGGCGCGACGCTGCGGATTTCGATGCGCGCGGAACGTTCGTTGCCGAACGGAATGCGCACCATCGCGCCCCGGTTGTTGGAGCTGGCTTTGATTTGATTCGGTGCCTCGTAGTGTGGGTCAAGCCGCCGGTAAGCGTTCACGCTGGAGTTCAGGACCAAGCAGATGTCGTTGGCGTTCGCCAAAATCCGCTCGATGCAGCCCCAGCCCATGGCGCTGAGTCCGTCTTGGCCGTTCTTGTCGTAGAAAAGATTCTTGCCGCCCTTCGACAACGACAAATTCATGTGCATCCCGTTGCCGTTCACACCGGTGAAGGGCTTTGGCAAGAAGCTCGCGGTGTGCCCGAGCTGCGCCGCCACCTGACGGCACAACAGTTTGTACAGCTGCACTTGGTCGGCGATGACCAGCGCCTCGGCGTAGCTGAAGTTCATTTCGAACTGGCTGGGCGCGACTTCAGGGTGGTCTTTTTCGTTCTGGAAACCCATCGCGCGCTGGGCCTCAGCCGCGCGGTCAATGAACTCACGCAGCGCATCGCCAGGGAGCGAATGGAAGTAGCCACCGGTCGAAATGAAATCGAACTTGCCCGTCTCGTGGTAGTGGCGCTCCGCGTCGCGGCCCTTAAAGAGGAAACCTTCGATTTCCGGCGCAGCGTGCAGCACCGTCCCGTCCTTCGCGTGCATCGCCTGCAAGGCCTGCTTGAGCCGACCGCGCATGTCAGAAGGGTATGGCGAACCGTCGCGGTTCAGCGCCTCGGCAAACACCAGCACCTTGCCAGGCCCGAACACATCCGCTGGGAGCCAATAGAACGCTGGCCAATCCAGCACGAGGCGCAGGTCGGATTCTTGTTGGGCTGAGAAGCCACGCACCGATGAACCGTCGAACGTCAGGTTGTCGAGGGACTTGAGAAGAAACTTCTTGTCGTAGTCCAGCATGTGCAGGCGACCTTCCAGGTCGCTGAAGCACACCGTGACGGCTTTGATGCGTTTCTCATCGGTGAGGTACTTGATGCGCTGTTCGGCAATCTTCTCGGGCGAAACGCGCTTGTGGCGCTGGTCTTTGACCTCGAGGTTCATTTCCTCAAGTTCGTCGTAGGGAATTTCCAGAAAGTCCCGGAGCGCTTTCACATCCATGATTCGCCTCGCCAGTTAGTCTTCCAAAACACTTATTTAGCCTTATCGAGCAATTGGCAAGACTAAAATTCAAATCAACAACGTTTTCCAGCCTGCGGGCTAAGTCTTCGGGAAAACAAGGCCACAACGGGCGCACCGCAAACGACATCGGCGCACCTGAAAGGCATTTTGGGGGCTGCGCCTCGAAAACGAGACGAAGCGAACCCCTTGCCGGGTTTCTGCGTCTACGCGCCTACGAGTGGGTCAAACTTGTAGGCGAGATTCAGCAAGAACCACCGGCCCGGTTGAGGAATCGGGTGCGTGGTCGCCCCGCCCTGTTGGTAACGCGTCCCCAGTACGTTGTACATGGTCGCGTCGAGAGACAGCCCCGGGAAGTAGAGGCGCGTGAAGCGCAACCCGGCGTTCATGAGCACGTATCCGGGCACCCTGTTGTCGGGTTCGAAGTAAGTGGTGCCGTTGCTCGCGTACACGATGTCGATGGGGGACAACTGCGGCCCCACATAACGCACGTTCACATTCACGCCGAAATACCTGAACAGCGAGAAAAACGGATTCACGTCAACGACGAGGTTCGCCACGAACGTTGGGACGTTGAAAATTTGCGAACCCCGGGTCCCGTAGTCGCGGCTCTCGAGCGCGTGTTGCCATGCTAAATTGGCACTCACCCGGTAGAACTCCTGAGACAGGGCAAACTCTTCTTCCAAGCCAATCGTCTTCAACGTGCCGGCGTTCTGATAAAACGGGTCAGGTGCCACCGCGCGATTGTTTCGGAAAACAAAGTCGTACACATCATTGTAGAAGAAATTGAGCGTGTTCGTGATCTGCCCGTCCCAAAACTTCAAGGTTGGAGTGAACTGAACCGAACTGAGCTTCTCGGGAATCAGCGTCTCGGCGCCACGAAACGATGGCAAGCTGTTGTAGCGGTACCAATACGGCGCATCCACGAACGAGCTCGCGAACGATGCTTTCAGGTCGATCCAATCCGCCGCGTTGTAGATGACGGCAACGCGCGGACTGATGTTGCGAACGTTGGGGCCCTTCCATCGGTTCTTCTCGTCATAGCGGGCGCCGATATTGAAAATCAGGCGTTCGCCGATGAACTGTTTCAGCTGCGCGTAAACGGAGTAGATGGTTTCTTCGCCCGGCTGAAGCACCTGAACGGTCGAGTTGTCGTTAAAGCCGGTCCACTCGCCACCCGTCTGCGCCGGCAAGGCGCTGTCGAGCAAGCGCATTTGGTCAACCTGAAGCCCAAAGGTGAAATTGCCCTTGCCGAACTTTCTGATGTCGTAGGAGTAGCGAGCTTGCGCGATCGCACCCATCGAGTCCTCTTGCCAGTTGAGGAAGATCGACGAGGTGGTGTTCGGATTCGTCACCAGCATCCCTTGGATGTCGTTCGTGTCGTAGTACCCGCGAACTTCGAGGTCGAAGCCTCCCCCGAAGTCGTGCGCGTAAATGACCTCGCCATGGTTGCTGCGTGACGACAAGCCAGGTCCAATGTTCAGGAGCGTTCGATACGCGCTGGGGGAGTAAAGTTCCCCACTCGGCCCAGAAGACGTGAACGGCTCAACAATGCCGCCATTGCGCGTGTTGAGCAGAAGCGTCCAGTCACCCAGTTTGTAGTTCAGGCCAATGTTGTACGACGTCGGGTTGCGGGCCCCACCCAGCAGTGCGATTCCGTCAGCGGGCACCGAAGAATAGCTTTGGTCCGCCGGAACGAAGCGCGGTTCACCCTTTGCTTCGAAGAAGTTCGCCCAAACCATCACGTCATGCCGCCGGCCAAAGCGCTTGCCGAACATCAAGTTGCCGGTCTTCTGACCGAAGTTGCCGCCGCCGACGCGGGCGGAGATTCCGTCAACGTCTTTGCCATCTTTGGTGACGAGGTTGATGACCGCGGTGAGGGCCACGTTCCCGTAAACCGATGAACCCGGGCCACGAATGACTTCGATTTGCTTGAGGTTGTCGAGACTGATGCTGAAATCGGGATTCGCCATCGAATAGGCGCGACTGTTCAGCCGGTGTCCGTTGAGCAGAATCAGTATCTTCTGCTGCGACGAAGCGTAAACGCCTCGCATCGCCACGTTGAGCTCGTTGGCGTCTTCGACTTGCGTCATCCCCGGGACGTAGGTCGTCAGCACCTCCCGAAGATTTCGAGCGCCAATCGCGCGAATCATGTCGGCCGTCACGACTGTTGCTGGGACTGGCGCCTCACTGATCGGCTCAACTTGCTGAGAGGCCGAAAAGATCTGAATGCCGGTCAAGAGCCAGGCCAGATCGACGCCCTGGACCTCAGGTGGCTCGGACGTAGGCTCCTGCTCCACGCTTTCCGTCGGTGTCGTCGTGCTTGGAGCAGGGGCCTGGGCCGCCGCGCGCTCCGCCAAAACGGCTGCTCCGGGTTGGTCGTCCTGCGCTTGCGCGGCAGAAAGTGAGATTCCGATCGTGGCGAATGCCGCCACCCTTTTTCGCAATGCACCGCTCAAATGCTTGAAAGCCATCACTCCCCCGTGCGCCGTTGGCCGGACGTTAAAGCTATTTCGATCCACGTCAAGAAGCGAAAAGGGCTCAGGCTGTGCAGATGCTCTCCATGCCATTCTGCTCGCGCGGTAGGGCCCGCTCGCGCAAGTGCGAATGAGGGCGCATCCTTTGTTCGAAGCGCAAAACCTGCGGCCTGTGCGATGCAGCGGGTGAATGTGGTTCGCAGCATGTCCACTGATCGCCCCTCTCGGGTGCGCAAGATTGCCCAGGGGCTTATCGGACCTAGAGACCCTGTAAGTTGTGGAACCCTATGCAACGCGTTGACCTTGCTTTGTTTTCTCAGTCTTTGTCTTGACCACACCCCTGCCCACGACGGCGTATTTGCCACGCCCAATACGCACCGCGTGCGGCCAGAAGCGTGCCCATTTCCTTCAACCATTCTTGTTGAGGGCCTTTACGGACAAGCCACAAGCCATCGGCACGCTGCAGCACGTTGCGCGCGCCCACGGGCATGTCCTGGCCGTCCGTCAACTCTCCCACGATTGCGTCGCAAGCGCCTGCGTCTTCAAGCGCCCTGTCCAGCGATGGGGCATCGAGGGTGCGCACGTTCACGCGCGCGGCTTGGGCGTTACGCCGCGTGAAGGTCGTTGCAAGCATGTCGATGTCCGCGGCGATCACTTCCGCCCCGCGTTGCGCCAGCGTGACCGCCGCTGCGCCGTAGCTGCCACGCCACACCAAAACGCGCGCTTGCGGTTTCTGGGGCAGGAGTTCCAGCAGCAACGGCAAGCCGTCGCGAAGGTGTTCCGGCGATTCCGAAATGTCGTGGGGCCGCTCGAAACGCACGCCGCCAAGAACGACGGAATCGCGAACGTAGAAGCTTTCGTGGTCGGTCGATGAGGCCGAGACACCTTCTTTGCCGACATGAAACACTGCGTGACGAGGCCCTTTGACGACGCACGCCAAGGTCGAGAGGCCTAAGCGCTCGCCAATGGCCGAAAGTCGCGGCACCAAATCCGAAATCACCACCAGCGCGACAGTGCCGTTCGGCGAAAGCCTCGCCTGCCCTACTCGGCAGATGTATTCCATCGCGGCGTCGCCGATGCGTGCGGGCACGTTGCAGACAATCCAATCGAACTGAGATTCGGGGACATCGCGATAGCCAAGCGAGCCGAAAGCACGAACCCGGCCGCTCAAGCCATGCTGCTCGGCGTTTCGCTTGGCGTGGCTCACGGCCTCCAGGTTCCGGTCGACCATTGTGACTTCGCATTCCGGAAACTTGGCGGCGATTGGCAGCCCCAAGGCTCCGTATCCACAGCCCAAATCCAGCGCACGGACGGGCGTCGTTTGGGGCAAGTGCGCCAGAAGAAGGCGCGTGCCGTCATCGATGCGATCGCTCGAGAAAAGGCCGGGCGCCGTAACGAAGCGGAACGGAAACCCCAAGAGGTTGGCAGAGACCCCAAAACCCATGGCGGCGGGACGCTAGACCAGGTGGCGCAGGCGCGTTGACTTTCGCGGCACCCCGTCGGTACGGTGCGCGCGTGTTGGCGGCCAGGGTATTCCTGGCCTCAAGGGAACCTGGTGAAAGTCCAGGACTGCCCCGCAGCGGTAAGTGAGAACCGATTCGTCAATGCACTGAGCCGCGAGGCTTGGGAAGCGACGAAAAGAGGAACCCGGCGAAAGTCGGAAGGCTCACGAGTCCGAAGACCTGCCAACACTTCGACGGGCGATGTTGCCCATCGAATTGACCTGGACGCCTCGCGGGAGGCATGGGGTTCGGAAGCGCTCCGTCTGGCGCTTGCCGTGCTCTGTCTCTCCTGCGACCGACAAGGAGCAGGTGCATGACGAGCGCGGTCGCCCACTCCCCGATGCCGCAAGTTCCCGCGCCGAGTCGTTTTCTCGACGCCGTTGTGCCCATGTGCGGCGCGCTGGTGGGTGCGGGCGCACTCATTTTTGGGGCAGACCACATTGGGAATGCGCTCGCGCCCCTCACGGCGGGGCTCATTTCTCAACGCGCGAAACGTGCCACTCAAGCGACCAAGAGCACCCTGCCGGCCGAGGCTCACCAAGCGCTGGTGGATACCCTAAAAGCCCAAAGCAGCTCTCTGAGCATCGCTGCACAAATCGCCGTTTGCTTGGGTTGGCAGCGCAACTACGACCATGCGGCGCTCGGTCTCGAAAAAGCGCTCGCAAACGCCGGTGTGGAATTTTTGGACATGCCTGCTGAGCGACGCACCAGCGTCGTTCGTGACGCCGTCATTGGGGCGTTTGCGGGGAAAACAGACTGGCTGGCCGGGAAGGAGTTGGCGCTGGTCACTGCCCTGCCTGTCGCCATCTTGTACGCGGCATCGCAACTGAAGTGGCTGGCGCCCCTCTTGTTTATCACCGTGGTCGCACAGGTCATCGCGCAGCCTGGCGTCAACCGTCTGGCCGGATGGCTTCGCGTCAAGACGACGAGCCCGAAAAACCGCCATGTTCATGCCGCCGCGGACACCTGGTTTCACAGGCTCGTCGCAAGGATTGGCGACATGGGCAGTCGCCAACCCGACCTGTTCCACAATGGACGCCATTACCTGGCGGAGGCACGTCGGATGTTGTCGAGCGACCTGAGTGACGCCGCGGCCGCAAGTTCCGCCAGTGCTGGCGAACGACGCGTCGCGCTTTCACTCGCCGATATGGCGGCGACGTTCCCCGAAGTCATCATTCACGACCTCTGGTCTGAAAACCTCGCTGCACAGCTTCACCGCTACCAAACACCCGATGCTTACGAACGAATCCGCCGGCACCTTGAGCAGTTGCAAGCCAAGTACGACTTTCTGTCCCTTCCGACGCTGTATCAGCACCTCGACATGGCACTCAGACCCCAAGACTGGCAGCCGGCGGCTGCCGCGAGCTAAGTCGCCAGTCCCATGCAGCCCGTGCCCGCACCTCAGTCATCCGCTGCTGCTTCCACGGCCGAGGAACTGCGGGCCTGCTTGAGCACTTTGCGCGCGATTGTCGAAGACCGCTCCGTTCTGCAAGCACTGGGCGAAGCCGAGCGACTCGCACTGTTAGAGGCCGCTGGCCGTGTGCAGCACCCCACCCGCGATGCGACTGCAAGGCAGGCCAAGGCCAAGCGCCGGCGCGAAAACAGCGAAAAACGCGAAAAGGATCGCGCCGCATTCGCCTCCACTAAAATTCGATCATTGCGCAGCGCCCCGTTGCTGGCCCCGGCGCTCGCGCTGCCAGAAGGACCCACGCCGCTGCCCCCCGCCGGCCGCCAGCGCCTCGAAACGCCTCGCTACTGCTACGTGTGCAAGGCGCCCTTTCAGGACTTGCACGCGTTCTACGACGCCATGTGCCCGCCGTGCGGCGACTTCAACTACGCCAAGCGTTTTCAGCGCGCGCCGCTCCAAGGACTTGTCGCGCTTGTCACCGGCGCTCGCGTGAAAATCGGGTTTCAAGCATCGTTGATGCTCTTGCGCAGCGGCGCGAAAGTCATCGCCACGACCCGATTTCCCAACGATGCGGCACTTCGATACGCGCAAGAGTCTGACTTCGAGGTCTGGAAGCATCGCCTTCAAATTCACGGCTTGGATTTGAGACACGCCCCCAGCGTGGAGCTTTTTGCCCAATACCTGACGCGCACTGAAAGCCGTCTCGACATTTTGCTCAACAACGCCGCACAAACCGTCCGCCGACCACCGGGCTTCTACGCGCACCTTTCGGAACGCGAAAGGCTACATCAAGACGAGCTCCCGCCCGCGGCCCGGCCCCTTCTCGCTTCGCACCACGCTTGCGTGAGAACGCTCGACAGTGGTGAAACGAATCCACAGGCGCTAAAGGCCAGTTGGCGCAGTCACGACGCTTCGCTCGGCATCCGGGCATCCGCCGCACTTTCGCAGCTGCCCTACGCGCTGGAACAACAAGGGGACATCGAAACCCTGTTCCCGAGTGGGAAACTTGACGCCGATCAGCAGCAGGTCGACCTGCGCGCGGTGAACAGTTGGCGCCTTTCGCTTCATGAAGTGCAGACCGCCGAAATGCTCGAAGTTCACCTTGTCAACGCCGTCGCGCCGTTCATCTTGTGCGGGAAGCTGAAGCCCTTGATGCTCAAAGACCGCTCCGTCTCCGGGCACATCGTGAATGTGTCCGCAATGGAAGGCAGCTTTTCGCGAGGCACCAAAACCGACAAACACCCTCACACGAACATGGCCAAGGCTGCACTCAACATGATGACGCTGACGGCGGCCAAGGACTACGCCAAGAGTCGTATTTGGATGAACGCCGTCGATACCGGCTGGGTGACCGATGAAGACCCTGCGCTTCATGCCGACCGGAAAGCCACCGAACTTGGGTTTCAGCCACCGCTCGACGTCGTCGATGGCGCCGCGCGCATCGTGGATCCCGTTTTTTCCGCCGTCCGCGACGGGGTCGAGCTTTGGGGCCACTTCCTCAAGGACTACAAACCCACGTCCTGGTAGCAGCTAAAAAGAACCGTCGTGAACGCGACGCGTTATTTTGAGACCGGTCTCGGATTTGCGTTGTCTTCAAATCGCATCATGCTTCGCGCCGAAATTAAAGTCGTCGGCAACCGCCGCCATCACGCAAGCCAGAGGAATCTATGAACCTAAAGCACCCGTTCTTTGCAGCTGCCCTGCTCGTTTCGACTTTGAGTCTTGGTCAAGGCGCCTCGGTGACCGTCACGACAGGTGGGTCATCGCCCAGCGCAACCACCGACACATCGGCCACCGCCTCTGCGCCCGTGGCAGACACTGCCGCACCCGTCGCAGACACCGCCGTGCCCGGAACCGTCGTCGCGCCCGCTTCATTCCCGATACATTTTCGTTGGGGCATCAACCCGACCATTGGCTATTTCTTTCCGGCTGGGATGGTTGATTTCGGCGGCAACCTTCGCTTCGGCGCCCAAATCAGCGAATTGATCGGCGTGTTTCTCGACGGCGGTTTCACCGTTGGGTTTGGTCTTGGGGGAAACTTCTCCGGCACGGCCGGTAGCGTATCTGTGTCCATCCTCGCGTTTTGGCACCTGGCTCCGATGGTCGAGTTCGACTTCGACAAGTTCTTCGTGGCCGTGGGCCCGCTGTTCGGTAGCGGCGCCTGGGTGCAGGTTTCTCAGGGCGTCGACGTGAGTGGCACGGCATTCCAGCAGGCCATCGCTGTCGCAGGGTTCATGCCGGGTGCGGATATCCGTGTGGGCTTCACCTTCGGCGACCGGCAAGACAGCGGCTTCCTGAGCGGCTTCACACTCGCTCTCGACCTGAAAATCCTGAACGGCGCCGCCACCGAGGTTTCGCAGAGCGCCGGTACCGGGGGTGCAGCCCAGGGTGTCTCAGTCGGCGACCGCGTCTGGGGTTTCACACCCATGCTGATGCTCGGCTACGACCTGCGCTAAGGGACCCCTCCCTCCGCTGCAGCAGTTTCTGGTGTTTTCGCGGCCCCCTGGCGTAAGCGTCATCGCGCGTCAGGGGGCTTTCGCATGTAAGATCGCCCCGTTTGATTCGCCTGAACTACGTGTCACCCGACTACGGGGACCGCACTGCCACCTTCAATGGTGCTGTGGTGCGCTTCGGCACCGACCTCCAGGTCGAGGTTCGCCTGCGTGCTGGCCGCGAACCCACGGTGGCGCGCGTTCACGGCGAATTCGTGTTCTCGAACGGTGCCTGCCTTCTGGTGGCCAACGACGCCAGCACGCGGATCTGGCTGAACGGCGAGCTCGTGACTCGCGCCAAAATCACAGGTGGCGAACGCATTCGCGTGGGTTCCCAGCAAGGCCCAGAAATCCGAGTTCTTGAGGTCGCCCTCAACCCACCCGCACCCGAGCCGGAAGAAGAAGACCGAACGGTTTCGCTGACGCAGGAACAGCTCGCTGCGCTGCACAGGCCAAAGCCGTCGGCAGAGGCGCCCCTCAAGTCAAAACCATCGCAGCCGGCCAACGCAAAGTCTTCGGCCTCGCGGGTATCTGCACCGCGCGTCTCCAGCCCCGTCCTCGCGCCGCCCCCTGTGCCCAAAAGCACGAGCGGTCGAAAACCCCACAAGGAAGTGCAGCAGTGGCTCTTGGCGGCCGAAAAGGAGATTCAAAGACGAAGGGAGGCGACAGACGGCGACCATTCGGGACACACCATGGTGATCATGGCGCGCGCGATGACGGGGTTGCGCCAAGCCGCCGAAGGCCGCACGCAACGTTGGCGAAAAATACTGGGCGTCGTGGCGCTGACGAGCGTTGTTGTTGTTGGACTTCTGGTCGCTGTCATTGGCTGGCAACAGAAGCGCATTGCCTCGCTGGTGCGTGAAAAAGCCGCGATCGACGTCAAGATCGCTGACGTCCAAGAGCAAATGGCGCAAGAGACCGACGAGGGGAAGCTGGCTGAGCTTGAAGGGCAACTGCTTCACCTGGTGGGCAGCGCAAAGGAAAAGGTTGTCCAGGTCCGAAAGACCAACCAGCGCGCGAGCGCCGAACTCGAAGCGCCCGCAGACCAACTGGAAGCCGACATTCGAACGTTGCTTCGCAGCTTCAACGCCGAGACCTACGCGATTCCTCCTATTTTCAAACGCACGCTTGGGCGAATGGTCGCCGAGCTCGCCGCAAGCTCCAACTTGCGCAACAACTTTGCGCAGAAGGAAAAGTATTGGCCTGCCATCGAGGAAGCGCTCCGGGCGCGCGAATTGCCCGTCGAGTTGGGCTACATCACCTTCACGGAATCGCGCTTTGACCCCTCAGTCACCAACGGCAAGTCTGGCGCCGCTGGCATGTGGCAGTTCATGCCCGCCACGGGACGTGAATGCGGGCTCGTCGTCACACCCAAGCGAGACGAGCGCTACAATCCGGAGCGCTCCAGCCAAGCAGCCGCGTGCTACCTGTCCAAACTGCTCATCGAATTCGGCCAAGAGTCCTTCATGCTTGTCTTGGCCAGCTACAACCGCGGTGAAAATGGCGTCCGCAGTGCACTGCACCGGATTGCCCGGGAGCCCGGTGGCTTCAAGAAACGCGACTTCTGGCACCTTTACCGACTCAAGCTGCTCCCTGAAGAAACGCGCGACTACGTGCCACGTGTGATGGCCGCCGCCATCGTTTTCGAGAATCCCGAACGCTATCGCCCCAAGAACTAGCCGGTCTGGGCGTGTCACCCGGTCTAGGTGCGCTTTGCGTTGCCCCCACCCAACGTCTGCCTTATACGAAGCCGCGCCCATCGGCGCCCGGGGCAGCCGCTACACGCCCGGAATATTTGAGCAAAGCGACACTCTGATGACTCTGACCTCCTCTCTGCTGCTCATCGCCCTTCTGTCGCAGGCGCCTGAGGCCTCCCTGCCGACCGGACCCGTCCTGACGCTGGAGGAGGCGATGCGCACCGCCAAGGACAACAGCCTAGAACTCAAGCAGGCGCAGGCCCGCCTTGAACAGGCGTGGTCGCTCTCGCAGAAGGCGTGGTCGGGGTACCTGCCACGCATCCAAGTGGGTGCAAATTACACGCGCAACAACGTGGCAGCGGTCGTCACGCTGCCCAGCGGGTATTACATTCGCGATTTGGGGTCCCCGCAGGGCCCACCCTTCGACCCGGGCCTAGAGGTGAGCGTCGATAACCCACCGGGTTCTCCGACGCCCTACGTGCTTGCCCCCTCGGGTTTCAATACCGTGGAGATTCAGCGCCTGAACCAGTTGGGGCTTCAAGTTGAAGCCAATCAGGCGGTCATCGCGCCAGCGCTTTGGGCCACGATTCATTCGGCATACATCGCACAGAAGGCTGCGCGCCTCACAGTCGACAACGTTCGGCGTGAGACCTTTTTCGCGCTCGCACAGCTTTACTATGGTGCTATCGGTCTGAAGGAAACGGTTGGCGTGCAGGAACGGCTTCTCGAAATCCAAGACCGGCGCGAGAAAGACGCGCAGGTTCGCTTTCAAACCGGTGCCATCACGAAGGTGTTTTTGCTTCGCGCTCAAATCGACCGCGCGAGAACCGAACAGGACTTGCGCCGCGCCCGCTACTCCTACGCTTCTTCAAAGAGCGCGCTGGCAGCCCTTTTGGCCCGAGAGCCCAATTTCGAAGTCACTGCACCGCCGGAACCCCAGGCATTGCCCGAATCGACGCAGAACCTTGTCGAGCAGGCACCTTCCGAAAGGCCCGACGTCTTGGCCGCACGGGCCAACCTCGAGTTGGCCGAGAGCAATCACCGCAGCAATTGGCTCCGCTACTTTCCGTCCATTGGTCTGTTTGGCCGCTACCAGGTTCAAAACGTTTCAGGGTTCGCAGGACGGCCTGACGTGTGGGCTGTTGGCGTGGGCCTGACCTGGTCCATCTTCGACGGCGGCTTGCGCGAAGCCGAACTGCGCGACAATGCCGCGAGAATCGCTGAAGCGCGAGCGGCCAGCGAGGCCGCACACAACCGTTCCCAAGATGAAGTGCGTCGCGCGCAGTACGACTTGGAGAGCGCCCGTGCCAACCGCGTAAAAGCGAGCGAGCAGCTCAAGCTCGCCCAAGAGAACCTTCAACTCGTGACCCTCAACAACACCGTCGGCACCGCGACTTACCTCGACGTTTCCGACGCCACCGCCAACCTTCTTCAGGCCGAGCTGAGTGTCCTGAGCGAGAATTTGAGCGCACACCTGGCTGTCATCAAACTGGCTCGCGCTGCCGGCCGCTTCGACCCCTTCCCGATTCAACCCTGAGACCCCCCATGAACCGCGGTTTACTGCCACTCACACTTTCGCTTGCCATCGTCTTGACCGCCTGCGGCGGAAGCGATGCCTCCAAGCCCAAGGCCTCAGATGCAGGCGTCGCGCCGCTGAAAGTCAGCACCACGCCGGTTCAGGTGTTGCCGATGCCCAAGTACCTGACGCTCACAGGCAGCGTGAACGCCGACAAACAGTCCGAGGTGGCGGCCAACGTCGCCGGACGCGTGACTGCGACGTACGTTGAGCGTGGTGAGCCTGTGAAAAGGGGACTTGCCCTTGCGCTTGTCGACGCCAAAGCAGCCGGCTACCAGGCGATGGCTGCGAACGCGCAGTCGCGCGCCGCCGACACCCAAGTCCAGGTGGCACAGCAGGACTGTGCCCGCGCAGACGCGTTGTTCGCTCAGGGCGCCATCGCGAAAAGCGACTACGAAAGGCAGAAGGCCCAGTGCACTTCACAGCTGTACAACGCCAACGCCGCGCGCGCTCAAGCGGACCTCGCCGGCAAGTTGGCGGGCGACACCGTCATTCGCGCCCCCATCGATGGCATCATTGGCGAGCGATACGTGAGTGTGGGCGAGTACGTCACGCCGTCGGCCAAAGTGGCCAGCGTTTTTTCTGTCACCCCCGTTCGCATCAACATCAGCGTTCCTGAATCTGTTGTGAGCCAGGTCCACGCCGGCCAAAAGCTCAATGTTCGTGTTTCGGCATACCCCGGTCGGGACTTTCCCGCAGAAGTCCGCTTCGTGAGTCCTGCCCTGCGCCCCAACACACGCGACCTCATCGTCGAGGCCTTCGCCGACAACACCGACTTGGCCTTGCGACCCGGAATGTTCGCCACCGTGCTGCTACACGTGGGCGATGCTGAACAGCCGACCGTTCCGCTGGAGGCCATCCGGACGGACGGTACCGTTCGCCGCATGTTCCTGGCGCGCGAGGGCAACGCTTTTGAAATGGTGGTTCGAATTGGTGTCGAGAAGGACGGCCGCGTTGCCGTCCTCGAATCGCTCTCGGCGGCGGACAACGTCATCGTCAAACCTCCCCCGGGTTTGCGCGACGGGACCTCCATTCAGTAACGGATTCAGAAGCGGGCTTGGGAGAATCGTTCGATGCAATGGCTTGCAGAACTGTGTGTGCGGCGACCGGTCATGGCGTCCGTTTTTTCGATCGTCATCTTGGTGGTCGGCAGCGCGTTCTACATGCAGCTCGGCGTCGACCAATTTCCCAAGGTGGACTTCCCCGGCATCCTCGTGGCGACCCTCCAGCCTGGATCCTCGCCAGAAGACATTGAGCGCGAAATCACGGACAAGATTGAAGGCGCCATCAACACCATCAGCGGTATCGACGAAATGCGCAGCGCCTCGTCGGAAGGTGTGTCTCAGATTTTCGTGCAATTCAAGCTCGAAAAGAACGTTGACGTCGCCGCACAAGAGGTCCAACAAAAGATCAACCTCATCCTGGCCGACCTGCCCAAGGGCGTGGACCCGCCGGTCGTCCAGAAGTTCGATCCGGACGCCCAACCCGCCCTGTACATTGCGCTCAACGCCAAAAGCCTGAAGGGCGCTGAAGCCGACGTTCGGGCCATCACCGACATTGCCGACCGGGTGGTGAGACGTCGATTGGAATCCGTGACGGGTGTCGGGCAGGTCAGCATCATTGGCGGACGCAAACGGCAGATCCACGTGCTCGTCGACCCGGTGAAGCTCAAGTCCCTGGGCGTTTCCGCCGCCGAAGTCGCCGCTGCCATCAACGCACAGAACATCAGCTTGCCCGGCGGCCGCGTCGACACCAGCCGCGACTACATCAATCTCCGTGTCGAAGGCCGCGTGCAATCCGTCGCGCAGCTCGCTCGAATCGTAGTGCGTGAACAAAACGGGCGAGCCATTCGTCTGGATGAAATCGCCACGGTTGTCGATGGCGTGCAGGACACCGAGTCCGTGGCCATCTGGAACGAAGACCGCACCGTCTTGCTTGCGGTCCGCAAGCAGTCCGGAACCAACACTGTCGCGGTTGTGGATGACGTCCTCGAACGCCTGGAGGAAGTCCGCCAAGAGATTCCCGAGGGCTACGAGCTCGTTGTCCAGCGCGATGGGTCAGCCGTCATTCGGACAGGCACTGAGGCCGTCATCGAGCACCTGATTCTCGGCGCCTTCTTCGCCGCCATCGTGGTGCTTGTCTTCCTGGGCAACGTTCGGAGTACGGTCATCGCGGCGCTTGCCATCCCCACTTCGATCATCGGCACCTTCGCGCTGATGAAGCTTGCCGGCTACACGCTGAACAGCATCACGCTGCTCGCACTCGCGCTCGCGGTGGGCATTGTCATTGACGACGCGATCGTGGTTCTCGAGAACATTTTCAAGCAAATTGAGGAAAAGGGTCTCGACCCCAAAGAAGCCGCCGTCGTGGGCACGCGCGAAATCGGACCCGCCGTTCTGGCCACAACCTTGTCCCTCATCGCCGTGTTCCTCCCTATCGCGTTTATCGCTGGAATTCCGGGGCGTTTTCTCGCGAGCTTCGGCGTCACGATGGCGTTCAGCATCGCCGTGTCGCTTTGGGTCAGCTTCACACTGACCCCCATGCTGGCGTCACGTTGGCTTGCGAAGAAGGCCGCGGGCGACCACCGCAAGACCCTCCTCGAGCGCGTGGTCGATGTCGGCTATCGCCCTGTGGAACGTCGCTATGTGGGTTTTCTCGCCCTTTGCATGAAGTATCGCTGGCTCGTGGTCTTGGCCGCTGCTCTCACCGTGTACTCGATAAAGCCCCTCGCAGAAGAAGCCCGCAAAGGCTTTCTGCCGGTCGACGATCGCGCGCAATTTGAGGTGCTTGTCCGCCTCCCCGAGGGTCGGAGTCTCGCTGCGACTGAGCTGGTGGGCCAACGCATCGCTCGGATGATTCGAGAGTACCCGGTGGTGACTGCGACGCTTCTCACCGTCGGCGACGACCCCAGCCGAACGCCCAACAAGGCGCGGATCTACGTCAAGATGATTCCTCCGGACGAACGCGACATCACCCAAAACGAATTCAAGGATGTTGTTCGACAGAAAATATTGCCGACGCTGGCCAAGGACCTTCGTGTGAACATCGCAGACGTGGACGAGTTTGGCGGTGGGCAGCCGACGCAGCGTATTCAAGTCTTGCTCGCTGGGCCGGACCTCGATGTGCTCGCAAAGGCCAACGATCGCATCTTGGAACGCATCCGGAAGATTCCCGGAGCCGTCGACTTGGACTCCACGACGGTGAGCGGGAAACCGGAACTCGCGGTGCGCGTAGACCGCGAACGTGCTGCGGACCTCGGGGTTCAGGTGCTTGACGTCGCACAAGCCCTCCAGCTGTTGGTTGCGGGGCAAAAGGTCTCAACGTATTCGGAAGGCGGCGAGCAGTACGAAATTCGTTTGCGCGCAACGGAAGAATTCCGCTCCGCCGAGGACAAGCTGCACCTGCTTAACGTGCCGTCTCGGAAACTGGGCCAAGTGTCTTTGGCCGACGTCGTGCAAATTGTTCCCGCTTCTAGCCCCAGCGTCATCAACCGCTACCAGCGCGAGCGGCAAGTGACGTTCATGCTCAACCCTGGGCCAGGCGCCAACGAGGGCGCTATCAGCGAGCAAGTGATTCAGGCCATCCGAGACGAAAACCCACCCAAGGGATTTTCGATCAAGCCTCAGGGGCAAACCAAGCTGATGAAGGAGACAGGTATTTCCTTCGTCCTGGGACTCTTGGCGTCCATGGTGTTCATGTACCTCATTTTGGCAGCACAGTTTGAGTCTTGGCTTCACCCCGTCACGATTCTGCTGTCTTTGCCGCTCACCTTGCCTTTCGCCATCTTGTCCGTGATCCTTTTTGATCAGGCGCTCGACATTTACAGCTTCCTTGGCATTTTCGTTTTGTTCGGGGTCGTGAAGAAAAACGCGATTCTGCAAATCGACCACTCCAACGGCTTGCGTGCGGAGTGGGGGCCCACGTTTGAGTCCGCTCTAGCCAAAGTGTCGTGGCACTCGCCCACTTTGCGAGACGACCTGGGCACCACTCTCGCCGGTCACCTGGAGTTGAACCACGTCGACCGCGCGATGGCGAAGGCCAAAGCGGGTCCGACATGGTTTCGCCTTTTCGGATTTGGCTTGGAGCGAGCCAAGAAGCGTTTCCCCCGGCTCAAGCTTGGGTTCATCGAGCGGCTCCTGGAGAAACGGCCGACGGCTTTTGAACTTCTCCCCAGGTTGATTCGAAACGAGCTGCGGCTCAAAGCGATTCTTCAGGCGAACAAGGACCGACTCCGGCCGATTCTGATGACCACGTTTGCGTTCGTCTTCGGCATGATTCCGCTCGTCACGGCGCAAGGCATTGGCGCCGGCTTCAATCGGGCAACCGCCGGCGTTGTCGTCGGTGGACAAGTCCTCTCGCTCCTGCTCACCCTGGTGGCGGTGCCGGTGGCTTATTCGCTGTTCGATGATGCCCCCTGGGCCCTCCGCACCCTGACCAGGCCCCTTGGGAGTCTGTTCAAGGCGATGGGAAGCAGCGTCAAGCGACGCTGGGCGACGCTCGCGCGCACGTAGGGCCGCGTCGCTTTGTCGCACAGGCCCGTCCGCTTGCAGTAAAGAGCCGTCATGTCTTTTTTTAGCGATTTTTCTCGCCGCGACGTCTTGTCGTCGTTTGTTGTTTTTCTTGTGGCCCTGCCCCTGTGTCTTGGCGTCGCGTTGGCTTCCGGCGCACCGCCAGCTGCCGGCATCGTGACGGGCATCGTGGCCGGTGTGTTTGTAGGCCTCTTTGGCGGTTCTCCCCTCCAAGTCAGTGGGCCTGCGGCGGGCCTCACCGTCCTCGTGTGGGACATTGTTCAGCGCAATGGGTACGGCATGTTGGGGGTCATTCTGCTGATCGCAGGCCTGCTTCAGTTGGTCGCCGCCCTGCTTCGGGGGGGGCGCTACTTCCAGGCCGTTCCGCCGAGTGTCATCGCCGGCATGCTCGCAGGCATTGGCGCCCTTCTGCTGCTGGGACAGGCCCATGTGATGCTGGGGGGTTCTTCCCAAGGCAGCGCGCTGCGAAATCTGATAGCGCTCCCCTCCCACGTCCTCGAGTTGGCGTCGTCTGAGGTTGCCAGACAGGCATTTATTGTCAGCTTCGTCGTCATCGCCACGATGGCCGCTGGACCCTTCATCGCCAAAAAGCTTCCGGGAGCACGTCTGCTTCCGACACCGCTCTTGGCCATCATCTTGGGTTCGGTGGCGGCCGTGCTGGGGGATTTCTCAATTCCACACATCGAAGTTCCTGACCGTCTCAGCGATGACATTGCCTTGCCCACTGTGGAGTCATTGCGAGGTGTTTTCTCTCCCATTCCGCTGGGCGACGCCGCGGCGGTGGCGATGATTGCTTCTGCTGAAACGCTGCTTTGCGCATCTGCGACCGACCGCTTGCATGATGGGCCCAGAACTCAGTTCGACCGAGAACTCAGGGCACAGGGCATTGGCAACATGATTTGCGGCGCGTTGGGGGCGCTCCCCATGACCGGCGTCATTGTCCGCAGCACCGCCAACATCGATGCGGGAGCAAAGTCTCGCTGGTCAGCTGTGTTTCATGGCGTTTGGCTCTTTGCAGTCGTGACGCTGCTTCCTTGGATTTTTCACTACGTCCCCGTCGCTGCGCTCGCGGGGCTTTTGGTGTTCATGGGCTACAAGCTGCTGCGGCAAGACGTGGCGTCGCTTCGTCGCGGGGGCAAAGCAGAGGTGGTCATCTTTCTCGTGACGCTTCTTGCGATCGTGGCGACAGACCTCCTTCGCGGCGTGGCCGTGGGCCTTTTCCTCGCCGCCGTGCGGCTTCTTTGGGCCGTGACCGACTTTCGTGTGGAGATGACCCACCCCAGCCGAGAGCGAACCGACCTCAAGCTGTTTGGTGCGGCGACTTTCATGCGCTTGCCAGACCTCATGGCTGCATTGGGCGCTGTCCCTCGAGGTCACGAGGTGCACGTCCAGTTGGACGGACTGAGCTATCTCGACCACGCAGCGTTAGAGGCCATCGCCAACTGGGAAAAGCGGCACAACACGCTCGGCGGCAAAGTTTCGCTCGACATGGAAAACGTCCATCACCGGATGGCGACTCGACGCGGCAACAAACCTACGGCAAAGGCTTCATAGCCCAACACGTTGGCCTGGCAGCAGGGGCGGCGTCGGACACCCCAGGGTGTCTGCAATCGCACGCAAAAGTTCACCTTGCACCCTGGAGACACTTCCCTGCGCCGCGCAGGCCGTAGCGGCCGCGTGCAAGATTGTTCGCTTGAGCCTCGGCGACGTCGACGCCACGCGTTTCAGCGCCTCTCGAACATCCTGGAGCGTTTGCGGCTTGCCGGAAGAACCCCCGGAAGGGCCGAACGACGCGATGCGCGCCTCAAGGAGGATTTTCTGGCCCGCCTCAACCGCTTTGGCGACACGCGCTGGATCACCAACACCCGAGGCAGCGACGGCTTGTAACAACGTGTGGCAGGCCTCACCCAGCGGGCGACGGGTGTCTCCATTTTCCCCAGCGCGTTCACCGGCCAGATGCCGCACGAGTGCTGTTTCCAGCACCCATTCGAACAAGCTCAAGCGCCCGTCTGTGCGGACAACGGCTTCAGCCACTTGTGCAAACGTGTGTCGCTTCGCGTGAGGAAGTTCTCGCAAGACCGGTAGCGCGAGGTCCAACACTGGCAATCGACACTCCACCCGCATCGCTCGCACAGCCCCAGCAAGTTGGTCTGCCTGGCCGGTCACCGAAGGCCCGAGCGCTCGCTCAAGCAACACCAGCTGAGGGCGGCGGGCAGCGGCATCCGCGTCAAGCAGCAAAGCCATCGTGGCGGCCTGTGCACCTTCGGGCGTGCGACATGCCGCACGCAAAACCATGGGTACTTCGGCCAAGAGCGACCGGGCGTAGGCCAGGTGGTCAGCGTCCAGCGTGCCGATGGAGGCGACAAGGTCGTCAGCAAAGTTTGAATGGCGAGGCACGCCGGACGGCACCGCTGCGGACACCGGCAACTCCGCGGCAACGTCCACCGGAACTTCTGACGTGGTCGGGAAATCGCCCTTGAATCCCGGCTCTAAGCGTCGAACCCGTTCTTCAAGGGGTGGGTGTGTGGCCCAAAGCCCCGTCAGGGTGCGGCGCAAGCCATCTGCAAAGAAGAGATGGCTCGCCTCTTCGGCAGCCTCCAGCTGGAGTCGCGATCCGGTAGTGAGGCCGCCGATCTTCTTCAGGGCACTCGCCAGTGCGGACGAATCGCGGGTGAACTGCACCGACGAAGCGTCCGCCAAAAATTCTCGCTGACGAGAAACCGCACTTTTGATCAGTCGGGCGAACACCACCCCGATGTAACCAATCCCCCAGAGCGCAAGGCCCAACATCGCCAACCCCGCGGTACCACCTCCCGCCTGGACACGTTTTCGGGATGCAAAGCCGACACGCGTTCGGCCCATGCCACGCAGGAGGCTTTGTCCGATCAGGCTGATGACCAAAATACCATGCACAAGACCGATGATTCTGAGATTCACTTTCGCGTCGCCATTGAGCAGGTGGCTCACCTCGTGACCGATCACCCCCTGAAGCTCGCTGCGCGACAAGAGGCGCAAACATCCATCGGTCACCGCAATCGTGGCATCGTCCCGGCCTAGCCCAGCGGCAAACGCGTTGATGCCCGGCTCATCCGGCAGCACATAGACGGCGGGCACGGGCATGCCTGCGGCGATGGCCATTTCCTCCACGACATTCAACAAGCGCCGCTCGTGCAGGTCGACCGTCTGGACATCGACGCGCTGCCCTCCCAAGTCGCGCGCGAGCGCCTCGCCGCCGCGCGAAAGTCGAAGCCATTTGTAGATTGTGCCGGCAGCCACGACGGCAAGTGTGACGCCCACCACTTGAGTGAAAAGCCACGGGTCGAACAGCGGAACGCCTTCGACAATGTCGACAACGAAAACTCTGAAAGCGACGTACACCGCGGTGGCGATGACACCGACGGCGGCAAGCATCAGCCCCAGGAGTTGCCACGTTCTCCGACGTGCTTCTCGCTGGTGCTCGAAAAAATCCATGCCTAGTGCTCCGAAGCACTAGCCGAATGAAACTCGCGGTGCGACGCGTTCGGCAACGTTCTCAATCTCCAAAAGCCTGGCGCCCTGAAATCCAAAACTGCCGGCCAGCAAATTTCCCGGAAACGACTCACGCGCCGTGTTGTATCCCGTGACGGCGTCGTTGTAGGCCTGCCGAGCGAACGCGACCTTGTTTTCAGTGGCCGTGAGTTCCTCCGTGAGCTGCATCATGTTTTGGTTCGCTTTGAGATCCGGATAGGCCTCGGCGAGCGCGAAGAAGCGTCCCATGGCACCCCGGAGCGCACCTTCTGCCCCCGCCAAGCCCTGCATTGCTTCGGCGTCACCGGGGCGGGCCGCCGCACGCTGTTCGGCAGAAGCGGCTTGGTTTCTCGCCGCGATGACCGCTTCGAGCGTCTCGCGTTCGTGCTTCATGTACGTCTTGGCGGTTTCAACCAAGTTCGGAATCAAGTCGTAGCGACGCTTCAATTGGACATCGATTTGGGCGAAAGCGTTCTGAAAACGATTCCGCAAGCTGACGAGGCGATTAAAAACACCCACGCCCCACAGCACCAAAAAGCCGACGCCCCCAAGCAAAAGCCAAATCGACATCCCCCACCCCTTGCTGTTGACGCCCGTACCTTAACAGCGCCGCCAGAAACTAGCGCGCCCGCGCAGGCAAACTGACTTGCGATTCGGCCAAGACATGTTTCTCGTGGCGACGCGCTTCACGGTGTCGAAGAATCTGTTCGTAAGCCACGTTGAGCTCCCGCATCTTGTCGGCCGATCCCCCGCGATCGGGATGGTGAAGAAGCGCCAACTCGCGAAAGCGACCACGGACCACTTCATCGTCGTCGAGCGGCGAGACGCCCAGCGTCCGGTATGGATCTTGGTTTTCCAGCGCCGCCAACCAACGCTCCAACCGCCCCTTGACCTCGGAAAACCCTCGCCCCTCCGGGGCAGGCGTCGCCGCCTCAAACGCTTGCTGCGTCTCCCCTCGGGTAGAATGGTCGACCCAGCGAAATCCAGTGTCCGCCTTCAAGACGTCCGCATAAGTACTCGACACCCAACGACGACACTGCCGGCAGCGAAAATAGTGAACACGACCGCCACCGCCGTCGTGTCGGTCCATTTCAATACTGCAGAAGGTGCACTCCAACCCGTCTTGCGCTGATGGCATTTTCAGGTGGGACAATTACAGACCTGTAGTCAACGTCAACAAACTCCTCACACCTGGCACGCTTGGCTCGGGCACATATACTCCTCGCCATGAAGCTCACCCCACTGGACATTCGGCAGAAGCGGTTTGAAGGCGCGCTCCGCGGTTACCAGCGTCATCAAGTGGAAGCCTTCCTCGAACTTCTCGCCAGTGAGTTTGAAGAGGTCGTGAAGGAGAACATCAGCCTCAAAGAAGAGCTCCGGCGCGTCTCGCTCAAGCTGGAGACTCACCAAGATCGCGAGCGGACGCTTCAAGAGACGCTGGTCACCGCGCAGCGCTGCTCGGAAGACCTTCAACAAGCGGCGAAGAAAGAGGCTGACATCGTCCTGGCACAGGCCGAACAACAAGCCGAGCGCATCGTCCTTCACGCACATCAGAAGCTTGTTCAGGTCGTCGAAGACATCAACGAGCTCAAACGCCAGCGCGTTCAGTTCGAATCGCAGGTCCGCTCAGTCGTTGACGCTCACCTCAAGCTTCTCGAAACATTTCGCCCAGATTTTGCTGAAAAGGAATGGGAGCGTATTGAAGACAACGTCGCTTTCCTCTCCCAGAAAAAGGCCAGCGGAGACAGCTAGCCCGCTTCCAGGGACTGCATTTTCAGTGCGTGTCCGCCCACGTGGGGCCGCTGCCGATTTCAACTTTCAGGGGAACCGCAAGCGTCACCACACCGGACATATGCTCCCTGACAAGCTGTGTGATTTCGGCGACCTCTGACTTCGGCACTTCGAACACCAGTTCGTCATGGACTTGGAGGAGCATCCGCGCTTCCAGTTTTCGCTCCGCTAGCGCTGCGGCCACCCGCAGCATCGCCACCTTGATGATGTCCGCCGCTGTGCCCTGAATGGGCATGTTGATAGCGGCACGCTCCGCCGCCTGAACCACTTGGCGGTTTCCAGCGCGCAAGTCGTTCATCCAACGGCGACGTCCCCAGAGCGTTTCGACAAAGCCGCGCTCTCGTGCCGTTGCGACTGTCTCGTCGAGATAACGACGCATGCCCGAATAGCGCTCGAAGTAGCGGTCGATAATGCCTTTTGCTTCGTCCATCGGAATGTCTAACCGTGTCGACAGCCCGTGCGCCGACAAGCCATAGGCGATGCCAAAGTTCACCATCTTGGCGATGCGGCGCTGCTGGTCGCTGACCCCTTGCTGCGTCACACCAAACACTTCGGCGGCTGTCCGCCGGTGGATGTCTTCGTCTTTCGCAAACGCCTCAAGAAGCGCGGCGTCCCCGGCGAAGTGCGCGAGAATGCGCAACTCAATCTGGCTGTAGTCTGCTGAGAGCAGCGCAAAGCCATCTTCCGCAACGAACGCCCGGCGAATTTCGCGCCCCAGTTCCGTGCGAATCGGAATGTTCTGCAAGTTGGGGTCGGACGACGACAACCGCCCCGTCGCCGTTGCCGCGGGGTGAAACGTTGTGTGCAGGCGCTGATCGGGACCCAGCAGGGGCAGCAAGGTATCCAAGTAGGTGCTCTTCAGCTTCGTGAGCCCCCGGTACTCCAAAATCGACCGCGCGATGGGATGGTGCTGCCCCAACTTTTCCAGCACTTCCTGATCCGCCGATGGGCCTGTCTTGCCCTTTCGCAGTACGGGAAGTTTGAGTTCCTCAAAGAGAACTTTGCCAAGTTGCGCATTGGACGCAACGTTGAATTCGTGTCCCGCGGCCTGATGAATGGCCGTCAGGTGGGCTGCGGCCTCGGTGTCGACACGTGCGCTGACGCGAGCGATGGCCTGCACATCCAGCTTGATGCCGGCACGTTCCATCTTCGCGAGAACGGGAATCAACGGTCGTTCGACCTCCCGCCACAGTTTCCCCAGCCCCGATTCCTCCACCTCACGAGACAGTGCTTCGACCATTTTGAGGGCGGCGTTTGCCCTTGCTGAAAACACTGGGCCCAATTCCTCGATCGAACGGTCAGCCAGGCGACTCCGAGGCCCGCCAGTCGGCGCAGGCAGCGCCACGCCCAGACGTTCTTGGGCGAGGTCTGCCAACGCGTGCTCTCGACGAGAGGGGTTCAACAAATAGGACAGCATTTCCACGTCCACGACTTCACCCGCCAGCTCTGTTCGACTCGCTTCGAGCAGACGAAGCAGGGCCTTGTGGTCGTGAACGATTTTTTGAATTCCGGCATCGGCCAAAATGGCGGCGGCCTTGACGCGCATTTGAGCCACATCGACCGGTGCCGACATGAGCGACGTTCGTTCCCAAGGCATGAACGCGGACCGCCCGTTGGGCAGCGCCACGCCGATTCCAAGCAACACAGCCTGATGCGGGAGTCCCTCGAACGCCGGAATCACCGCCACGCGCCCGGAATCGCGCGCTGAAGCCACGAAGGCATCGAGTGCTTCCGTCGTCCCCAGCGCTTCCCAGGGTGTGTCCACTTGCGGTGACGCCGGCGTGGGCGGCAGGTCCGCCAAGAGTCGAAAGAATTCAAATTCCGTAAACAGCGCCCGCGTCTCCTCATGATGGATCGGCCGCCGCACGAGGTCAGACATCGTGACACCCAGCGGGAGGTCCATCTTGAACGTCACGAGCTTCTTCGCGCGTTGAATCGACTCCGCGTGGCCCAAGACCGCTTCACGCAGCTTGGGCTTTTCAATCTCGCTGGCGCGCGCGAGCAAGGCTTCCACGGAACCGAACTTCGCAATGAGTTCCCCTGCCGTCTTGGGCCCCACGCCAGGCACCTTGGGCACGTTGTCGCTCGCATCGCCAACCAGCGCGAGGTAGTCGCACATTTGCGTGGGCAAGATGCCCAAGCGTTCGCGCACCTCTGCGACGGTCGTCCGTCGGTCGTGCATGGGGTCGAACAACGTGACATCGTCACCGACGAGCTGAACAAAGTCCTTGTCGCCTGTGATGATGTGCGCCGCAAACCCTTCTTCGCGCGCACGCTGGACAACAGTGCCGATGACGTCATCCGCTTCCCAACCGCGCGCCTCGAGAATGGGCAGATTCAGAGCGCGTACCACCCGGCGCACCAGGTCGAATTGCGGGAGCAAGTCTTCTGGCGGTGCCACCCGCGTGGCCTTGTATTCGGGATCAATCGCCAGCCGGCCCTGGCGACTGTCCAAGTCGAAAGCCAATGCAACGTGCGTGGGTGCGAAATCGCGCAACGTCTTCAACAACATCCGCGTGAAGCCGTACAGGGCATTCGTCGGCACGCCTTTGGACGTCGAGAGGTTCGCGATCGCATGGTAGGCGCGAAAAATGAACCCCGAGGCGTCGATCAACGTGACGACCGGGCGCGAGGTAGGCACCCTCCGGCCTTAGCGCGCGTCCTCTGGACTGTCGAGGGCGGCGACACACCCCATCTCTTTTTGGCTTTGCGCGACTTTGTCCGCGAAGCCGTCGCCATCCATCGCAAGCTTCAGCACGTCTTCCAAGGCTTCGCAGCTGTCCGCTCGTTCATACGCCTTGCGTGCCAACTCTGTACAGCGCTGCACACCCACCAAGAGATCGGTGTTGCCCTTGTACATGCTGAGGCCCAGTCGAAAGACGTTGCACGCCTCCGGCGGGCTTCGCCGATCGTTAAAATAGTGCTTGCCCAACTCCACGGCAGCTTGGGCGAAGTCGTTCTGCATGCTGCGCCGGTAAAACGAGGGATAATTCTCTGTCCCACCCTTCAGCAGGCGTTCGTCAGCGGCAAACGCCTCTTGAAAGCTTTTGAGCGCGGATTTGAGATCCTTCTCCTGAAGCTTGCTTTCACCCAATCGAAAAAGCTGGATCACCGTTTCGACGTCGGCACGCAGCGCATCGGCCTGCCCATGGAGTTGGGCCTGTGTGGCGTCGTTGCGAACCTCATTGAGAATCCGAAGCGCCTCAGACTTGCCCTCCCAGTATCGCGTCAGCGCGACACGCAGGGCAGGCGCTTCAACGCGGGCCTCGATAATTGCCGCAATTTTTCCAGCGACTTCCGGCGCCAACGTCCCCTTCTGAAGAAGCTTCACCTCGGGACACTTCCACACCCCCGCTGCCGGATTCAACTTGGCCCGTGCCGACAGAAACGTTTGGTAGATGACGCTCTTGGGTCGCCATTCGTTTGCCGGGAGCCGGCCTCCGTCCAACGCCAGCTTCGTCCCCGGCGGCTGCTCACGCTCACCCTGAGGCAAGTTCTGGCAGAGCAATCGGGCGTGCTTTTCGCAACGCGATAAGGCGAGTTCCCATCGGCCGGCTCTGGCGTAGTTGCGACAGTCCACTTCGGTACGCAAAAGCACTTCTTTGACGATTTGATCGACGCCGGTCTGTGCCCGCCGAAAATAAACACTGTCCTCGGAGAGCTGCATCAACGTGTCCAGCGCCTCTTCTTCGCGGTTTTGCCGCGCGGCAATCATCGCGCGTTCATAGAGTCCCGCAGCCGCCCTTTCGGACTTGATTCGCGCCACCAGTTCGTTGGCCACCGGCTCCAAAGGATTGAGGTCGAGGTACCGGTTGCACTGTCGCAACGCGTCGTCCCAGTCGGGTTCTCTGCCCGCGGAGGTATCGGCCGAAGAACGGCAGCGCAACAGTGCTTTCTCCAGCTCGACGGCGCCGCCGGACATGCCAACAGCTTGGGAGGGCCCCACCGACGCGGTCTCGGTGGGACGCGGTTTGAGGCGCTTGTAAAGAATGCCGCCGCCCACGCCCACCACGAGAAACACGGCCGCCAGAAACAGCAACTGCTTTCGTTTTCCGCCGACATTGGCGCGAGGGCTTTTCAGTGCGCTGCGCGCAGGTCGGCCCATCGGGCGTCTGGTGGGAGCAGAAGCCTCCGCGACCGCATCCGATTGGACACCCGCAGCAAATTCAAACTCGACAACACCAAATCCAACGATGTCCCGTGGCTGGAGCACCGCCTCGCCGGCCACACGCGCGCCATTGAGAAAAGTCCCATTCGCGCTGCCAAGGTCCCGAAGACGAACGACGGCCCCCTGGACCTCCAGCTCTGCATGACGGCGGCTCACGGAGTCGTCGTCCACCTGAATTCCCGACCCCGGCAACCGGCCCACAAGCATCGTGCCACGCAGCAGGTGTTCCTGATTCAACCACGGTCCGGTCAATCCCCGAAGGAGCGCCCCGGCGCTCGAGGCACGCGGCGCTGCAGACCTCATGGGCATGCGCGCCTCTCCCGCGCTCGGCAGCTGCCCCTTGGGCACCACGCGCGTCGGGCGACGGCGGGGTGCATTGTCGTCGTCTACAGCCACAAGCGCCCCCCGAACCTCTCGGCGCGAGCTTGCGATTTAGTCCTCACGGAAAATCCCCATGTTGACTGGAATACCCCGCCGTTGAAGGTCATCGTAAAACTTCGGCACGAACCCAGAAGCACAGAAGCGCCCCCGAATTCGCCCATCTTCGGTGAAGCCCTCTTGTTTGTAGAAGAAGATGTCCTGCAGCGTGACGATGTCGACTTCCATTCCTGACAACTCGGTGATGAACGCCACCTTGCGCGTCCCATCCGAAAAACGGGTTTGCTGGACGATGATTTGAACAGCAGACGCGATCTGCTCTCGAATCGCTTTGATCGGGAGTTCCATTCCCGACATCAGCACCATGGTCTCTAGGCGCGCCACCGCATCCCGAGGTGTGTTGGCGTGTAAAGTCGTCAGTGAACCGTCGTGGCCGGTATTCATCGCCTGAAGCATGTCGAGCGCCTCGCCGCCACGACACTCCCCTACGACGATTCGGTCAGGTCGCATGCGCAAACAGTTTTTGACGAGATCGCGAATCGCGATGGCACCCTTGCCTTCAAGGTTGGGTGGCCGTGCCTCCAACTGCACCCAGTGTTCCTGCGGCAGCTGAAGTTCCGCGGCATCTTCCACGGTGACGATACGCTCGCCCTCAGGGATGAATGAGCTGATGATATTCAGCGTGGTCGTTTTCCCCGACCCGGTGCCTCCCGAAATCACGATGTTTTTGCGCGCCTTGACACACATTTCGAGAAACTCGGCCATCTGCGGCGTCAGCGTCTTGTAGCGGACGAGGTCCCCAATCTTGAGCGCGTCTCGTTTGAATTTTCGAATCGTCAAACACGGCCCCTTCAGAGCGAGCGGCGGAATAATCGCGTTGACGCGGCTCCCATCTTTCAAGCGCGCATCCACCAGTGGGCTGGACTCGTCGATGCGGCGCCCAATGGGTGCCACGATGCGTTCGATGATTCCCAACACGGCCTGGTTGGACGAAAATGTCTTTTCCGAAAGCGTCAGCTTCCCACGCCGTTCGATGTAAATCTGGTTGGCGTGGTTCACCATGATCTCGCTGATTTCTTCGTTCGCTAAGAAAGCCTCCAGCGGGCCGAGGCCCAGCGCTTCGTTGAGGACATCGCCGAGCAGCTCTTCGCGATCCACGCCGTCGGGGAGTTCCCGGTCCTGCTCCATCTGATCGACAATGTCGCGAATCGCTTTTTCGGTTCGTCGCCAGAGCTCCTCGTCGCCAAGCCTCTCCATGTCGAGCCGACGAAGGTCGAGGTACTCAATCAGGCGGTCGTGAATGTCTTTCTGCAGCTGCGCGTAGCGCTGAACGTCGGTGCTTCCCATCCCCCGCGTTCCACGCCGCGCCATCGCAGCACCCATGGAGGCCGGCATGCGTGTGAGAGCGGGTTGCTTCACCGCGGTCGGCAGTGCCGGCGAAGCGGGTCGCCGCTCGCGCTGCGGGGATTGCGCACGCACCGCTGGTTCGTGTGTTTCGTGGCGTTTGTCTTCTGACGCGCCGCTGGAAGGAACGTGTTGAACGTCTTCGGAATCGGCGACGTCAACATCGTCTTGGAGACGCGCCCGCATGTCTTGCACATCACGCAAACCGGAATGCACCCCCGATGCATTTTGCGAAAGGCCGGTAGAGGACAGTTCCGGCAACTCTGGGGTGTCAGCCTCGGCATCGGGCTCGACGTTCAGAACGTAGTCGCCAATGTGAACCCGGTCGCTTTGTCGAATGACCTGCGGCGCGGAAATTTTCTTTCCGTTGACGTAGGTGCCGTTGGTCGAACGCATGTCGACGATGACGAACTTGCCGTCCTTGTTCACGATGCGCGCATGCACTTTCGACACGTTGCCTTTGGACAAGACAATGTCGTTTCCCGCGAGCCGCCCAAGGGTGACCTCAGACTTGTCGAAACGGTATTGCTGCGTTTCACCGTCTTTTTCGGCGACCGAAATGACGAGCATGAGTGAAAGTCTACCCCACTCAGTCGAAGACGTTGAAAGTCACTTCACCGCGTGCCTGCTTGTAACGCGTCTTGATGTCTTCGATCATCGTGCGAATCTTGTCGGAATCAGGGTTCACGATTCGGGGCGTGATGAAGATGACCAACTCTCGCTTGCTGCTGTCAAAGCTCCGGTTCTTGAACAGCTCCCCGATAATGGGAATGTTGCCCAAGCCGGGCAGTTTGGAAACCGCCTTCTGTTCGTCGTGACTAAACACGTTGGACAGCACAATCGTCTCGCCATGCCGCACCGTGACGTTGGTTTTGACCTTTCGCGACCGGAAGCCCGGGATTCCGATGTTTCCGCCCACCGACACAGCCACCGACTGGTCGAGCTCTGAGCTTTCGGCCTCGACGTCCATCTGAATGTTTCCGTTGCGGTCTGCCGTGGGCGCAAGGTTCAAAATCACGCCGTACTTCTTGTATTCCACTGTGAACTGGTTGTTCGTGATGAGCGGAATAGGGACTTCGCCACCGGCGAGAAACTCGGCCTTTTCTCCGCTCGCGCACACCAGGCGCGGCTGCGCCAGCAAGCGCCCATAGCCGTCGTTCATTTGGAAACCCACCGCGATGCCCGCACGAATGTTCTGAAGGCTGAGGCCCGCCTGAAGGGACTGGGCTGCCGCGGGAAGGAAATCACGCACGTAGCGACCCGTGGCCTGGATGTCACCGCTGATGTCTGTCGGAAACTTCACGCCAAAACGGTCAGTGCCGCTTCGCCGAATCTCCACAAACTGCACCTCGGCGAGCACCATGCGCTTAATGCCAACGGTCAGTAAATTTTCAACCTTCTCACCCAAGGCCTTGGTGATGAGTTCAGCCTTCTGGAGATCTGCCTGACTCTCCACCGAGCCTTCCAAGAAGATCGTCGCGCCAATCACGTTCGCCGAAACGTTCTTGAGGCCGGCCTTCCGAAAATGGCTGTCGAGGTTTTGAGCCACCAGACGCTTGGCGTTCGTCGTGACTTTCACGAAGCTCGTGACGTTTGGGTAGAGGCCAATCACTTGCTCAATGCGATCCATGTCGCCGGTGGTCAGCGCTTGGCCATCCAAGTAGATGCGGTCGCCCACTTGGCGCACCGAAACGCCTTCGATATCGCCCAAGAGTTTTCGAAGCTCGCTGATGACTTCGTTGGGGTCTTGTTTTCGAACGACCACGAGATAGCTGACGCGCTTGCCATTCGTCTTCCAAATGAGCAGTGTGGTCCGCCCTTCTGAGACACCCGTGACGAGCACCTGATTCCCAACGGGTTTGACATCCGCAATCCCGGGATCGGCCACAGAAACGGTCTTAATGCCCGGAATCGTGATGGGCTTTTGGATGCCGACGCCCAGAAGCAGCGTGCTGTCTTGTGCCACCGCCGTCGTGCCGAGAAGCCACATCACGCACAGGCCAAAACGTGCCGTCCAGCGACCATGTTTTCGCAATTGTGAAATCACTGAGCGACCCCTGGGTTCAGCGCTTACCGCGCCACGAACTTAATTTTCTCGCTGCAAATGAAGTACTCGTCACCGTCTTCAATCTTACGTCGCTTGATGCGCTGCTTGTTGAACCAGGTGCCGTTCGACGAGCCCAAATCTTCGATGTAGTGGTCATCGCCCTCACGAACGATGGCCGCATGTTCGCGGGAAACCTTGCCGGAGTTGATGACAAGGTCGCAGTGCTTGCCGCGACCGATGATGAATCTGCCTTTGCCGATGCGATGCTGCTCGCCCCCTTCAGCGATCAGCTCCAGCCGCACATTGCCTTCGGAATCGTCATCGCCTTCGTCACCGGCGTCGGCGTCGGCGTCCCTCAAGCCTGGGTCGCTCTTGCCTTTGATCAGGCGCTCAAGTTCTGCTGCGGTCTCCAGAACACGTTCGGCAACTTCGCGGCGGACCGGGTCGTCATCGAGCTTCCCGCTGTTGGAGGATGAACGCTCGTCCGCCGCACGGAGGTGCCGACCCGCGTCCTCCCGTTGTGGCGCAGGCGCCAAGACAGCGCCCGTCGCGCCAGCTCTGGGCGGAAGCCCCAAACCGCTCGAAAGGGGCTGGACGTCGACGAAGCCATTTAGCCGGGCAAACGTGAACATCGCTTGGTTAATGAGCGCGTCGCGGTCGGAGCCCATTTGGGCAGCCATTTCCTCAAACGCGTCCCATAGCGAATCTGCAATCGCGACCTTTCGCGCGGGCCGATCAGGGTTTTGTTCAATCATCTCGATGGACTCACCGGGTAGGCGGAGGGAGCATAGCAGACAGGTTCGTCAGCGGTAAGGCGTTATCTCACGAGAATTCAAGGCGTTAGGCGTGATGGTTGCTGGATCGAACTCCATCATTCCACCCGCTGATGGATACGCCACAAACGCTCTCCCCAGTGAGGGTTCCAGCACGGCGCCGCCGGGCAGAAAGAAGTTCGGCACCAAGCCCGGATCGACTCCAAATGACAGCGGCTGATCATTTGGCTCGTCCGGAACTGTGACGAAGTGTCGCATTTCGAGCGCGTGGAAGAAAAAGATTCTCCCACCGGCGTCGACGCTGTCGCTCCCGGCTGTGGCCACCATCCCCAAGAGTGGGACGGGTACAGGGGCAGCATCATCCGCGGTCACCCGGACTTCCATGCCGGGGGCAACAACAAGCGACTGGATGAGCCCGCTCCCCATCCCCAAGAGCGACATGGGCTGTCCACTGTTGACGGTCGCCAAGGCGCCGGTGTCGCGGCGAACCGCGAGAATACCCTGGCAGTCGGTGGGCGCTCCACAAGCCTGCTCGTCGACCACGCCATAAAGGAACGCGGCCGGCCCAGGTCCCCCAGCCACTCTGGCGTGTGTCACCAAGTGACGGACGGGCTTGCCGAACAACAGCGCGCGCGTCGCCAGCGTGGGCACATGAAGAACAAAAGCGCGCGATGCGCCCCCCACCAAACTGCGTGTGGCGATGGCCAACTCATCGTCGGGAAGAATGGCCAGCGCAGTGATGGCTTCATCGGGCACGCTCAACACCGCATCCAAAACGCCAGGGGTAGCGCCGGAAGCAACCGCCTCCGGCGAAGGCATTGCAACGCGGTAGAGAACCCCGATCGAGGCGTTCAAAGTGGCGATGTAGAGACGACTGTCCGACGTTTGTGTCGGACCGCTCGCTGCGAGCGCTGTCACCGTGGATGGCGCGATGATGCGGCCAAGCTCGCGCAGACCCTCTCGGCGACCATCAACCCACGAAACCTCCGCACTCCCCTCGCCTCGGACATAGAGGTATGGGCCGGAAATCTCGCCGCCCGCATCTTCACCCGCTGCTGCAGGCACCCACGTGGTGTCGCGAACCAACTGGATGGGACGTTCCAAGACAGGAATGGAGAGCGCCTTGATGGGATTGGGCGCACGCACGAAGGTTCGAAGCCTCGTATTCGCGGGCAGCACCAAGTCCAAAACCTTGAGCTCGTTCCGCCCCGCAGCGGTCACAAAAAGAAGGTCTCCCACCTGCGCCAGGTCGTAGCTGCCTTGGACCTGCGCGGGAGGCGAAACGACTTGCTGATTGCAAGCCGACAGGGCGAGCACGAGGGGAAGCCACCGGAGAGGAGACGTCATGGGCTGCCCTCACAGTCCGGATTTTCCGGCGTCACCAGGCATACCTGGGATCGCCCCAGTCGGGCCGCAATGAAGGCGCCTTGTGGCTGCAGCACGTTGGGAATATCGACCACGGTGACGCGCCCATCGGAGAAGTCAGACAAATACGCGCGTGCGCCCACGCCACGGGTCTCGACAGCGAGGCCAAAGGGCTCCTTCCCGACACCGGCCAAGTTCAAGACGACGATTCCGGCAGCGTCGTCATAGAGGCTCAACACCCCCGCGCCGGTACCACTGATCAAAACCAAGTCGCCCCGCCCAGGACGCTCAATCAAAGCCACGTTCGCGGCGCGTTCAGGAAGCGTCACTGTCCGGACGACACGCGCCGACGGTGCATCACCCGTCGCGCCGGACAGCTCAACCACGGCCAGCGCGCTGGGACCAACGGCCGTAAAGGTCTCCGTCGCGCGAATCGCCATGTAAAGACGGCTTTGGTCAGCACGGAGCGCAACGCCCCGGGCTTCCGTTAAGTTGAACTGAAGTTCGAGGCCCGCGCTCGCGACATGGCGTGTACCGTCCGGTCGGGGCTCGAGCTCGACGAAGCGCAAGAGGTTCGCGCGCTGGTTGCCTGCGCGACCGGTGACGAACGCGTAACGCGAACCCACCCCGACTGAGTACCCAGGCCCCGCGCAACCCTGGCACCCGTTGATGAGCACGAACGCGTCTTGTGTCAGCGCGGGGGACTCCAGCGCGAAGCGTCCGACGTAGTAGTCCCCAATCTCATTGGTCCCCCGCGGCCTGCGTGCAGCATCGAAATGGGTGACGACCACCTGCCCCAGCGGCGAAACACCCACGCCAAATGGAGAAAGTCCCGCGGGCCGGAACGACTCTTCGTCGCGAACGTCTTCGAGCGACAGTGCATTCGGGCGACAATCTCGCGGGTCGTCCGCACCGACGCAGGCCAGCGCTGCGCCGCGCGCGTCGAGGAAATGCAACAGGTGGTCTGTTCCTCGCGAGGGCACCACGAGACGGTGCGCACCACCGGAGATTGCAGTACCGGCGATTTCACCTGAAAGGCTTTGAATCAAGACCGCACCGTCCGCGGCGACTCTCAGGTCTTCGATGACAGGCACATCGTCGACAGGCACAACACCAAACGCTGGCAAGGACAGCGCATCGAGCGAAACGGCCAGAACGCTTCCCGAAGCGTAGCGCTGGTCAAAGTTCGAGTTGGCGACATACAAGACACCATCGGTTGCGCCCGCTTCGTGAACGAGTCGGACAGCCGTCGGGAAGTAGAACCGATCGAGCGGAATCGGACGAACGGGATCGCCGGGGTCGCACCCTGCCGAACCCACGGCCAAAGCCATTGCCAGAACGAACGATCGCATCGCAAAAAAACGCATCGCAAGAAAACACATCGGCGTCCGCGCAGTGTACACGCTTATGCGGCCTCAGCTTGCAGCTTTGAGAAGTCTGCAATGCGGGCGATGAGTCCACGCACCGAAGAAAGCAGCGCGATTCGGTTTTGGCGAACGGCGGGGTCCTCAGCCATGACCAACACCTTCTCGAAAAACGTATCCACGGGTGCCCTCAGTCCGGCCATCGCGCCCAGAGCACGTGCGCAGTCGCCCACGCCAAGCGCGCGTTCGACCTCGCTGCGCGTAGCCTCCGTGGCCGAATGGAGCGCTTTCTCGGCATCCTCGACACAACGTGCCGGGTCGACGGGCGCGGAAGCCACCCCCGCTGCTTGCTTGTCCACAATGTTCGCCACGCGCTTGAACGCCCCCGCCAGCGCCGCGAAGTCCGGCTGGCGCATCCAGCGCTCCAAAGCCACCAATCGTCCCTCTGCACCGACAAGGTCTTCAAACCCGGCGGCCAGCACGGCTTCAATGACGTCTCCCCGATGCTTGTCGCCCCAGAGCGCGACCAGGCGCCCTCGGAAAAACTCCAGAAGCTGAGTCCGCACTTCAGGCGGCTTGAGCTTTGTCTTGGCGGACGAAAACTTCGTGGCAAACGCCGCGAGCGCGTCGTCAACCATGCGGCCCAAAGGCAACCGGTAACCGCGACTGAGCACCACGTGCACCACGGCCAAACAGGCCCGGCGAAGGCCGTACGGATCCGCCGTGCCAGATGGCACCTTCCCGACGGCAAAGAGCCCGCACAACGTGTCGAGGCGATCGGCCAACCCAACGAGCGCTCCGGCGTCACTGCTCGGAAGTCGGTCGCCCGAAAAGCGCGGCCAGTAATGCTCGTCGATGGCCTGCGCCACGGCGGGCGACTCGCCCCCCGCCCGCGCGTATTCCCGCCCCATCACTCCCTGAAGCTCCGGAAACTCGCCGACCATGCCTGTCACAAGGTCGGCCTTCGCCAGCTGCGCCGCGCGGTCCGCCACCGCCAGCCAATCGGGTTTGTTCAAGGCGCTGCACCACGCCGCAACAAGCGCGCGCAAACGAACGACCTTCTCGCCATACGTGCCAAGCTGTCCTTCCCACACCACGCGGTCGAGCTTCTCGACACGGCTCTCGAGGGGCGTCTTTTTGTCTTCGTCGAAGAAGAAACGCCCGTCGGCCAGTCGCGCGCGCAAAACGCGTTCGTACCCTCGGCGAGACAAAGCAACGTCGTTCACGGGCGTGTTTGACACCACGACGAATTTTGGAAGGAGCGCGCCTTTGGCATCGACGACAGCGAAGTAGCGCTGGTGCGACCTCATTTCTTGAATCAGCACTTCGGCCGGCAAATCCAAATGCCGCTCATCGAATGCGCCCACGAGTGGGCAAGGCCACTCCACGAGCTGAACGACCTCATCGACCAGGGCATCGTCTGGACGAACGACGCCGCCCGCCTCTTTCGCCGCCGACGCGACTGCGTCCATCAAACGCGCGCGTCGCTTGGCGATGTCGGGAATCACGTGCGCGCGCTCCAAAGCCTTTGCGTAGTCGCTCGCCTGCGAGAGGCTGATGACGCCTGGCGACAAGAACCTGTGCCCCCACGTGCTTCGTGCGCTGCGCACGTCGGCAAAAACCACGGGCACGACCTCGGCACCGAGCAACGCGACAATCCAATGCAGAGGTCGCGCGAAAGTCTGCTCGACATCCCCCCAACGCATTGACTTCTCAAACTTGAGACCGTGCACCATCGCCGAAAACACTTCGGCGAGAATTTCGCCTGCCGGGCGCCCCGTTTCGCGCACGAGGGCACAAACATATTCTCCTTTCGGGGTCTGCTTGCGGGTCAAAGCCTCAGCCGCGACCCCCTGGCTTTGGGCGAACTTCAGCGCTGCGGCTGTGGCCTGGCCGTCAGGACCAAACGCCGCTTTCACCGGTGGTCCCAGCACTTCTTTGTTGATGTCTTCGGTGCGCGCGATGACGTCGTGCACCAAAATGGCGAGGCGGCGCGGCGTTCCAAAAACGAGGATTTCGCCATGACCCAGGCGTTGGGCCAACGCCCGAGACGCGAATTCCGTTTTGAGGAACTCCAACGCCGGAAGAACAAACGATGCGGGAATCTCCTCGGTTCCCAACTCCAGCAAAGCCACTTCAGCCACGCTTTGCCTCCGCAGCCTTCGCTTCGTCCCAATTGACGTCGTTCCACGAGAGCGACGCCCGTCGCCCCTCCAAGGGTTCGGGCTGCTCCCCCACGGTCCACGGCGTCTTACACAGCGGAAATCCAAGCTTCGCGCGCGACTTCAAATAGCCCTCGGCACAGGCGCGGGCGTTGTCCCGAACCCGCTTGATGTAAGCCGCACGTTCCGTCACCGAAATCGCACCGCGCGCATCGAGCAAATTGAACGCGTGCGAGCATTTTAGTGCACAGTCGTATGCGGGCAAAGGCAGCGAAGCCTCCAAGAGCCGCTTGCACTCTTTTTCGTGCGCATCGAACAGCGCAAAAAGCATGGCGGTATCGGCCGCCCGCAGTGCGTAGTGGCTCATTTCCACTTCGTTGGCGTGAAACACCTCGCGGTATTTCAGGCCACGTGTCCACTCGATGTCGTAAACGCTTTCCACGTTCTGCAGATACATGCAAATGCGTTCAAGCCCATACGTGAGCTCGGCAGAAACGGGACGGCAGTCGAATCCCCCGCACTGCTGGAAATACGTGAACTGGGTGATTTCCATCCCGTCGCACCAGACTTCCCAGCCCAACCCCCACGCACCGAGTGTGGGAGATTTCCAGTCGTCTTCGACAAAGCGAATGTCATGGGCCTTCGGGTCAATTCCGAACGCCCGGATGGAATCCAAATACAGCGCTTGAACATTCTTTGGCGCAGGTTTGAGCAAGACTTGGAACTGGTGGTGCTGGAACAAACGATTGGGATTCTCCCCAAAGCGGCCGTCGGCCGGACGACGCGAAGGCTGAACGTAAGCGACATTCCAGGGCTCTGGCCCCAACGCGCGAAGAAAGGTTGCCGGCGCCATGGTTCCAGCACCCACCTCCATGTCGTAGGGCTGGGTGAGAAGACACCCTTGCGCGGACCAATGCTTTTGAAGTGTCAAAATCAGGTCTTGGAAATACACGCGGCCAGTGCCTGACACATCTCAAGGCGACTCGCAACGCGTGTGTGACTACGTGAACCAGAGAAAACCGAACTGGATCGCCTCATTCAGGTTCTTCGGAATTCGGGCTCGAACCTCGTCGGGCAAAAACTGCAGCCCGAGTCCGAGCAACGCTCCGGCCAGGGCGCCTTTCAACATGTTGTTCCACTCCCCCCAGCTCTGCAAAAGCCCAACAACCGCACCGCCGGCGCTGCATTTCGCCATGGTTGGAATCATCCGGCGAGCTGGGGGAGGAAGGTTCCTTGCGCCCAGTAGCAGGGCGCCGCCTAGCCCCGCATTGGCCAACGCTGGAATGAGCTTTAGGGTCTTCGTACGACCCAAGACGGAGAACCCAGACAGGCCTACGGCAAACAACGTGGAAACCACCGTTGTGAACCACGTCCAGTGGTCTCGCGGCAGCATCCCCAGGGGTGTCAATTGCGTCGGGTCGTTGTGCTTGTGCACTAACGTCATGACCACGTCGCCGTCCGTCGGGCGGTGAATCTCCGTCGTTCCTGGATAACCCTCGCGCGTGTCGTAAAGCGTTTCGCCCAAGCGCGTGAGCCACCGTGACACCATGCCGAGGGGTGGATTCAGCTGGTCGCGCAACGAAGCAGTCGCAGCACGCCAACCCCTCCCCAGGGCATAGCCAATGCGCGTTGCCGCCGCGATGTGTACTGGATCTCGCAAAACGTAAGGATTCTCGGGCGATGCGCCTGAAAAGTTGCCTCTCACCGGCGCATGCTGGCGCATGCCAGGCGCATGCCTGGGAACTTGCCGCAGGAAGCAGGCACGAACCCCAATGAATCGGGCGATGCGACCGCGTTAGCGAGTCCTTCACTTCAGCTTCGAAAAGTGTCCGGAGAACAAGCGCGTAAAATCCGGTTCACCCGGGTGAATCACGCGGTGCGTCATGGGTGATGGAAACAAACTTCTCCCTCACCCACGGATGAAGTTTGTCTTGGGAGTCGACAGGTAGGTTCGCGCTCCGAATCAGCTCCTGCTGGCCGAATTCGGGCTTCGTCTTCCCCTTCGAGCTGCATCACACCCCTCGCTGGCCGTGCCACCAGTGTAGATTGGAAGGCTAGGCACGAGGCATCCGTCAAAAAACACTGTTTCTACAAATACTTAGCCGGCCAATATCCCCTGCCCAATTCGAGATCCGACCAAATCTGATTCGCGTCGGCCAAACCGGCAACATCCGGGGCCATCCCTAGATAACTCCAATGAGAACTTATGTCCGCAATGACGGCCCTCATGCCGGCAGGCCTCTCGCGATTGGCGCCTCTTGCGCGAAGCGCGCCTGGCATCGTCAGCAGAGCCGCGGGCACGCCGGGTTTGTGGAAAGTTTTCGAGAGGAGCGTGCTGACCGCAATCGGCGCTTCTCCTTGGCTGGTCACCTACCTGAATTCGCTCGACTCGGGCGGCCCGAAAATTCTTCGCACAATCCTGGATATTCACGCGGAAGCACCTCTGCGCCTTTACACGCCTGGCAACGGTGAAGACCCTCAGGTCGTCTATGCGGACGGCACACCGGCGTTCACAAAACTCCGCCCGGGAGCGTTGAAATACAACGTCGATGCCGGCACGGACCACCTCATCCAGTCATGGTGCAAGCACTACGTGAACTACCGGCGCGCTCAGGCAGAAGCGCTGAAGGACAATCCCGATCCGTCCGACATGCTCGTCACCGATATCGGGAAAATCATCGCCGATTGCGTAGATACCTTTCCCGCGGAAGTCGCCGTTCCGTTGGATCTGTTCCTGCGCGGCGCGGCGAAGTACACGCGCGAGATTACAGGATTCTTCGCTGCTATCGCCGGCCTGTTTCGAGGTCTTGAAGTCCTCTCTATACACTTTCCAGCGTTTCGAGGTGAGCGCTTTTCGGCCGTTGAGGCGCAGCTGCGCGAAATGCTCAAGACTCGCGTCGCAACGCCCGAGAGCGGCTGGCTTCCGTGCCTTCTTCAGAAGATGGCGGACGGAGGCGAAAAAATCGCGCTCGATGTGGATGTGTCCAGAGGGCTTTGGGACGGCGTCCGGCTTCTCCCAGGTCTGATGCGCAATATTAGTGGGATGAAGGCTCGCGGCGAGGACTATACTTCCCAGGCACGGAAAGCGATTGCGTTGTGGGCTCAGCCCCTTTTCGCGTTCGCCGGAGATCTGATGGGTGACGAAGCGGGTCGGTTGCTGCGCGGCGCGGGAAAACTGTTGTCAGCGCTCTCGCTCCGTCACGAAACACGCACCAAAACCATGAAGTTTGCGGGCGAAATCAAGAGAGGACTTCGCGCCGCACAAGCGGTGACCTGGGCGTTCTACCCGCGCATCATTCGAACAGCCGAGGCCTATGTCGCCTCGCTCCCTGACAACCAGCGCCCGTCCGCGTATGGCTGGCTGAATGGCATCACCGGTCTTCTGATGCCAGATCGCGGCATCTACAAGGAAATTGATATCGGTACTCAACACCACGAGGGCATGGGACCGGACGGGCGCCCGTTCGTCCACACCCAACGCGAGCTCTGGGGCTTGGACCAACAGATGCGCGAAGCGCTTGAAGCCAAGGACCCGGCGACGCTCACCCCAGAGGAAAAAAAAGAACTCGCTCGAGAAGTTCAATCTTACCAAAAGTACATTCTGCGGGCCGACGTCCATCCGATGCCCGAAGGGCTGATCGGCGATTTGTTTCGTTTCCTTAAAGCTTCATCGATGGACAAAAACTCTTGGGACGTTCCGTTGGCCGGCCTGAACTGGCTCAAGGCACAACTCGAAGCCATCAACGCGCCGCAGTTTCTCACTAACAAGGTGGTCGAAACCCTGTTGGTCGCCTTCAAAGCATCCGTCGGCTTCAAGGATCCGTACGATGGCGCGGCGTTCCGAAGGGTTGACCCAACGAGCATCGACAGCTTCGTCGCGAAACGTGACGAGTCAGGCCGCGTCTTCGTGGAGGACAAGAAGGGCGATCTTCACATGACCACCGCGCGTGTGACAGCGATGCAAGCAGAGACTGTGAAAGCGATTGTGATGAGTCTTTGGAAGGGGCCGGAGGCCATGCGAAAAATCGTCAGCGAATACGCCCCTGACCATCGGCCAGCTCGGCCAGGAGAACGCATCACCTTGGCCCAAAATGCTGAGGCGGCCGTAACGACTGAGGCCGCCCTGCGCAACGGGGGCTTTATCCCCTGGTGGCGCGCCTGTTTCGACTGGGCATCAATCGCCGCGAAGTACAATGGCTACCCCGCCATGGCGAAACACCTCAGTGTTATTGGCGACCTACCGTATTTCACCCTGCAGGCCCAGTTGACCCCCACCTAGCAACTTTCGCGGACTTAGGAAGACAATCTCATCGTGAGTTGGGCATCCAACATCGGCGGCTACGCCAAAACAGCAGCGCAGTGGATTACAGACACTGCGGCGTATGGGCCCATTCAGCTTCCGTTTGGCAATCCGGTGGTGCAACTCACTGCGCTCACTTGCACCCTCTACGGCGCGGTGAAGGGCGCCAGTGGGCGCGGGCGCTACCATGGTTTTGTGCGCGGCTTTCTGCGCGAGGCGGGCAAAGGCCTTGTCGGTGGTTGCGTCCTGGGGGCCATCGTCACGGGTCTGTTGCACTACTTCCCGCCCCGTCCGCCGCCGCAGCAAGCGGCTGGTGGCACCGCCAACCCGTAAACAACGTCCTCCACTACCGCAAACCTTGCTCCGCCAGAATGCGCGGCAGGGTCGCCGAAACGTCGTCCAGCGTGGGCAGCCCAGCCGTTGCCCCCAGGTAGCGCGTGACGCGCGAACCGACGGTGCAGGCAAATGCGACGACTTCTCGAATCTCTCCCACACCCGCAAACTTCATCGCCGGCGCGTCCGAAAACAGGCGAGTCAGGCCAAAAATGAGACCCGCCACAAAGCCATCTCCGGCGCCTGTTGCATCAATCACCTGCGCAGGCGGAGCACTCACGCGCACGACTCTACCGTCCCAGAGAAACGCTGCCCCCGCTGCACCGAGGGTCACGATGGGCAAAACGACGCCCTGCTCATGCAGCGCCATCAGCCCACGTTGAAGGTCGCTTTCACCGGACAACACGGCGAGTTCAGGCAATGACACTTTCACGACGGTGCTTCGCTTCACGATGCTGCGCGACACCTGTTCTGGCGTCGTGGGTTCCGACAAGGCAGCGCGGCGAAAGTTGGGATCAAAGACAATCGCCATGTCCCGCGCAGCAGCAGCTTCCAGGTAGCGCATCAACACTTCCTGAGCCGTCGTGAGCTGCAGCGCGTTGGCGCCCACGTACAGCACTCGCGCCCGCTCCAACACTTGAAGATCCACGTCGCGCTCATCCAGAAGCAAGTCGGCGGCCCGTGTTCGATAGAAGTGAAACTGCGGCTCGCCTTGTGACTGCGTCGCCACAAACGACAGACCCGTGAGGCCTGCACCGGTCTGGCGCAATCGCGACACATCGACACCTTCGCGCTGCAGCTCCGATCGAACAAAGTCGCCGAAGGGGTCTGCGCCCGTCGTTCCCACGAACGCGACCCGCTGCCCGAGTCTCGACAACCCGACAGCCACGTTGGCTGGCGCGCCGCCCAGTGCGCGCGTCCACTGCTCGACTTGCTCGATGGGAACGCCCTGTTGGTGAGGCAGAAAGTCGACCAACGCCTCACCCAAACAGACGATGTGCGGCGCGCTGGGCATCGCCTTAGTCGAGCCCGACCTGCGCCATGAACTCTGCGCCATGCAGCTGGCGCGCCAGTTGGTGGCGAATGAACCGGCCCAGCAGAACCCGGGCCTGCAACAACACGTCAGGGCTCAGCGCGGTGGTTTCGCCGCTTTGCACGCGCACAAGCGTCTCAAGCAATATCGGCGCTAAGGGAACTGCGCGGGGGGTTCTGGCCAAGCACCGTCCACAGACGGCGCCACCGTGTTCAACGTCGAAGCGAACAGGTGCCGAAAGGGCCCCCGCACAGACTGCACAGTCCTCGAACCTGGGCATCAGCCCGGCGCAAGCCAAAGCCTGAAGCTCAAACTGCAAGAGCGTCTGGGCAGAATGGTCGCCGGCTTCCAGGCCGCGCTGATAGTCCAAAAGCAAATCCAGCAAGTCCGGATGAGGCTCGCGCTCCCGGACCAGTTCCCGAACCAGTTCCAGCGCGTAAAGGGCACGCGCAATTCGCGGCAGCTCGCGCCGAACGCCTTCAAAGCTTCGGCGGACATCGGCCGCATCGAGGCGAAACAGCGTTCCGTGCCTTTCGACAAGGGCGACATCGAGCTCGGTCATCGGCTCGAGTGCGCCAGCAAAGCGCCGCTTGCTTTTCCGTGCGCCCGCCGCAAACGCCGTCACCTTGCCATGGTCCCGGGTGAGCAATGTCACGATGCGATCGGCATCCGCGTAGTCGACGTGACCCAACACCAGCGCCTGGTCACGAAAGCGCTCCATCAGTGTCCCCTCATCCAGACAACTGCGGCAGCCAGCATGGCCAACAACACCCCGCCAACCACGAGGCGCCAGCCGACTTGGGTGTGCTTTGGGGTGTGCTTGGGGACACGCTTGGCGATTCGCGGAGGCGCGGATATTTCTGCCGCCGGCACAGGCAATTCCGCCGCATCAACTTCCTCGTAGCGAAGAACAGCGTCCTCCGGCGCCATGCCGATGGTTGACGCATACGCGCGCACATAGTGCAGGACAAAAGCGCGACTGGGCAGCCGGGTGGTTTCGCCCCGCTCCAATGCTTCGAGCAAATGGGGCGGAATTTTCGTCGCCTCGGCGATTTCATCGCGCGAGAGACCGCGAAGTTCACGTTGTTGGGTGAGGTATCGCCCGAATTCAGAACGGTCCATGCCGACTCAAGCGGTTTCTGGGTGATGGGGTGCTGGGTGAAGTCTGGGGAGACAGCTGCTCCAACTTCTGCTTGCACTCTTCTTTTGCGACAGCATCCTGAAGGGTTTCAACGCAGGCCGACAGCGCTTTTTCTGCGGCAGCGCGATCCCCGACCTTTGCGGCGCACATCGCGTGACGAATGAACGCCTCAGAGCGATCCGGGCAGGCCTCTTGGTACTTCGACCAGTAGGGGCATGCGTTTCGCGCGTTGTTCTGCTCTTCGTAAATCAAAGCCAAGTTGCGAAAGCCTTGGCAGAACTTGGGATTCGTCGTGATCGCCATCCGAATCGACTCCATGCCAGACTCGACCTCACCCTTCTTGTAGAGCGCCCAGCCCAAGTTGCCCTGCGCGATGAATGGCGTCTGGTAGAGCATGTCGTTCAAGGCTTCGCGATAGAGCGAAATCGCGGCGTCGTAGCGTTCTTCGGCGAGGTGAAGGTTGGCAAAATTCACCTTGGCTTCCGAAAAATCTTTTCGGATTTCAATCGCACGGCGGTAGTGCTCGGCGGCCTGCTCAGGCTTCTGAAACGCCAGGTGCAGCAACATCCCCAATGCGTTGTGGACTTCGGGCAAGTTGGGGTCCAGTTCGACCGCGCGCGAATACTCCCGAAACGCGGCCTGCACATCGCCTGATTGCTGCGCCTGAACACCCAAGTCGTAGTGAATGGGCGCCACCGTGCGCGCGCGCTCGTCGGGGCCGTGACGGCACGCGGTCAAACCCAACGCCAGGACGCTTGCCAACAGAAGTCGCGACATCATTTCCGTCTCCTCCTGCCCTAAAAAGCTGCAAACAACCGCGCCAGAGACAAGTCTCCGGCAGGTTTTTCGCTCTTGCTGGGCGTCATGTCCGAACGGGGTGTCCGGGGCGGCGCTTTCTGAAAAACCGCAAGCGTCTTGAGCAACGCCTCTTGAGTGGCAACGGGCGCTCCGCGGAAGTTCACGTTGTCCATGATGAACCCCATCGATTCCACAAAACTGAACGCTTCGGCTTCTTGCTCGGGGTAGGCCGCTGCGCTGAGGTTTCGACGGTCGGCCAAGTAGACAGCGCAGTCTCCCGCATCCGCGAGGTGAAGGTAGATGAAGACGTTGAATCCTGCATTGCCCCGAACCGAGAGAATGAACGCCTGCGCGGGTCCCGCCTGCTTCCCAGGGATCGCCACGTGCGGTGCGTTGATGGACTGATGCAACGCGACGACTTGCTCGCGCTGCGCCGGAAGTCCACGAACCCGGTCATCGAGAGTAAACACGCAAAGGGGGTTTACCCCGGCGGGCGCTGAAATGCTCAGAAGTTTGCTGCGACGCGCGCGATGACCGCTAGACCGCTTCCAGGTTGACGCGATCTGCTTGAGCGGCTGATATCCCGTCGCTGCGGCCTGGACCGGTCTTACAAACCGCGGAGTGCTTGCACACGCCGCTGCGCGAGTGCCCAGTCACTGCCCAAGCCGACACCACGCCGAAAGCGCCGGAAGTCACGCTGAACGAGTTGCGGATAGCTGCGGAACACGTCCTGACGTCCCGCTTGAACCGCTTGCCGCAACTTCGTGGGCCCTGCGTTGTACGCCATCAAGGCCATGTCGAGGTCACCGCCGAAACGATTCTGCAAATCTCTCAAGTATCGAATGCCCAGGCGCACACATAAGACCGGGTCCGCCGCGACCTCATCACGGGCCAACTGCAACCCCTCTTTGCTCGCCAGAAAATGAAGCGTGGTCGGCTGAATCTGCATCAACCCACGCGCCCCCTTCTCGGAAACAGCGCCCTCAGAAAAGTCCGACTCCACGTCGATGACTGCAAGAATCAGCAGCGGATCATATCCGGCCTTCTGAGCTTCTTCCGAAATGGCAATGCCCAGCTGCCGACGCAGCGTGAGCCCCAACTCCGGGGCGCGCTTCGCCAAGACCGTATCGATGAGCTGAAAGTCAGCCGGGGGAAGACTCTCCAAGTTGGCCACTGGCGCAACGAACTCCACAGGTCCCCAGGCGCTAAGCCGAAGCGCCAGCACGAGGGCTAAACCGGCAACCAGCGGAAGCTTCCCGCACCCGGTTGTTGCCACCGACAGGAAGCTGAACAGCCGCTGAATCGGCGTTGCCCCAGCGTGCGCGCCTGCGTCTCCGAGACCCCTCATCGTCCCCCTCCAGAAAGCGCTTGAACGCGTGCAGCCAACCGGTCGAGTCGCTGCTGAAACACTTGAATTTCTTCCCGTTTAGGGGAGCGAAAACGGGCCACTGCGCCGCGCAGGCGTTCTTCGAGGGCCTTCTCAATTTTTTCGATCTGCTCTGAGAATGACGCCCCGTCGTCCATGCCGCCTCAGGTGATGTGGGTGAAAAAGCCACACCGTTGACCCTATCCGATTGTTTTGACCTAACCACACACCCCCGACACGGCAAAGGAGTTCACCTATCCCCCTGTTCTGCTGAGCCTGTAGCCTATGCGCCTTGGGGGCTTACCCCGAAAGTGGAAGCGGGACGGATCCGTTTGGACCCGTCCCGCATTTCCAGCGTCAACGGTAATTACAAAGAAATTGTAATCGTGCCGCCAGGGAACTGACTTCTCCGGCGCGAACGCGTCCTTATGCAGCACCCGACCGAGGCGCGTCGGCCGCGTGGGTCGGCTCGGGGGGAGGCATGGCGCCCAGGTCACCATGGGTGGCTGCCAGTGCCGCCTCCATGTGCTGAATTTCATCCGCCGGGCTCTCCACCTCAAGCTCCAGGTGCTTGTACTGCGGCAGACCTGTCCCCGCCGGAATGAGACGGCCCATGATGACGTTCTCTTTCAAGCCGCGCAGGTGGTCCACCTTGCCGTTGATGGCGGCTTCGGTGAGCACCTTGGTCGTTTCTTGGAAAGACGACGCCGAGATAAAGGACTCTGTCGACAACGAGGCCTTCGTAATGCCGAGCAAGAGGGGTTCGCCAATCGCGGGGCGCTTTCCTGCCCCCATGATTCGCTCGTTCTCTTCCTCGAACACCCACTTCTCCACCTGCTCGTCCACCAGGAAGTTGGTATCGCCCACCTCGGTGACACGCACGCGGCGCAGCATCTGACGCACGATGGTCTCAATGTGCTTGTCGTTAATCTTCACGCCCTGCAGCCGGTAGACTTCCTGCACTTCGTCGACGAGATAGCGCGCAAGCTCTTTTTCACCGAGCACTTTCAGGATGTCGTGCGGGTTCGCCGCACCGTCCATCATCGGCTCGCCGGCTTTGACACGGTCGCCGGAGTGAACGCTCATGTGCTTGGCCTTGGAGATGAGGTACTCCTTGGACAGGTCGGTTCGCGCTTCGCCGTTGACTTCGGGCGTGATGATGAGCTTTCGCTTGCCCTTGGTGTCTTTACCGAAGCTCACCACGCCATCGATTTCCGCAATGACCGCGTGGTCCTTGGGCTTGCGCGCCTCGAACAACTCAGCCACGCGGGGAAGACCACCGGTGATGTCTTTCGTCTTGGTGGTTTCGCGCGGCACCTTGGCAATCGCCTCGCCCGCGGCGATTTCGTCGCCGTCGTTCACGGTGATGATGGCGCCCTGAGGCAGTTGATAGCTCGCCGGCTGTCCGCTGGTGGGCAAGGTCGCCACTTGTCCGTTCGCCAACTTGATGGTGATTCGTGGGCGCGCGTCTGGGTCTTTGGATTCGATAACGGTCTTGCGGGACAAACCCGTCACTTCATCCAACGTTTCAGACATCGTCACGCTGTCGATGATGTCGTCGTACTGAACCGTGCCCCCCACTTCGGTGAGTTGCGGCATGGCAAACGGATCCCACTCGGCCATCAACGTCGGGCCCGTGAGTCGCTGCCCTGCTTTGACGAGCAACTTGGCGCCGTAGATGACTTGGTAGCGTTCGCGCTCGCGGCCCGAGTCGTCGACAACAACGACTTCGCCGTTTCGGTTCATCACAATCAGCGTACCGTCGGCCTTCGTCACGGTGGCAAGGCTTTGGAACTTCACGGTACCTGCATGGCGGTTTTCGAGTGACGACTGCTCCGCGCGCCGGGTCGCCGCACCACCGATATGGAACGTCCGCATCGTCAGCTGCGTGCCAGGCTCGCCGATGGACTGTGCCGCGATGACACCGACCGCTTCGCCGATGGACACCTTGCGACCCCGTGCGAGATCACGTCCGTAGCACTCGACACAGATGCCACGTTTCGCTTGGCACGTGAGCACCGAACGAATCTTCACCTTGTCGAGACCCGAGTTCTCGATGCGAGACATCTTCGCCTCGTCGATTTCCTCGTTGGCGCGCACGAGCACTTCGCCCGTCACCGGGTCGTGGACGTCGTCCAAGGCGACGCGGCCCAAGATGCGCTCGCCCAAGGCTTCGATGATCTCGCCGCCTTCGACCAGCGCGCTGATGTACAAGCCGTCCATCGTGCCGCAGTCGTACTCGTTGATGATGGCGTCTTGCGCCACGTCAACCAGACGCCGCGTCAGGTAACCGGAGTTGGCAGTCTTGAGCGCCGTGTCTGCAAGGCCTTTGCGCGCACCGTGCGTGGAGATGAAGTACTGCAACACGGAGAGGCCTTCGCGGAAGTTCGCGGTAATGGGCGTCTCGATGATTTCGCCTGACGGCTTGGCCATCAAGCCGCGCATTCCGGCCAACTGACGAATCTGCTGGGCCGAACCACGAGCACCTGAGTCCGCCATGATGTAAATGGGGTTGAACGAGGGCTGCTTGCGCGTTTCACGCTTGCCGTCTTTGTTTTCGCCCGTGATTTCCTCTTGCGAAATCTGCTGCATCATTTCGGCAGCCACGCGCTCGGTGACTTCGGCCCAAATGTCGATCACCTTGTTGTACCGCTCGCCGTCGGTGATGAGACCTTCGAGATACTGATTCTCGATTTCGCCCACCTCGCCGCGTGCATAGTCGAGCAGCTCTTGCTTCTTGGGCGGAATGACCATGTCTTTCAGCGCGATGGAAATGCCCGCGCGCGTCGCGTGGGTGTAACCCAGCGACCGAATGCGGTCCGCCAAAAGCACAGTCTCTTTTTCGCCCGTCAAACGGTAGCAAAGGTCAATCAATGACCCGAGCTGCTTCTTGTCGAGCACCTTGTTCACGGCATCGAAGCCGACTTTTTTGGGGACGATGTCGGCCAGAAGCACGCGACCCACCGTGGTCTCTTTGCGAACACCCTCGATCCGGCAGATGACTTTCGCCTGCAGCTCGACTTCGTTGTGGTCGTACGCCGCACGGACCTCGGCCGGAGATGCAAAGATGTGGCCTTCACCCTTCGCGAACTCGCGCGGCCGGGTCATGTAATAGATGCCAAGCACCATGTCCTGCGTCGGGACAATGATGGGCTTGCCGTTTGCGGGGCTGAGAATGTTGTTCGTCGACATCATCAAGACGCGCGCTTCCATCTGCGCTTCGATCGACAACGGGACGTGAACCGCCATCTGGTCGCCGTCGAAGTCAGCGTTGAACGCCGCACAGACGAGTGGGTGCAACTGAATCGCCTTGCCTTCAATCAAGACCGGCTCAAACGCCTGCATGCCAAGGCGGTGAAGCGTCGGGGCGCGGTTCAGGAGTACCGGATGCTCGCGAATCACTTCTTCGAGAATGTCCCAAACTTCCGGACGCTCCTTCTCGACCATCTTCTTCGCGGACTTGATGGTCGTGACGTAACCCTTTTCTTCGAGCTTGTTGTAGATGAATGGTTTAAACAGCTCGAGCGCCATGATTTTCGGCAAGCCGCATTGATGCAGCCGAAGCTCCGGACCCACGACGATGACAGAACGACCGGAGTAGTCGACGCGCTTGCCAAGCAGGTTTTGGCGGAAACGTCCTTGTTTGCCCTTGAGCATGTCGGAGAGCGATTTCAGCGGCCGTTTGTTGGGACCGGTAATGGTCTTTCCGCGGCGACCGTTGTCGAAGAGCGCATCGACAGCCTCTTGCAGCATGCGCTTTTCGTTTCGAATGATGATGTCGGGCGCGTTGAGTTCTTGGAGTCGCTTCAAACGGTTGTTGCGGTTGATCACGCGGCGGTAAAGGTCGTTGAGGTCCGACGTCGCGAAACGGCCGCCGTCCAAGGGAACCAAAGGGCGCAGGTCCGGCGGAATCACAGGAATGACATCCAGCATCATCCACTCGGGCTTGTTGCCCGAGCTGCGGAAGGCTTCGACCACCTTGAGGCGCTTTGCCAGCTTCTTGCGCTTGGCCTCTGACGTGCTCTCGCGCATGTCTTTGCGAAGCTGACCCGCCAACTTCGGAATGTCGATGGACTTGAGCAGCTCGCGAACCGCCTCGCCGCCCATGCCTGCGGTAAAGCTCGACTCACCGTGCTCGTCGAACAGCCGGTGCATCTTGTCTTCGGACAAGAGTTCGCAACGCGACACCGGCGCACCCTTGGGGTCAATGACAATGTAGCTCTCGCAGTAAAGGACCTTCTCCAAGTCCTTCAGCGTCATGTCGAGCAGATTGCCAATGCGCGAAGGAAGCGATTTCAAGAACCAAATGTGTGCGACTGGCGTCGCCAACGTGATGTGGCCCAAGCGTTCACGTCGAACTTTGGACTGAATCACTTCGACGCCGCACTTCTCGCACACGACACCGCGGTGCTTCATGCGCTTGTACTTGCCGCAGTTGCACTCGTAGTCCTTGACGGGACCGAAGATGCGGGCGCAGAACAAGCCGTCACGCTCTGGCTTGAACGTGCGGTAGTTGATGGTTTCCGGCTTCTTCACTTCGCCGTGCGACCACTGGCGGATCTTGTCCGGGGACGCGAGCGCGATGCGGATCGCGTTGAACGAAAGCGGGTCTTTCGGCTTCTCGAAGAAGTTGAAAATGTCCTTCACCTGGGTGCCTCCAAAAAAGAATTGCGAAACTGCGTTCGTGACTAAGATTCGGTTCCCGTCTTGCGACCTGACTCGCCGTTGGCCACGGCACCCTCGCCACTCACGTCGTGGCGTCTCTCCGTTGGCGGCGCCTTTTCCAAGAGTTCAACGTCGAGCGCCAACGACTGGAGCTCTTTGAGAAGCACGTTGAACGACTCGGGCAACCCGGACTCCAGGACGTTGTCGCCTTTGACAATCGCCTCGTACATGCGGGTTCGGCCAACCACGTCGTCGGACTTCACCGTGAGGAACTCTTGGAGTGAATACGCCGCCCCGTAGGCTTCCATCGCCCAGACTTCCATTTCGCCCAAGCGCTGACCGCCGAACTGCGCTTTGCCACCCAACGGTTGCTGCGTGACAAGCGAATAAGGCCCAATGCTTCGCGCGTGAATCTTCTCGTCGACCAAGTGGTGCAGCTTGAGCATGTACATCACGCCCACGGTCACATCTTGATCGAACGGCTCGCCCGTACGCCCGTCGAAGAGCACCATCTGTCCAGACCGGGGCAGCTTGGCTTCGTCAAGCAAGGCGTGGATTTCCTGCTCGCGCGCACCGTCAAAAACGGGCGTCGACACGTGGATTCCGCCTTTGAGCTTCTGTCCCAAAACCGCGAGCTCTTTTTCGGGAAGCTGGTCGACCAACTCACCAAACGAACGGTCTTCGTAAACACGCTTGAGCGTCTTGCGAAGCTCATCCCCGTTGAACTTCTCCGTGATCATCTTCTCGATTTGCTCTCCGACGCCGCGCGCCGCCCAACCCAAGTGGGTCTCGAGAATCTGCCCGATGTTCATGCGGGAAGGCACGCCGAGCGGGTTGAGAACGATGTCGACGCTGCGACCATCCTCAAGGTAGGGCATGTCCTCTTCGGGCAAGATGCGCGACACGACGCCCTTGTTGCCGTGGCGACCGGCCATCTTGTCACCGACCGACAGCTTGCGCTTGATGGCGACGTACACCTTCACCATCTTGATGACGCCTGGCGGAAGCTCATCACCCTTCTTGATGCGGGCGATCTTCTCACCAAAGTTCAGCTTCACGGCCTCTTTCGTTTCTTCCAAGTGGCGCAGGATGTCGCGCACGCGCGCATCGATGGCCTCGCCGACACCGATTTCACTCCAGTACCGGAACGGAATCTGGCTCAGGGTTTCGTCGTTCAGCGTGTCGCCCTTCTTGAGAAGCACCTTTCCCTTGTCGTCGACCAAGCGGTTGTGGGCCTCTTTTCCAAGCAGCATCTTTCGGACGCGGGCATAGGTCGAATCCTGAAGGACTTTGATTTCGTCGTTCTGATCCTTGAGAAGCTTCGCCTCTTCGGTCGATTCGATTTGCTTGGCGCGCTCGTCTTTCTCGACGCCTTTGCGTGAGAACACCTTCGCGCCAATCACTGTGCCAGTCACACCCGGCGGCACGCGCAACGAACTGTCGCGAACGTCACCGGCTTTCTCGCCGAAGATGGCCCGAAGCAGTTTTTCTTCTGGCGACAGCTGCGTTTCACCTTTGGGCGTGATTTTCCCGACCAACACGTCACCGGGCTTCACTTCAGCACCAATGCGAATCATCCCGGATTCGTCGAGGTCTTTGAGCGCCTCTTCTCCGACGTTCGGAATGTCGCGGGTGATTTCTTCTTTGCCGAGCTTCGTGTCGCGCGCGATGCATTCGAACTCTTCAATGTGAATGGAGGTGAAGATGTCCTGCTTCACCAGCTTTTCATTGATGAGAATCGAGTCTTCGAAGTTGTAGCCCTGCCACGGCATGAACGCGACGACGATGTTCTGACCGAGGGCGAGCTCGCCGGTCTCGGTCGCCGGACCATCCGCAATCACGTCGCCCTTCCTCACGCGATCACCCTTGCGAATGATCGGCTTCTGATTGAGGCACGTGTTCTGGTTGGAGCGCTGGTATTTGAGGAGGTTGTAGATGTCGACTTCGGACGTCACTTCGCCAGTCGACGAAGAATCCGCCTTCACAACGATGCGGCTGGCATCAATGGCTTCCACCACACCGTCTCGCTTGGCCACCACCGTCACGCCAGAGTCGCGCGCAACCACCGACTCCAATCCTGTACCCACGAGCGGCGCCGACGTGCGAAGCAACGGCACGGCCTGACGCTGCATGTTGGAACCCATCAACGCGCGGTTCGCGTCGTCGTTTTCCAGGAACGGAATCAACGAAGCAGCCACAGATACCAGCTGATTTGGAGACACGTCCATCAAGTCGACTTCTTCAGCCTTGGCCTGAACGTATTCAGCGCCGCGGCGTGAAGACACGAGCGGCGTGGTGAACTTACCCTTCTTGTCGAAGTCGGCGTTCGCCTGCGCGATGGTGTGCTTCTCTTCTTCCAGCGCAGAATAGAAGGCCGTCTCGCCCGTGACCGTACCCTGGTCGACCCTGCGGTAGGGCGTTTCGACAAAGCCGAATTCGTTGACGCGGGCGTAGGTCGATAGCGACGCAATGAGGCCGATGTTCGGGCCTTCCGGCGTTTCAATCGGGCAGATACGGCCGTAGTGCGTCGGGTGAACGTCGCGCACCTCGAAGCCTGCGCGTTCGCGCGTCAAACCACCTGGCCCAAGCGCCGACAAGCGCCGCTTGTGCGTCACTTCGGACAGCGGGTTCGTTTGGTCCATGAACTGCGACAGCTGGCTTGAACCGAAGAACTCCTTGATGACCGCCGTGACAGGCTTGGCGTTGATCAAGTCGTGCGGCATCAAGGTTTCGATTTCCTGCATCGACATGCGCTCTTTGATGGCGCGTTCCATGCGGACCAAGCCGATGCGGTACTGGTTCTCAAGCAACTCGCCCACCGCGCGCACGCGGCGGTTACCCAGATGGTCGATGTCGTCGATGTTGCCCTTGCCGTTTTTCAAGTCGACAAGGTAGCGAACGACTTCGAGGATGTCGCGCTTGGTCAACACCTGACCATCCAGCGGCTCCTCAACGCCGAACTTGAAGTTCAGCTTCAAGCGACCGACTTTGGACAGGTCGTAGCGCTCCGGGTTGAAGAACAAGTTGTGGAACAGGTTCATCGCCGTTTCAGGCGTCGGGGGGTCGCCCGGACGCGCACGGCGGTAAATCTCCATCAACGCGTGTTCGGGGTTCTCAATCTTGTCCATCAACAACGTTTCGCGCAGGTACGGACCCACGTTGAGGTTGTCGATGAACAGAACCTTGAACTCTTTGATGCCGCGTTTGAGAAGCTCGTCGATCTTCTCTTGGCTGACTTCTTCGTTGCACTCGACGATAACTTCGCCGGTCGCGTCGTCGACGACATCGTAGGCCGACACTTTGGTCCACAGTTCATCGGCGTCGATGGGCAGCGTTTTCATCTTCGCCGCTTCGAGCTTCTTGATGGCGCCGCGTGTGAACTTGCGGTTCTTCTTGACGATGACTTCGCCGGACTTCGTTTTGATGTCGCGGGTGGCGCGTTGGCCTGGAAGCAGTTCGAGCTCCACCGACTTCTCAAAGTCCTCGCGGCCGTTGATGTAGATGACTTCGGTCGCGTAGTAGTAGTTGAGAATTTCTTCGGTGCCGCCCTTAAATTCGACGGGGTTCTTCTTCGCGGTGTCGGGCACCGCACCCAACGCGCGGATTAGAACCGTAGCGGGCAGCTTTCTGCGCCGGTCAATGCGCACGTAGAGCAAGTCTTTGTGGTCGAACTCAAAGTCAATCCACGAACCACGGTATGGAATAATGCGGGCGTTGTAGAGCAACTTGCCGGAGCTGTGGCTCTTGCCTTTGTCGTGGTCGAAGAATGCGCCAGGGCTTCGGTGAAGCTGTGACACGACAACGCGTTCCGTGCCGTTGATGATGAACGTACCGTTTTGCGTCATCAGCGGGATTTCGCCGAAGTACACTTCTTGCTCTTTGACGTCGCGAATTGACTGCGCGCCGGTCTCTTCGTCTTTGTCCCAGACCACCAAGCGCACAACCACCTTGATGGGCGCGCTGAACGTCATGCCACGCTGGTGGCACTCGTCAACATCGTACTTGGGCTTCTCGAGGTGGTAGCTGACGAACTCCAGCGAAGACGTCTCGTTAAAGTCCCGAATCGGGAACACCGACTTGAACACGCCTTGAAGCCCAAGGTCCTCACGCTTGTCCGCCGCGATGTCCGCCTGAAGGAACTTCTCGTAGGACTGCTTCTGGATGTTGATGAGGTTGGGGATGTCGACAGTCTTGGGGATCTTCGCGAAGTTTTTGCGGGTGCGAAAGTTGTTCTGGATCGACGGCGGCATCTCTTCTCCGAAAAGCTCCCCGATCAGCGGGGGCAAAAGAATCCGTTTAAAAAACCGCTAGCAGCCGAGGAAAACGCCCACTCAGCAAGGTCGGAAAGCCGGTGCCCCTTCCTCGAGGGACACCGGCTCTCTTGATGCGCCCCATGGCCCGAGGAGAGAGAGCGCTCTCCCCTCGAGCGAGGCCTCTCGCCTACTTGACTTCGACCGTGGCGCCAGCTGCCGTGAGCTGCTCCTTGATCTTCTTGGCGTCGTCCTTGTTGACGCCCTCTTTGACGGTCTTGGGAGCGCCTTCGACCAAGTCCTTCGCCTCTTTGAGACCCAAGCCCGTGATGGCGCGAATCTCTTTGATGACGTTGATCTTGTTCGCGCCTGCATTTGCCAAGACGACCGTGAACTCGGTCTTCTCTTCGGCGGGTGCTGCTGCTGCACCACCGGCTGCAGGACCCGCGGCAACGACGGCAGCCGCCGACACGCCCCACTTCTCTTCCAACTTCTTCACCAACTCCGCAGCCTCCATCACCGAGAGGGAGGACAGCGAATCCACGATTGCGTTCAAATCAGCCATTGTTTCCTCTTCCTTCTAAGTTCGTTCTGTCTTCGCCTGCTGCACCGAAGACGGTTTTGGGTTTCCTTCAAAAATCGGCTCGGCCGCTATGCGGCTTTGCTCAAGCTCTCTTGTCTTGCCGCCAACACGCGGGCCAACTGACCCGCCGGTGCCGCAATTGTGCGGACCAACTTGGCAGCAGGCTGTGTGAGCATGCCGAGGATTTTCGCGCGCAGTTCCGGGAGTCCCGGCAACTTCGCGAGAGCCTCAACACCTTTTGCGTCGACCTTCTTGCCATCAACCACAGCGCTTTTGACGCGAATGGTTTCCAAGTCCTTGATGAACTCGGAAAGAATCTTCGCTGGCGCGACAACATCGGCGTAACCCAATGCCAACGCGACAGGTCCGACGAAATCGTCGGCGATTTGCTCGAAGGCCGTGCCTTTTGCTGCTCGGCGCGCCAACGTGTTCTTGATGACTTTGTATTCGACGCCGCCCTCGCGAAACTTCCTGCGCAGGCGGGTGACGGTCGCCACGTCGACCTTGCCGAATTCGGCAACGATCGCTGTCGTGGCTCGGCTGAACTTGTCGTTCAGCTCTTTGATGACGGTTTCTTTCTCGCTCTTCAGCATCTGTCCTTCACCTCCTTTGCCCATCCCCCAAACTTCGGAGGTGATGTGCCTGGGCCAGAGCGTCAGAGCGAGAGGACCCACCATGGGCCGCGCGCGTCGTAGTCTCGGCAGGGCAGCGAATCCATCCGCCGTTTCGACCCCTGGAGCGAGGAGGGCTCAGACCGCTTTTTGCGGTTGCCAACTGATTTCCCTCTTCCCTTTTGGGGTCCCTGCTGTCTTGAACCAGGTATGACCGGAGCGGGGGCCTATAACCGCGACCCAAGCCTTTGTAAAGGGGGCTGACTTTGACTTTCGACCACCCCCTCTCTGCCGCTCCTGCCCAACCGTCAAGGCTCGAATCCTGGGGCGCGCTTTTTCTCTCCGTTTTGGCCGGCGGTGGCTTCGTCGCCCATGCCCTTTGGCTGCAATGGCCCGTCGTTGACGACGCCGCTATTTCTATCGCTTTTGCACAAACTTTCCTGGAAGGACAAGGGTTTCGGGCGACCCCTGACTCGCAAACCGTTGAGGCCTTTTCTAACCCGACGTGGACCCTCTGGCTCGCGGTTGGCCTTTGGAGCGGTTTCTCCGGCGTCGCCTGGGCCAAGTTTTGGGGCATTGCCTTCGGGGCATTGGCGACCGCGCTGTTGGGGGCCTGGCCGGCCGCCGCCCAAGGGCGAGCACCCGAATGGCGCGATGCGATTGCGCCCTGGCTCACCGCCGCGTTCCCGTCATTCGTGGCGTGGTGCGCATCTGGGATGGAGGTGGGGCTCTTCGCGTTTCTCATGACCGCCACCGGAGCGGTGGGCCTGCGCGAATTTCGTGCGGGGCGCGGCGTTTGGACGGGCGTCTTATTGGGATTCTTCTCGATCACCAGGCCCGAGGCGCCAATGCTGGCGGCGCTTGGAGGCCTCTTGTGGGTGCTCGCTAAGAAGCGCTCGCATCGGGCGTTGGGGCGTCAGGACATCTTCATTGCCGCTCTCGCGCTTCTTCCTTTTTTTGGCTGGTCGCTCTTTCGCTGGGTCCACTTCGCGGACTTCGTTCCCAACACCTATTGGGCGAAACGTGGCTGGGACTTCGGCAGAGCGAACTACCTCGCCGGATTCGCCCGACAATACAAATGGCTTATAGGAATGGGACTGCTCAGCCTGCCCGTCGCGGGGCGCATTGGCGCAATCTCTGCCGTCGTTGCGGGTGGGTTGGCTGGGTTTGCCTGGTCCGCCAAGGGCGACTGGATGGGCGAGTGGCGTTTTCTCGTGCCCGCGGTTCCGGCGTTGGCGGCCGCCATCGGCGCTGCGGTGAGCCGCGCGCGCCAGTTCCATGGGCACTTGGGCCTACGCCTGTCGCTGGCAGGGGCCGTCGCGCTGATAGGCTGGAGTACTTTGACACAGCGGCAACGCGTGCGTGCTTTACCGCAACTGCCATTCGCCTTCATTGCTGGCAACTTCGAACGCCTCAAGCCGGTCATTGACGCCATGGGGCAGAAACGGCCACTCATCGCTTTTCCGGATTTGGGCGGGCAAGCGCTCGTCTTGCGAACCGCCGAAATCATCGATGTCGCCGGTCTGGCAGATTGGGCGCTGGCGCACCACAGTCTCAACCGTGCTGCGCAAGAAGACTACTTGGTTTCAGAGGGCGTGCCCTCGTTCGTCGACATCCACGGCCCCAGCGGGCATTTACGAGAAATGCCCGCCTTGATGGCGGAGCTTCAGCACCTCGATGGCCCCATTTTCGCGGCCAAGGGCTTAAGCCCCACCGAAGACCCCCGTTGCCCCGAGGGAAAGGCCAAGAACCTTGCGCTTGATGCAACAGCGCTACTCGCACAGTTGGAAGCCGACGTTGTCGGGGGCAACGCCCCTGTGGCGATTCGCCGCTGGCGTTGCGCATTCGCCTACCGACCTGACGACAGCTTGCCCGGGCCCCAGGCCCGTGCAGCGCTCGCACAACAGCTTGTCGAGCACTCCCGCCGCTCAGAGTCCAGCGGTGACTTGCAACGGGCCTTGAGAGAGTCCTCACTCGCGACATTGTTGTCAGGCGGCGATGCACACCTGCGCCGGCGCACCGAGGCCTTGCGCGAGCGTGTTTTTCCGCCGACGGAACCGGTGGCATCAGCGAAGCCCAAGTTCGATCGGAACTACTGAGCTACTTCCCCGGCACCGGGGGCGGAGGTGGGCCACGGTGCACGCGTTCAAGATGCCGCCAGAGGCCACCTTCCGTGAACTGGCCCCATCCCCAACGCAGCCATTTCAGCAGGGCACGCGCGATCCAAATCGCCCACGCCAACATGGCAAGCCGGTAAACGAGCACTGGAACCGAAAACACCCACACCGACGAGAGTCTGGGACCCGTGCGGTCGTCGAACCAAAGCAGCTCGCTCGACGATGAGCCATTGCCCGCGATTTGCATGTCGGGACGACCCAGCAAACCTTCCCGAATTGCCGCGGCAAGAATGAGAAGCGCGGCGACGGTCCAGGCCGCAAGAAGTGCCTGTCGCGCGTTGAACGCGGCGCGTGATGCTGGCACATGGTTGCCACGCCATCCCAAAACCAAAAGCCATCCTGCAACCCCTGCCGCAGCCACCAAGGGCACCTGGGAGAGTCCCACCAGAAGCAACGCCCACTCGTAGAAACGCAACGGCGCCAGCGTCGACCGGCTGAGCCCAAAGGCGGTCACGAGCAACACCAGCAGCAAACTCCAAAACAAGACGGACGGTCCAAGCCGTGGCCCTCCGGCGAAAAGCACCCAACGCCCTTTCGAAAGCGAAAGCGCGGTGTGTGCATTCACGCTCGGGGTCCCAAGGTCCGCCGATGCACTGCGGTAGATCGTTCCGATTCCCGTGGGCTCGCGCCACACGAGGGCCGCGGTTTGGGCTCCCGGAGACACGGGGACCACGACTTTTCGACCCTCTTGGCGAATCGGCTGTTCACGCCCGTTGAGCTTGACCGACTGCAGAAGTGCGCGCTCGGGCAGCAGCACGGCATGCTGTCCGCCGCGGCTGCTCCGCAGGCTGAGCGTCAGTTCCACATCAGTTGCGCGCAGACCAGGTCGAATCGAGCGCCGTGTTTGGTCGATGGTGAGCGTCTGGCCCGACAACCCCTGCGGCCGCTGAACACGAACATCGACCGATTCCCCCGGCCACGGCCGTAACACCGGAAGTACTTCTCGATCGCCTTCTCCTCGATGAATCGGTGGAATCCCTGAAAGCGTGGCATGCCAGAGCGGACTCACGTCGATTTCCCAGATTTCTACCCACGCGACCTCTCGCGGTGCCGTCAGTCTAATCGCGTCGGAGCGCGGCAGTGTTGAACGCCACGAAGCTTGGCTCGCGTTCGCGCCCAAGTTGATCAGGGCTTTGCCGTTGACAACACGCGTGTCCGTCGTGACCGCTTCCCCGGGGAGCAGGGGCACCTCCAGCACTACGGCAGAGCCCAGCGGACTCACCCGCTCCACCTCCGTGTTCACCTCCCAGTCGAGACCGAGAGCGAGCGTTCTCCGAACGTGCACGAAAGGCGGAAGGGCGCCGGCTTGAAATCGCTCATCCCCGGGAGATTGGGCTGCGGCTCGCACGCGCGTCAACTCAAGATCTGCGTCGGCCAAACCGTCTTCGTGAAGCCCTGCCAACGTCCACCCGCTGAGCTTCGCGGCGACATGGTGAGGCCGAAGCGGCAACGCCACCTGCACCGTCTCGGCACGCGCCAGCGCACCTTGCAGCACGATTTGGTGGGCCCCAGGGCGCAGCGGCACCCACAAGACACCCTCTTCCGAGCGGTACACACCGGGCGATGGATTGCCATCCACAGTGACAGTTTCCGGAAGCCACTGCTCCGCGCGGCCCGGAAGCGGCACCGCCGTGTTTGCCGCCGCGTGAATCTCCATGCGGAGTGTCAACGCAGAAGGGCTGGCCTCCAGCAGCAGCCGTCCGGCGGTGGCACAGTTGTCTTGGCAGGCGGCCGGCCTCAGCAGTCGCGCGCGAAGTTCGTCGAGCAGCTCCTTCGAGGGCAGTGATTGAGCGTCCGCCGGACCGGGCACCCCAAAAACCAGGGCAAAGGCCAAAACAACAGCCCCCGGAGACGCGCGCCCCAGCCAGGTCAGCCAACGCGCCTGAGGAATCGGCAACAGCCGAACCACCAGGAGCGTCACCAAAACGAATCGAAGCAGCGCCAGAAAGAGATTTGCGATTGGCGAGAGATAATACAACCGCAAGCGTTGTCCCATTTCCACCGGCCCGTTCCAGCGAATCCAAACCTGGTCCCAATTCCACTGGGGCAGACCCGGACCCGTTTGCACATTGACTGATCGATCGACGTCTTGGGCAACCTGGCGATTGGCCTTGCGACGAAGGACCGCTTGCCCGAAGTCCTCTTTGGGCTTGCCACCCTTGTACCCGGCGACGATGTTTCCAACGCTCGAAGCCGCATCCGAAACGGCATCCGACGTGGCTTGCTCCGCTCGACCTTCATCCGCTGCCGCGGGGGCTTGAGGGGCTTGGGATTCTTCCAGCTGCACTTCCGCCGCCAGCCCTGCCACTGGACTCACCGACTGATACGGTCGTTCCAACGCCGGATACAACCCCGCCCGAACGTCCTTGGCGACGAAGAAGAGCGCCGACAATGCCAGGGTGACAGCGACACCCAAGCGATAGCCCCGCAGTGCCAGTTTCACCCGACCCTCCGGCAACACACGAACGAGTGCTTCGCCCGCCAGCAGAGCGAGCCACAACCACCGCGGCGCATCCGCTTCGTGGGTGATGAGCGCCAGTGTGACCAGCGCGAGGGCGCCCCAACGTGCGCCAAAGAGCTTGCCCAACGCGAGACCGGTCATCAGCAACAAAAAGAAATCGAGCAACGTCCATCGGCGAATCCATGTTCCGGGAACCTCATCGGCACCCGTGGCGTGAAGCAGCCGCCATCCCGGTGGCAAATTCAGCGTGGCTTCGACCGATTGAAAGTCGTGCTGCCAGCCGACTGCGGAGAGGTCCGTTCGCGCGCCTGGAATTCGGCTGTCGGCTTTGACCTGAAGTTGGACGTCGCGCACCTCGACGCCGGGAAGCCCATCTTCCAGCTTTGTAATGAATTGGTCCCTTCCGTTCATCTCCACACGACCCAACTCGGTCCCCAGGCCCATCAACAAGCGCGACGTGCGCTGCAAGCGTCCGGTGAGGGTGTCATTGACTGTGTAGCCCCCTCCGTCGAAGTCCATCCAAAGCTGGCGCGACAGGTGCAGTTGGTCTGGCGCAGGGTCAGAATCACCGCGGCGCCGCTCTTTGAGAATGAGCACGTCGCCCACTTTGAGTGGATAAGCCGCCAGACGCTTCCATTCCTCGGGCAGGCGCGTCTGCTGCGGATCCACCGCCGAAACCCCCTCGACATCGACCAGCCGCAAAGCGGGCTTGGGCTCGAACGTCCAAATCTCTTCGCCCTCTGCCCAAAGTCCGTCCGGTTGTGGCCGCGTCAACTGTTGCACCGGCCCTGCGCTGCGTGCGGTGAGCGTTACCTCCCAAGTCCCAGGCCTGACTTGGAGCCTGAGGCGCCCATCGGCTTCCAGCCGTGCCGGGAATGGACTCGACAGCGCCAGCGGCAAAAATCCGGGGGGCAGGACACGTCCCAGAACCGCCTCGCGGCTCTTGCCGGAAACACGCAGTTCCATTCGGGTCGCGAGCAACAGGGGGACCTCGTCCGTCATTTTTCGGACGACCGAAATCTCCAAATCGTCCGTCTCTGAGCGGCGATCCGTCTGGCTGAGGTACAGCTGCCCTTCTTCATCGCGCTGAGGAGCGACAACGCGCGCGCCGCGCAATGTCAACGCCACCAAGCCCGTGTCAGGAGACACGCGCAGTGCTTCGGGAAGCGAGTCCCACGCAAACGTCCCGCTCAAGACATGTCGCCCGGCCTTGAGCCGCAATGCGGGTGTGCCCGAACGGTCGGAAACAATCCCTGGCAGGCCATCCACTCGAACATCCAGCGGCCAACGTTTCGCGTCCCCGGGCAGCGCCACCCATTCCTCTCGCTCGGTCCACCAAGACTGACTGAAGCGTCCGCCCCGTTCGTCGAGGGTGAGCTCCAACCTCCCTGGCCAAGCACAACGTTGAGTCTCAGCCTGGTGCAGGCGCGTGCAGCGTACTTCTGCGGCGGCTTCGTCCAAGACCCATGGAACCCACGGCCTCAGCGAATCTGGAATTTGCTCCGCTGCAATGGGCTGCGCGAACGCGAGAACAGGCAGCAGCAGCACCCAGGCGATGGAGAAACGAGGCACGCGAACCCCCAAGAAAATGGGGCCCAGCTTGGGGTTGACCACGTGCCGATGTCTACGACAGAGCGCTTCGGCTTATCGGTACCGCGCCGAAATCTCGCTGGTGTCGATCTTCACGCCGGGGCCCATCGTCGTCGAGACAGCGATGCCCTTGAGATACACACCCTTCGCCGTGGCCGGCTTGAGCTTCATCACCAAGTCGATGACGGCGTTGAAGTTCTCGCGCAGCTTGTCGGCCGTGAACGACGCCTTCCCCACTGGCGCGTGAACGATCCCCGCTTTTTCCGCGCGGAACTCGATCTTGCCGCCCTTCGCCTCGCGAACCGCACGTGCCACGTCGGGCGTCACGGTTCCGACTTTTGGGTTCGGCATCAAGCCGCGGGGTCCGAGCACTTTACCGAGGCGACCGACGACGCCCATCATGTCGGGCGTCGCAATGACGGTATCGAAGTCCATGAAGCCTTCTTCGATTTTCTTGGCCAAGTCGTCAGCGCCAACGACATCGGCGCCAGCATCCTGGGCCTCGCGCTGTTTCTCGCCTTTGGCGAACACTGCGACCCGCTGAGTCTTGCCGGTCCCATGGGGCAACACGACGGCACCGCGAACCATTTGGTCCGCGTGCTTGGGGTCAACGCCCAAGTTGATGGCCACGTCGACCGTTTGGTCGAACTTCACGTTGCGAAGATCCACCGTTTCTTTGAGAACTTTGAAGCCTTCTTCAATGGTGTAGCGCTTGGTCCGGTCCACCTTTTCGGCGGCAGCGCGGTACTTCTTTGCTGTGTGAGCCATGATTAAAAGTCCTTGTGAGAAAGAGTTGGGGTTAGGCGATGTCGATGCCCATGGAGAGCGCCGTGCCCTCGATGGTGCTCATGGCAGCCTCAAGCGAGGCAGCGGTCATGTCTGGCATCTTGAGACGCGCGATGTCCTCGAGCTGCTTGCGCGTGACTTTGCCCACCTTTTCCTTGCCAGGCTTGTGCGCGCCTGAACCCTTTTTCTTTTCGGTGTGAAGCCCCGCCGCCTTCTTGAGCAGAACGGCAGCCGGCGGCGTCTTCAGCAGAAACGTGAAAGAGCGGTCCTGGTACACCGTGATGATGACCGGGATGATGAGCCCTTCTTTTGCCTGTGCTTGAGTCGCCGCGTTGAACTGCTTGCAGAACTCCATGATGGTCACGCCCTGCTGACCGAGGGCCGGTCCGATGGGCGGAGCGGGGTTGGCCTTCCCCGCAGGAATCTGAAGTTTTATCTGGCCGGTAACCTTTTTCATCGCCTACAAACTGCCTTTCGATGCGTAGTCCAAGCGACCGGCTGACGACGGTCTCCCACGCGAGAAAAAACACCCGATTCACTGGTAAATCGGACGCGCGGCTGTCTACCTGAGGAAAGGGGGAATGCGCAAATCCCCGCTCCTCTCAACGGAGACCAGACCGCCTTGTGAGCCGCTGTGGCTAGGGGCCCTTCATTTCGGTCGCCAGCCCAAACGAAGGAAAAATGCGGGTATCCATAAATGCGGTGATCGCCCTGACTCGGTCATCTGGGGAGATTTCAAGCACCTGGATCGCTTCCGCCTGGAACAACTGAGTCGCCGAATCCCTTTTCCACACCGCCACGGCTGGCAGACCATTGGCCGATGTCAATTGGAAGCGCCGCGTCCCCTTGGACTCGGGCGGCATCGCCATGCTGCGCAGCTGACGCTCGATGTCCTCATGCCCATGGTACCACGCACGCAGCGGCGGCATTGCCAACGTGGCATCGTCTGCGAGCAGGGCCAGCAGCGCGTCGACCTCGGCGTTTTCCCAAGCCCGCACATATCGCGCCAACAGGTCTCGTTGCGCCTCGCTTTCAATCTTCACGGGCGGAGGGCGCACCTGCTCTAAGGCTGCGCGGGCGCGCTGAAGAGCGCTGTTCACGGACGCCACCGAAGTTTCGAGCAAGGCGGCGCATTCCTGGGCCGAACTGCCGAGAACATCGCGCAGCAACAAAACCGCACGCTGCTT
>JBJXGM010000051.1:0-51219 GCA_046155985.1 Myxococcaceae bacterium | reverse complement strand
TGCCTCACCCTGAGCTGGCGAAGGAGGCGAACGGTGAAGCTTGGGTGCATGCACCTCAAGCGTAGGGCAGTTCGGAGAGAACTGCGTCACGCGCCACCGGCAGCACACATTCACGCCGATGTCGTTGTTCAGAGGCGCGCTTAGTCGCGTCCGCTAACCAGGCGTTCGTAGAGGCGGTCCATCTTCACCCCGCTGGCGAGAAGTTTGTTCGCCTTTTCGACTTCCTCAGGAACATTGAACTGGTCCGCAGGGAGGGCGCCGACGATTTTCCGTCCATTGATGAAGAACGTGGGTGTTCCGGTCACACCGGCCGCGCTGGCGGCCGAAGCGTCTTGGGCGACGCGCGCCCGGTGACGTCCGTTGTCGAGTGAAGCGCGGAAACGCGCCATGTCGAGGCCGAGCTCCGACGCATAGCGCTCCAGGTCGGCACGGCCCAGCGCGCTTTGGTTGGCGAAGAGCTTGTCGTGCATTTGCCAGAACTTCCCTTGTTCATGCGCCGCCATGGTTGCTTCTGCAGCGAGTTGCGCGTCTTTGTGCATGGAAAGGGGCAGGTGCCGAAAAACGACTTTCACGTCGTTCGGGTACCGCTGCGCCAAATCTTTCACGGTGTCGCCGCCACGCTTGCAGAAAGGGCACTGGAAATCAGACCACTCCACAATGGTGACTTTCGCTGACTTGGGTCCAACAAACGGCGCGTCCTCAGGAACATCGACTTTCTGGAGGACAGCACCCGGTTTCGGAGTCCCCGCGGCAGCGTTCTGCATGATGCGCGCGTAGACTTGCGTTGGGGCGACACCCTGCGCCACCAGCTGCTCAGCTTTGGTCAGTTCCTCATCAATGATTCGACGAAACGCTTCCGGTGGCCTGGCGCCGGACAGAAACCGTCCGTTGATGAAAAACGCGGGTGTTCCACTCACGCCGACGGATTCGCCAAGGGCCTGGTCTGCGGCAACCTTCTGAGCGAGTTCAGGCTTTGCCAGGGCGGCCTTCCAGCGGCGCACGTCTAGGCCGATGTCCTTCGCGTAGCGTTCGAGGTCAGCGTCATTGAGCTGCTTCTGGTTCTCAAACAACTTGCTGTGCATCTGCCAGTACTTGCCCTGCTCGCCGGCGGCGAATGCGGCAATCGCTGCGCCCTTGGCGTGGGGGTGGATTTGGTTGAGGGGGAATTGCTTCAAGACCAGGCGAAGTTTGGAACCGTATTCTTCGACGAGCTGCGCTACGGTGCGGTCGCCTCGGGAGCAGAAGGGGCACTCGTAGTCAGTGAACTCCACCAGGGTGACAAGCGCGGACTCAGGGCCGCGGACAGGGGAACCCTCAATCGGAACCCGACGGATGCGTCCGTCGTCAGCGGGTCGTTGCGCCGCATCTGTTCCGGCTGGCACACCGCCTTCCGCGCGGCCTTTGGGTGCCTGTGCGACAAGACTGGGCGCTGTGGCTTCTGGAGTGGTGGCGCGCCCCAAAGCAAATCCGAGAACGCTTCCCACCAACAAGGCGACGAGGACGTTGGGTTTCATGGGAGAGGGCATAACAAACGCCAATTCTGGGGTGCAAGACGATTGGCGATGGCGCGAGCCTTGCTTTCTGGCGTCGGGGAAGGCATGCGCAGGGCGTGTCTCATGGCATTCCAGCGCACCGCGTGGATGCGCGCGGCAAGGCGTGTCCACTTCCGATTATCGACCTCGCACGTGCGATGGCCTGCGTGGCGCCCGGTGATCACGTGGAGCTTTGGGCCGACGATCCCGCGGCTTCAAAGGACGTTTTCGCGTATTGCGACGCGACGGGGCATCGGCTGGTGCACCTTGTCCGACACGCGACACATCTCTGCGCACATATTGCGAAATGCGCGCCAGTGGACTCAGCTTCCCCAGGTGACGAAAACGGCAACGAACAGTCCGCCGCCTCCCTTGGACGTCAAGACACTCGCTCGCGCTGAGCTGCAAGCGGGCGCCTGGGAATCGAAACTCTTGGCCGAATGGGAGCGACTGACGCATTCGGCGCAGGAACTCTTGCCTCGCGCAGTAGCCACCAAGGCTGCTTTGGACAAGCTGCCGCAAGACATGCGCGGGAAGCCCGCATTGGCTGCTGCAGCGCGTGCGCTTTCCACGCCGCCGACGCTTCCAGACGTTCAGGCGCTCCTGGGCGAAACGCTTTCGGCGAGGACCGAGGTCATTCAAGCCCGCAAGCGTGCGGCTGAGAGCACGCAGGCCACCCTGTCATCTGCGCATGCGCAGCTCGGCGCGTTGGTCGAAGCCGTGCGTGTGGCGGAACAAGCCATCGCTGCGGTGCAAGCCCGATCAGACACCGGGGCGAAATCTGCCGCACAAGGAGATAAACCCGTGACACGCACCTCGCCTCCCGCATTGCCCAGCGTTCGCACCCAGGTACCACGGGTTCAGATGCAGGCGTCGGTGGACCTCAAAAGTGACTCGAACTTCTACGTGGGGTTCTCGACCAACCTGAGCGAAGGCGGTTTGTTCATCGCGACGGTTCAATGTCCGCCCAAGGGGACCCCTGTGGATTTGCAGTTCAGCATTCCGGGCGGACAGGTCTTGCGCGTACAGGGGGTGGTTCGCTGGGTGCGCGAAGTGAATGACAAGAACCCTGAAATCTTCCCCGGCGTCGGCGTGCAGTTCGTGAGTCCCTCGCCCGCGGCGCTCGAGGTGATCAGGAGCTTCGTTCAAAAGCGCGAACCGATGTTCTATCCAGACTAGAGTCGGCGCCGGACCCTCGGGGTGGAGGCAACGCGTGGAGTTCTGGACAGATCCGCTTGCGCTCGTTGTCGGCGCATGTGCAGTGGCCATTGTGCTGACCTACGGCGTTTCCCTCATCACCCGAAACTATTCCCAAGTGGATCGCCTCTGGTCGGTATTGCCCGTCCTGTACGTCGCCGTTTTTGCCGCCGATCTGGGTTTCTCGGACACGCGCTTGAACATCATGGCCGTTTTGGTTGCAGCGTGGGGCGCGCGCCTCACCTTCAATTTTTGGAGAAAGGGCGGCTACGCGAGGGGAGGCGAAGATTACCGATGGCCCCTGCTTCGAGAACGCATGGGGGCGCGGAAGTTCCAGATGTTCAACGCCACATTCATCGCGCCCTATCAAAACATCCTGCTCTTGCTCATCTCACTGCCTGCCGATGTCGCCTGGAGGCACGCGGGTGCTTCGTGGGGGACAGTCGATCTTGCGGCGACGCTGGTTTTCTGTGCTGCGCTCATTTTGGAAACCGTGGCCGACCAGCAGCAGTGGCGATTTCACCAAGCCAAAAGGGCCGCCCTCGCCAAGGGCGAGAGGCTGGCATTGCCGTTTTTGACGACGGGGCTGTTTCGTTACGCGCGACATCCCAACTACTTTTTTGAGCAGCTGCAGTGGGTGTGCATCTACGCGCTGGGGGCTTCGGCCGCTGGAACGGTTTGGAACTTCGGTCTTGTAGGGCCTGTCTTGTTGGTCCTGTTGTTTCAAGGGTCCGCTGCATTCACGGAGAAAATCAGTCTGTCGAAGTACCCGGACTACGCGGGCTATCAGCGAACGACTTCGCGGCAGCTGCCGCTTCTGCCGCGGACACCGAAGACGGCGGCAGGCTAAGAAAGCCGCTCTCCAGTCCTTGCCCCAGCGCGACGCTGCGGACTTGCACGCCGCTGTTCAGCAGAATCTTGAGGACTTGCGTCGTCACGGTTTCGGGGGCGCGCGGCGCATCGTGACGGACGAGCAAGCGGCCCGACGGCTCGAGCTCGACGTTCTTCACATGGGGCAGCGTGCGCAATTCCGAGAGAGGGACCTCTCCACTCGCGACGTCGATGCGTATCTCCGCACGCACGGCAGTGAGGGCGTCCATGTCGCCCTGAAACACGACGCGCCCGTGTTCAAGGACAACGACCCAGTTGCACAACTGCTCCAGCTCAGCGAGCTGATGACTGGAGATGACCAGCGTTCGGTTCGGACGCAGTGTGCCCAGAAGCATTCGGACTTCGGCAGCAGAACGAGGGTCGAGGCCGGAGGTCGGCTCGTCCAAAAGAAGGGTGGGGGGTGAACCGAACATCAGTTGCGCCAAGGCGGCGCGTTTGGCCATGCCATGAGACAAAGCACGCGGCGGGCGGTCCCACGCCTCGGCCAAGCCTACCCGCGCGAGCGCATCACGTGCGGCGGCCTCTGGGCGAGGCTCCCGCGAAAGGCGCGCGAGCAGGGTGAGGGCTTCGCCGACAGAACCGGCATTCGGCAACGCCGCATCCTGAATGAGTGCGCCAAGCGTCCGCTGCGCCAAGGTGGCGGGCTGGCCGTGAACGGAGGCGCTTCCCCGCGTGGGTCGCAAAAAACCGCCCCAGAGCGAAAGGGCTGTTGTTTTGCCGGCGCCATTGGGACCGATGAGTGCGACGCAGCGTCCAGAAGGAATCTCAAGGTCCACGTTCTCAAGCGCGCGTGTTGCGCCGAACGCGTGGGTGACTCCTTCCAAGCGCAGAGCGGAATGACTCACAGTGGGCGCCTTTCCCAGTGGCGCCAAACAATGATTCCCATCGCGATGGCGTGTGCGAGCAACACGCCCAGCGCCGAAAGTGCTTCTGTGGGCGAACGCAGAAGGCGAATTCCCCAGCCGCTGGGCGTCAGCCATTCGGGCATCCAAGACGCATTGGCCAGCGCGACGACCCAGAAAACGAAGCTCAGCATCAAAGCGAGTGCCAAGGCCAATGGGGCGGAACGTGTGAGTCCTGAGCAAAACGCTGTCCAGACGACGGGGGGCAGGGACGATGCGAAAAGCGCTGCCCAGAGCCGGAGAACGCCAACGCCAGCTTGCTGAACGGGGAGTTCGAACGCGCCGACAAGCCACACCCACGCGGCCAAGGCGGCGAGCGCGAGTAGGCCCGCCACCAACGCGGATTGGGCGAGCAGTTTCGAGATCAGGACTGCGGAGCGTCGAACTCTCAGTGTGAAATAGCGAACGGAGCGCGTGTCGAGTTCTTGAGACAGTTGATCGAATCCAAGCAAGGCGACGAGGGCGGGGAGAAGCCAGAAAACGACTCGCACCGTCGCCAAAAGGGCGAGCGGGAAGTCTGCCCACGGTTCCGCCCCCTCAAGCGTCGTTCCCAGCAGCGTGGCGATGAGCTGCGGGCGCATGTGTTCCAGGGCTTCGTCCGGTGCGGACACGTGCATGCGCGTGAGTGCCCATGCAAGGGCCGCTACGCCCAACAGAAAAAGCGCACTGATGGCCAGGACGCGCCCGCCAGCAAAAGCACGTCGAAGTTCAAAGCCGGTCAAGGTGCGTGTGTCGGAGAGCGTCTGCATCGCTGTCGCAGGGTATGCGCATTCCACGCTGCTGTGGGACAAAAGCGAGGGGCGCTTGTTTTGGGCGCACGTCTGACCCTGACTACACTGTGAAGCGTGACGCAAAGTGTTTTTCGGGCGGGGTGCATGGCGTGGGCGGTGTTATGCCTCGGGGCGAGTCACGCCGAATCGTCGTCTCCGATTCCTGACGTTTCGATGGGGCCCGTCGCGGCGTCCCCAACGCCTATTGATGAAATGGCAGACACGAAAGTCGTGCGGGAGATTCCGCGTCGGGCGAATCCGCCGCTGGCCAAAGCCGCACCGGGTGCACCGCTTTTTCATAAAGAGAAGAATCAATACGTCGCCGAGGTGGCTGGGGAATGGGAGGCGTTGACGCTCGACGTCACCCTTCAAGAGAAATTGCAGGCGCTGCTTGAACGTCACGATGCGCCCTACGCGGTCGCCGTGGCGATTGAACCGTCAACGGGTCGTGTCTTGGCGATGGCCGAACACTCCGCGGTGAGCCCTGCGGTCCGGGGCCTTTCCGTGCGCGCGCTGTTCCCGGCAGCGTCTGTTTTCAAGATTGTGACTGCGGCGGCACTGCTGGAGGCAGGCGTCTCGCCGGGCGACGAGGCGTGCTATTTCGGTGGCAAGCGCCGGATTTCGGAACGTCACCTGAAAGACTCCCCGCGTGACCGGCGTTGCGCCTCTCTGGCAGACGCCTTGGGGCACAGCACGAACGGTGTCTTCGCGAAATTGACGCATCGACACCTTGCGGCCGAAGACCTTAAGCGGTGGGCGGCGGCTTTTCACTTCAACCGCACGATTGATTTCCCGCTTCCCTTGGATGAGTCGTTGGCGGCAGTGCCCGAAGACGCGCTGGGGCTGGCCGAGACGGGCGCTGGGTTCGGAGATGTGTGGCTCACACCACTCCACGGTGCGCTCATCGCCGCCGTGGCGGCAAATGGTGGCCTTTGGCGTGCGCCCGTTGTGCTCCAGCGAGACGTCCTTGTCGACGCGCCTGCCGAACGTGTCTTGAGCGAAGCCCAAGCGGCTCAACTGACAGAGATGCTGGAAGTCACCGTGACTCAGGGGACCGCGCGGCGGGTGTTCCGCGAGCGGGGGCATCGCGTTGCAGGCGCCGTCGGGAAAACCGGTTCGCTCGCAGACCACCAACCCTTCCGGGACTATTCTTGGTTCGTTGGGTTTGCACCCAAAGATGCGCCGAAGGTTGCGGTCGCGACAGTGGTTGTTAACGGACCGCGCTGGAAAATTCGTGCGCCCTACCTCGCGCGCGAAGCGATGCGCTTTTCCCTGGAGCGGCTTTCACAGTCGACGCGCGAACAGTTCGCCCAGCGGGTGCTTTCACAGGAGCGAAAGCAGTTTCCGGGAAATTAGATTGTCCATGGACTTGAGCGCCTCAAGCGGTCCAAGCGGCGAGGCTTGAACGATGGCGCGAATCGTTCGTCGCCCGTCGACCTGAGACAAGAGATAACGCTCGGGCGCCGCAAGTTCCATCGCCGTCAACGCCGTGCGGTTCGCCGCCAATGACGCGATCTTGTCTCCCTCCAACAATGCTTGAGTGAGGTGTGTCAGCAGCGCCTTTTCGGTTTGCCTCACCAGGGCGGCGTGTTCGGGCGATGCGAACTGTTCGTGGGCTTGGCGCGCCAGGGATTCGGCTTCGCGAAGCTGGCCCATTTGCAGAAAACGTTTTGCATGCGCTGCGATCTGTGCGGGAGGAGACGTCTCGCCGAGCATTTGCACTGGGGCGACCGATGCGCGCGGCGCAACCGCTTGAACCACCTCAAGGCGGTGCATCGCGAAAAGACGCTGGTAGAAGCCGAACTCCGTGGCGTGAAGCGCGAGAATGAGTTCGTCCACGGTGAGGCCTTGTTCCGCCAAATCGAGGAGGCGGGAGTCTTGGGACCCGGGTCGAAGGGGTTCAGGGAGATTCGCGCGATTGACCCGGAGCGTCATTCTTCCGCTGACGAAGACCGCGCGGATCGCCCGCCAAGCGGCGTCCCTCAGTGCAGCTTCCTTTGAGATCTGCGCAAGCGAGACAGAAAATTCCCCTTCGTCGGAAGTGACACCGGTATCGGTATCGAAAAGAAACTGACCTTCCGGCCATTCAAACGCTGACAAGAGTGTTTCCCGATACTTGAGGCTGAGCGCGTTTTGAACCTGCGGCTCTGTGACCAGGCCGATCATCACGAGAATTCGACCGATAGAGATTTGCGTCTCTTTTTGGGTCTCGTAGGCCTTGGCGAACTGATCCTCCGTCAGCTGACCGAGATTGATAAAGAACTGACCGAGGTATTCCCGCGGCAGATTCGAATGTGCGCCAATCACGTTTCCATCGCGGAGGACGACGTCCTTTCGCGTGTCGCCCCGATGAAGGGTCAACTTGCCGGTAGCACGACGATTGCCCAAGTAGACGACCAAGTCGCCAAGCGGCATGGTTTGGAAGTCACCTTGAAGGGTCACCATAGAAGGAGGCCGCCATCCTGCCGTCCACTGAGGTCAACGTCGAGCTTTACGTCAAGCCGGGTTGCAGGCGTTGTGAAGAGGTAGCCGACCTGCTTGATGCGCTGCGCCCCGAAGTCCCAATTCGCGTTCGCGTGACGAATATTATGGAAGACGAGGCGCTTTGGGCGCGCTACCGCTATCGCGTGCCGCTGGTTTGCATCAACGGGGAGGAATGTTTTGCCCTCCAAGTTTCCGCCGAGGAACTTCGTTCGCGTTTCCTAGCGCCGAGACACGCCCGGAGTGCCGAGCTCGCGAATACGATGAAATTGTTTCTCCGTCACGACGGAAACGGAGAGCCGTGAACGTTTGAGCAAGGCCAAGTCTTTCAAGGAGGCGTCGGTTCGCATGGCCTCCAGTGTGACCGGCACCGCGAAGCCTTCATGAGGGGCAACGTTGACGCTCGCCCAGTCTTGACCTGGCGCGGTCGGATCCGGCTCCGGCTTTCCCACAACGCGGGCCACACCGACAACCGCTTTGCCTTCGTTGGAATGGTAGAAGAGCGCCAGGTCGCCAGGCGCCATCTGTCGCAAGTTGTTCCGTGCTTCGAAGTTGCGGACGCCGGTCCATGCGGTTTTACGCTCTCGCTCCAGGTCAGCGTATGCGTAGACCGAGGGTTCACTTTTGATCAGCCAATATCGCGTGGGCATGTCCCCAAACTAGCCGGTCTCAGCTCCGTTGAGCAGGCCTTGTTCTGACGTCATTTTTTTCTCGCCACTTCGATACGGGCAGCGTAGACCTATGCCGCTCCAATTCGGAGCTACTGCATTTATCGAAGCGAGAGGGGATGATGAGACTCATGAATCGATGGCTCAGTGGCAGAGTGCGTGTGAGCGCGCTGGCGGTCATGCTCAGCGCCGGCGCGGCGTTCGCGCAGACTCCACCGCAAAGTGCTTTCCCGGCTGAGCGGTTTCGCCTGACGCCGGATCGCGGCGCCATCATCGACGTCGAGTTTGGTCGCGTCCTTTCTCACCTGTCTTGGGATGCTGGCTTGATGGCCGGATACGCCAACGACCCCATGACGGTGTACCGGTTGAGCGACGGTCAGCGTCTTGGGGCGCTCGTGTCCGAGCGCTTGGGTGCGTCGCTTGTTGGCGCCTTGGGCCTCTTTGATTGGGCGCAAATCTCTCTTGAGGTTCCGCTGGTCATGTTCCAAGCCGGGGATGCGGGTATCCCAGGATCTGGTTTCGGTCCGCTCTCGACGATTCGAGCGGCGGGACTTGGTGACCTCCGATTGATTCCCAAAGTTCGGCTGCTTCGGAGCGACCAACAGGGTGTGGATTTGGCGTTGCTTGCATCGATTTACTTCCCGACCAGCGCTGTGACGGACTACTTGGGCGATCGCAACGTGATTGTGACGCCAGAGCTGGCCCTGTCTCGCCGGTTCGGTGGTTTGCGCCTGGCGGCCAACGTTGCGGTGTCTTTGCTGCGCAACCGCCTGTCGGTGGGGAGCACTGTTGTGGAGAACGAACTCATCACGCGGTTCGGTGCGGGGTTTAGGTTCCATGAGCAGGACGCGTCATGGATTCCGCTGGAGTTGGACGCAGCGATTTCTTCGTTCACGGGGCTTTCGCAGCCGTACACGTCTTTGACGCAGCAAGCGCTCGAATTCAAAGCTCAGGCCGCTTGGCATTTGGCTTCGGGTTTTGTGCCGTTTGTCGGCGGAGGCGTCGGACTGCTTCAAGGGTGGGGCCAGCCCGACTGGCGCATCTTCGCCGGTGTTCGGTTCGGCTCGGTCACGAATGCCCATGCCGATTCGGACAGCGACGGCTTCCCCGATGACAGCGACCGCTGCCCAAGGGAGCCCGAGAACGTCAACGCCTACGAAGATGAAGATGGGTGCTCCGACTCTTTGGATGCCGACGGCGATGGCGTGCTGGGCACGAAGGACCTGTGCCCCAACGTCGCCGGTCTGTCGAAGTTTGACGGCTGTTCGGATCCAGATCCAGACGGCGATGGCGTCAGTGGCGCTGCTGACCGTTGCCCGATGGAGGCCGAGGACAAGGACAACTTCCAGGATGCCGACGGTTGCCCTGACAAGGACAACGACGGCGACGGCGTCGCCGACATCGAAGACCGCTGCCCGACCGAAGCGGGTGCTGCCGCCAATCGTGGATGCCCTGACCCTGATCGTGACGGCGACGGAATCGTCGACCGACTCGACACGTGCGCCGACGAAAAAGGCACTGCCGAGAACGGAGGCTGCGCCATCAAGCAGGCGGTCATGTTGACGGGCGAAGGCATTCAGATTCTCGACAAAGTGTTCTTCAACTCCGCTTCGGCAGTGATTCAGTCGCGCTCGTTCGACTTGCTCAAGCGCGTCTCGGCGGTCATCAAGAGCCACCCTGAGATTGGGACAGTGCGAGTGGACGGCCACACCGACGCGGTGGGTGATGACGCCAAGAACATGGCCCTCTCACAGGGACGTGCTGAGTCTGTCCGCCAATTCCTGATCAAGGATGGCGTGGCGGACGCGCGTCTGAAGGCCCAAGGGTGGGGTGAGACGAAACCCGTTTCGACGAACGACACGCCTGAGGGTCGTACGCAAAATCGCCGCGTGGAGTTCAAGCTGGCGAACGAGTAGCACGCAGCTGCGAGTTTCAAGACGCCGCCTGGGCCTGCTTTCAAGGGCTCAGGCGGTTCCTTTTTGTGCCGCGGGGGGCGTCTCCAAAGGAGAGGCGCTTATTTGCCGGAGCCGAGCCGGGTACGAAGCTGCCGGATGGCTTCGCGCAGCTGGGGCGGGACGGTTTCTGAGGGGGCACGCGCCACAAACCGCTCCCAGGCTTGCAGCGCTGCCGCGAAGTCGTTTCGCGAAGCAGCGAACATGCCCAAGAAAAGGTCGGCTTCATGCGCATCCGGGTAGCTGCGCGACAGGCGTTGCAACTCTTCCCGTGCCCGCCGTTCGTCCCCCTGCGCAGCCCAGATGACCGCCCGGTGGACTCGGGATTCGGAGTGGAAGGGGTCAACCGCAAGCGCGCGGTGAACGTAAACCTCCGCCTCGGCAGGCGTGCCGCCTCGCAAGACGAGATGCGCGGCCTCCGCGGCCGCTTCAACATCCAGCGGGTTTTCATCCGATGCGTTCAGTGCTTGTGAGATGTCCGGATGCGGTTGAGCAGGGGCAGCAGTCGCAACGGGCGTGGGTTCTCGCGGTTTCTGGTCGCGAGAAGCGGAAAAAACGAGACCCGCTAGGAACAGAACGGTTCCGCCTCCCCACACCGCACCGACAAGGTGGGGATGCCGTGCGAAGAAACCGTTGCCACGCACGCCGCCTTCTGGCGTGGCGACCGGTGGGGATGGCGCATGGGTTTCGTTGCGCCGGAGTGCTTCGGCGGCTTGGGTCTCTAACTCAAGCTTTCGTGCAGCGTAGGCATCGGCTGAGAGCAAATGTCTTTCAGCTTCGAGCTCTCGGAGCTGTTCAATGCTTTGGCGGACCCGCTCGGCGTCCGCGGACTTCACTGGGTCTCGGGCTTGCGCGCTGGCGCGTTTCGTTCGCAAAGCGAAAATCATCGCCCCGACCAAAGACGCACCCAAGACGGACAATGCCGGGACCCATGTCATCGCTGGACCTCATCGCGAATGCGTTTCAGGTAGGGATCGGTGTCCACGGGCGGTGCAGCGCGTTCGGGAGCCTCGACGTGGGTCGCAGGTGGCGCGCGAAACTGCCTGAGAATCATCCAAGCGCCGACCGCGAAAAGTGCCAAGGGGCCAATCCACACCAACACATTGAACCCCTGTGCTCGCGGCTCCAGAAGCACCCACTCGCCGTAGCGCTCCACGAAGTAGGCCCGAACTTGTTCATCGGTTTGGCCCTGGCGCACCAGCTCGCGGACGCGATCCAATTGCGCACGCGCCATCTGGGCAGGGGAGTCCGCAATCGCGACACCCTGGCAAACTGGGCACCGCAGTTGCTTGCCCAGCTTTTGAACGCGCGCTTCCAGGACGGGTTCCAGCAGGTCGGAGTTCGCCTGAAGCGGGCTGTGCTGGCCGAGGATGGACAGCGAAAGTGCGAACCAAAGTGTCATCGAGACGATGCTCCGGCCGAGGCTTGGAGTTCTTCGACGCGCTTCACCAGTGTGTCGACAGGAATCGGCCCCACGTGTTTGCTGCGAATGATGCCATCGGCGTCAACGAAGTACGTTTCAGGAACTCCAGCGACGCCGAAATCCACAGCCGTTTTTGAACGTGGGTCCTCCAGCTGTGTGAAGCGCGTGCCGTACTCACGCAAGAAGCCGAGCGCGTTCTCGCGCGTGTCTTCAAAGACGATTCCCAGGAAATGCGTCGAGGTGCCAAAGCGCTCGGCGCCCCATTCCAAGACCGCGTGTTCTGCGGCGCAGGGGTTGCACCATGAGGCCCAAAAATTGATGACGACCGGCTTGCCACGCAACGCTTGAAGCTGAAGCTCGGTGCCACCGTCGAGGGGGCGCAATCGAAAATTGGGTGCGGGCTTCTTCTCCAAACCGAATGGCACTTCGTGCGGATCGCGACCAAAACTGCGTGCCAAAACGAATAGCAGGGCAACCACCAGCGCCGAAGCGATGCCCAGGCCAACGCGCGTCATGGCGCGGCGCTCTGAGGATCGACGGATGCAGGAAGTGCCGACCGTCGCTGGGGCCATAGGGCAATCAACGTGCCCACAACGAAAAATGGCAGGCTAAACCAAAGCCAGGCGACGAGCGGAAACACCCAGGCGTTGAGGCTCGCGGTGCCTTCCTCCTGCGAAAACGCCAAGAGCGACACATAGAGGTCTTCACGAAGCCCGGATCGGACGGCCGGGGTGCCGATGGGGTCTGTGCTTCGCGCGTAGAAGTTCATCCGCGGTGAAAGTTGCTCGCGCTGCCCGTTGGGGCTTTGGACTTCAAGCAAAGCCGCCATGGAGCGCCGGTGAGGCGCCTCTGACGGCTGAAGGCTCAAGAAGCGGATGACATAGCCTCCGAGCTGAAACGTCTCTCCTCGGGCGAGCGTCGCACTCGTGTGTTGACGGTACGCACTGCTGGCGGCAACGGCGACAAAGATGCACACCACACCCAAGTGCACGACGTAGCCGCCAAACCGTCTGGGCGCGCGCGCCGCCGTCGCGACAACCGCTTTCCCGAACGACTCACCCTTGTCGCGACGACGCGCCCATGCCGGCAAAAAAAGTTCGCGCAACGTGACCGCCGTCACAAAGCCTGCCAGCGCGAAGGTGAGCAGCGGAAGAAAGCCCGATGCGCCGAACGCCAGTGCAATGCCCAGCGCGACGCCAGCGGCGACAAACGGTGCCCGCACGCGCAGAAGGGCTTCCTTGGGGTTTTGACCGCCCCAAGGCAGCGAAGGGCCCACGCCCATCAAGAAAAGAATGGCCAAACCAATCGGGACGACCATGCGATTGAAGTAGGGCTCGCCCACGCTAATCTTTCGGTCTTGTACAGCGTCGACAACGAGCGGAAACACGGTCCCCAGAAGCACGGTGAAGGTGAGCCCGACGAAAAGCAGGTTGTTGAAGAGGACAGCCCCTTCGCGAGACCAACCTCGCCCTAAATGCGCGCCTGAAATCGGGCTGTTTCCGCGTAAGGCGAGAAGAACCAAGCTGCCGAGCGTCGCGACGGCAATAAACGCCAAGAAGGCCGGCCCGATGTCCGACTGGGTGAACGAGTGCACCGAGTTGAACACCCCGCTGCGTGTCATGAAGGTGCCCAAGAGCGTGAGCAGAAATGTGACGATGGCAAGGGTCAGCGTCCACATTGTCAAGACGCGTCGACGTTCTCGGGCGAGCGTCGAGTGCAAATACGCGGTCGCTGTCAGCCAAGGCAACAGCGAAGCGTTTTCGACGGGGTCCCACGCCCAATATCCGCCCCAACCCAACACGGCGTACGCCCACCAGGCGCCGAGCAAAATGCCGACGGACAAGAACATCCAGGGTACCAACGTCCAGCGGCGCAGCGGGGACAACCAAGACTCAGCCGGCTCGCGTGTCAGCATGGCGGCGACAGCGATGCCGAACGGCACGGCCATGCCGACGTAACCGAGGTAAAGCATCGGCGGATGAATCACCATCAAGATGTGGTTTTGGAGCAGTGGATTGGGGCCCGGCCCATCCGCCGGAACAGGTGAGACGGCCGCAAACGGATTCGCTGCACCGGCAATCAACAGCGCGAAAAATGTGGCGACGGACAACATCGTGCCAAGCGCCGCCAAGTGGCTTTGGCGATCGCGCTTTGCAAACTCAATACGGTCGTAGGCGAAAATGTAGCCAGCGAGAATGAGACCCCAAAAAAGAATAGAGCCTTCCAGCGCTGACCAAAGCGAAACAATGGTGAAGAGAGTCGGTGTCGAACGGCTGCCGACCAAGGCGACGTAGTGAACGCTAAAGTCATGGGTGAGAAGGGCCACAACCATGACGAGGTTGGCGGCCAGCATGCATCCGAAGAAGGCCGTCACCGCACGGCGGGTCCACACCTCGGAGCGGCGCCACCACCCCAGGACAGCGCCGAAGACAGATGCCGCCAGTCCCAACAAGACAAATGCGTGGCCTAAGTTTCCCACTTCGTGCTCCGTCCCCTCGTCATGAAAACCGCGCTGCGGCGGAGCACTATGCACCCTCGGCGTCGGTCAATGTCTTGTCCCAACCTTGAGGTTTGGCGCCCGGCGTCGGCGGTCGGTACTCGTTGGAGTGGTTCACCATGAGCCGAGCGGCGCGAAATGTGCCGGAGGGCTCAATGGTTCCCTCGACGACGACCCCAATGCCCTCTCGAAACATCTGCGGCGGAGTTTCTTGCGAGACGACCTCCACGGCCGTGGCGCTCTCTCCGGCTTGGTCGGCGACGCGAAAACGCAACGTCGTGTGCGCACTGTCCCAGGCCATGCTGCCCTTCTGAACGATCCCGCCAAGCCGAACGGTCGCGCCGCGCGCGGTGTCGGCCTTGGCGCGCAACTCGCTGGGGCTCCAGTAGTAGATGACATTCTTTTCGAGATCGCCCCACGCAATGAAAGCCAGGGCGCCGCCCGCCAGCGCCAGCGCAGCGACTGCCAGAAGTCGGGTCCGCGAAGCGTTCATCGCCGAAGTCTCCACACCAAAGACAGCGCGTAAAGCGCGAGCCCCGCCCACGCAATGCCGTACGCTGCCCAAACGTATTCCCAACCGCCAACGATGCGGCCTGTTCCCACCGCGGCGACGGCCATCGTGAAGCTCATGGCATCACCGGAGCGAGAGGCGGTGGGGCAACGTCTGCCTCTTGTCGCTGACGCGCCAGCGCATAGCGGAGCCAGAGAAACAGAATGAGACAGACCAAGAAAGCGAGCGCGTTCCAGCGCAGGGCAAACACCATGGAAGGGTCGACCGTTCTTGGGGAAGATTGCATCTGGTGAAGACTGCGCCACCAGCGGACTGAAAACCAAACAACGGGGATGTCGACATACGTCACAATGCCAGCGACGGCGGCCCACACTGCCCGCCGCTCAGGGTCGTCGACGAACTTTCGCAGCGCCATGTAGCCGGCGTAGGCCATCAACATGACGGCAGCAGAAGTGAGCCTGGGGTCCCAATCCCACCAGACGCCCCAAGTCGGGCGGCCCCAAATTGAACCCAACGCGACGCCAATGCTGCCGAAAACGAGACCAACTTCTGCCGATGCCTCTGCAAGGGCGTCGGTCGCGGCGTGCGGCTTGAACAGATAGGCGACCGAAGCGCCAAAGTTGAGCGTGGCCGCCAGCAGCGCCATCCAGACGGCGGGCACGTGCACGTACATGATGCGTTGAACGTCGCCCATTTCGCGGTCAGGCGGAGCCCAGACCAGACCCCAGTAGGCGCCCGAGGCGATACCCGCGATGGCCACAAACCATAGAGTGACGCGCAACGTCTTTGACATTCAGTCCTCGACGACCTTGGGGAAAAGCACGAATCCAAGACTCCAATAAACCAAATTGAACGCGACGAGCAGTCCCCGCCATGAGGCGAGCTGTCCCATGGGGTCGCCTTCGAACACCAGGCGCAGCGCTTTCGAAAACGACAGAAGGGCGGGGACGAGCAAAGGAAACAAGAGAAGCGGCAACAGCACATCGCGCGCGCGGGCACGGCTCGCGATCGCAGCGTAAAGGGTGCCGGGGGCGCTGATGGCCAGAGACCCGAGCGCCAGAACGCTCAAGAGTTGTGTCCAACCCAGTGCGATCGAGATGCCATACAGCGCCAGGGCCAAGGGGAGAAGGACCAGGCTCAAGCCAAGCAACAGTGCCGCGCTGGCGCAGGCCTTGCCGACGAACAAAGCCCGAGCGTCCAGGGGCAAAAGCAGCAGGCCCTCGAGCGCCAAGTTTTCGCGTTCCACCCGCATCGATTCGGAGAGCGACAAGGTGCTCGCCAAAAGCAGTGCCAATCCAAGGTAGCCGCTGGCGTTCTTGGCAAGCGCCTTCGCGTCGGGACCGACCGCGAACGAAAACAGAAGAAGCGTCGCCAGGGCGAATGTGAACAACGCCGCGGCGCGCGCGCGCGTGCGCCATTCGAGCCAGGCCTCCTTTCGGAGGACCCAAGTGAGTTGGGCCCAGAATCCGGGCCGCGACAAGTCGAGCGGGTGGCTCATGCGGCCACCTGCCGTCCCGCAGCGAGCGCCAGCGTGCGCTGGCAGAGTCCTTTTGCCGGTTCAAGGAGATGCGTTGCAATGACGACGCTGGTTCCTTGCGCTTGAAGCTCTCGAATGAAGCGAAGCGAGTCATCGATGGCGCGGGTGTCGAGTTCGGCAAAAGGTTCGTCGAGCAATGCCAGCCTGGGGGCTTGGAGGCCCAGACGCGCCAAAGCCACGCGGCGTCGCAGGCCCGCGGACAGTGTTCGAACAATGCTTTCCGCGCGATCGGCCACGTTGAGACGGGACAGTGCGGTGTCAGCTGCTTGCTTGGGCTGCGGGTGGCCACAAACGCCGGCGACGAGCGTCAGGTTCTCCTTTGCGGTGAGGTCTTCGTACAAACAGTTGGCGTGTGAAGACAGCGCCACTTGGCCGCGCACCTTCTCGGTGGCTTGTCGCACATCGTGCCCAAACACGGACAAATCCCCACGGCTGGGGCTCGTGGCAGTCCCCAAAAGTCGCAGCAGGGTGGTCTTCCCCGAACCATTGGGCCCGGTCAGGAGGAGCGACTCACCCGCCGCGAGTTCAAAAGAGAAATCGGCCAACGCCCAGCGATTGCCAAACCGACGGCCAAGGCTGTTCGCGCGAAAGGCCGAAACTCCATTCATGAGAGGTGCCTTTAGCAGTTTCGCCCCACTCAAGGCAGGCGAACTCTGGGGTTAGAGGTAGTCTTGGGGCGTGGGTGAATGGGTGCCGGAACCAGACCCGACCGTCAACGTGGCCAAGCTGCCGTTGACCGCTGAGGAAGGCTTCGTGTGGAGCCGGGTCGATGGGCGCACGCCCTCCAGGCAGCTGGCGGCTGTCACCGGCTTGCCACCCGAGCGCCTGGCGGGTGTGCTTCAGCGATTGGTTGAGCTGGGCGCGATTTTGGGAAAACCCGCGGCAGGGGTGGAGACTCCCGCCCCTTTAGAACCGCTCAATCAAGACGCGCCTCCGGAACCTCTAGGGGAATTGGTTGCGGAGACGGGTGACGCGGCGCTAACTCGCGACGAGAAAAATAGCCAAGAACCATCCGAGGACGTCCCGGAAGCCGAGAGCGACTCGGACACGCCGATACATCGTGCGCGGTTTGAATCGCTCTTTCGTGAAAAGACGGCCGACGAGCGGGAGAAGTTGGCGCGCGCCGCGGAAGAGCCAGACCTGTCGGCATTCTGCTTCGACCCCCTTCCTGCCGTCGTGAAGGCTGTCTTGGAGAACACGCGCACCGGCTTGACGCACGCGCGGTTGATTGCCAGGCACCACCGCTCTCCGCTCGGTCTCGACGCCATCATGGGGCGAGCGGCTTTCGTTCAGGACCTGGGCGTGCGCCGATGGTTGATTCGAAACCCCCAGATTTCACAGACGTCCTTGCGTCGACTGTTGATTGGCCGGCGCCCGATGGAGTCCTACAAAGTTGCCATTGACCGCGATGTTCCAGAGCAGGGGCGTCGCACGGCCCGAGAAGTCCTGCGAACTCGGTTCGCGCAGGGCACGCCAGAGGAGCGTGTTGAGCTCATCGTTGCGACAGAGGGGCGGGCGCTGACGCTTTTGGTAGGGGTTCCGCTGGATGCGCGTTCCACAGCGATACTTTGCGGGAAGAGTGCTTATTCGACGATGCTGGTTCAGAACCTTGCGAGATGGTCGGCGACGCCGCCGCCCCTCATCGGGCACCTGTTGCGCTTGGAAACCGTTCGCCGACAGCCGTCGCTAAAACAGATGCTCTTGCGTCACCCCAACGCGCCGTCTGGTCAGCGTTAGCGTTTGCCCTACGCGCGCCGCGACGAAATCAGAGTGCGGGCGGCAGCCGCTGGGTCTTTCGCGGCGAGAATTCCGGAAATCGCCGCAAAACCTTTCGCATCGGGGAGCGAGCGCGCGGTGTCTGCAGTGATTCCGCCAAGGGCGTAAACGGGCGTTGTCGTGCTTTTGGCAAGCGCCGAAAACCCTGTCGGACCCAACGTTGGCCGCACATCGTTCACCTTCGAGCCAGCTGCAAACACGGGGCTGGCGAGGAAAAAGTCGGCGCCGGATGATGCTTTCAGTTCGGCGATGTTGTGCACTGCCGCGCTCACCCAGCGTCCTTTGAGGAGGTGAGGGCGCACGTCGCTCACGCTGGGCCCATGGGTTGGCAGATGTAAATGGGCGTTCAGCAAGAGCGCGATGTCGAGGCGCTCGTTGACGAACAAAGGATTTCGATGCTTTTCGCAAAGCGCCGCGAGTTTTCGGCCTTGTTCGAGAAACACTTTCGCCGAAGCGCCAGGGTGGCGGTGTTGCACGCCCACACGTGGGCCGAGCGCCAAGACTTCTGCCAGGCGTGAAAGCAAAACGCTTTCATCCAGCGTCCAGTCCGTGATGACGACCAGCCTAGGTAACGAGTCCATCGATGGGACTCGATGCCGCGCCATAGGCTTTCCGAGGAATGCGTCCTGCGAGGAAAGCATCGCGTCCGGCTTCCACCGCGAGCTTCATGGCGTGTGCCATCCGGATGGGCTCCTGCGCCTTGGCGATGGCGGTGTTCATCAGAACCGCATCGCAACCCAGCTCCATGGCGATGGCGGCGTCGCTCGCCGTGCCGACGCCGGCGTCGACGATGACAGGCACCTTGGCCTTCTCGCGAATCAAACGAAGATTGTGAGGATTGCGAATGCCCAGGCCCGAACCAATCGGCGCAGCCAAGGGCATCACCGCAGCGCAGCCGACTTCTTCAAGCTTGCGCGCTGTAATCGGGTCGTCGCTCGTGTACGGCAAAACGACAAAGCCGTCTTTCACGAGTCGTTCGGCCGCGCGGACGGTTTGTTCCACGTCTGGGAACAGCGTTTGAGGGTCGCCCAAGACCTCCAGCTTGACCCATCGGCTCATGCCGAGCTCGGCAGCCAAGTGGCAGGTCCGAATCGCATCGTCGGCGGTGAAGCAGAGCGCCGTGTTGGGCAAGACCGTCATTCGCTTCGTGTCTATCCAATGCAGCAGTGATTCTGTCCCTTGGGCTTTGAGGTCGAGACGCCGCACAGCGACCGTGACCAACTCGGCGCCCGAGGCCTCGTGGCAGCGGTTCATCACCTCGAAGCTGGGGTAGTGCCCGGTGCCAATGAAGAGGCGTGAGGTGAAGGTGCGCCCGGCAATCGTGAGTGGGGTGTCGGTCATCGGCCTAGCCTCCACCCACAAACGTCACGACTTCAATCTGGTCCCCATCTCGAAGCACATGCGCAGCGTGCTGCGCTTTGCGAACGACAGTTCCGTTGACTTCCACAGCCACAGGGCCTGCCGACACGCCCATCGACACCAGCAAGGCATCGATGGTGGCCTCTTGGTTGGCCTTTTGGGGCAACTCGCGGGACTGGCCGTTCACGACAAGGCGCACAGGGCACCCTTCGCATACTCCGGGCGGTCTTGTCAGCCCGTCAGCCCAGCAGCGAGGGGTCAGCGAGGTAAGTGTCAGTCAAAAGGCGCCGGCGGCCGAAGAGACGCGCAGCAGGGCGGGACAACACTGCGGTTGAGACGAGCCATGAGCGTTGCGTTGCCGTCAGCTCGACGATGGGCTTGGGCGTGAGTCCCAAACGCTCAAGTCGGAGCGAAAGGGTCTCCTTCATCTTCGCCAGAAACATCGGCGCCAGGCGAAGCACTTCATGCGTCGGGTCGAGGTGACGTGCCACGTGGCGGCCAATGCGTTCGATGCCCCAGAAACTGACGAGGTTGAGGCCGAGCAATCGCTTCGCCAACGCTGGATTGCGCTGAACAAGGGCGGCCGTTTGTTCTTCGCCAAAAGCCACATGGCGTTCTTCCTGCCTGGCGATGCCCTCCAAAGTCTTGACGATGCGTTCGTCCTCGATGGTGTCGGTCAGCGCGTACAAGACTTGGAGCACCAGTCCTTCGCCCACGGCCATTTCGGTGGCGACGTGCTCGGCGAAGTCAGTGCCCATGGCGCCGGTTGCCAAAAAACGCACCCAGCGGTTGGGCTGCTCTGGGCGCGCGCCGACAAGCGACAACAACGAAACGAACTGCTGGACGTGCGAGAGTTCTTCGCTGGCCTGTCGGGCGAAAAATCGGGCGGCTTCAAGCGTTGGCGCTCGGTAAAGCCAGTGTCCGCACTGGATACCCGTCACTTCGCCGTAGAGAAACTGATTGAAAATCCATCCCAAGACAGGCGCGTCTCTGGGGAGGCGAAACTTGGCGCCGCCAAAGTCAAAACGCATTTCCTCTCGGCTGACCCGCATGCGTCTATTGTAACGCGCATGCGAATCGCCGACGCGCACGCCGACGCTTTGCTGTGGAATCGCCCCCTGGAGCGGGAAAGTCGCAGGGGGCACGTGGACTTTCCGCGTCTCCTGTCGGCCAACGTGCGCCTGCAGTGTTTCACGTTGGTGACCCGAGGCTTCCCCTGGGTCGGCGGCTTTGAACTTTTCGCTCGCTGGCGGGGCTGGCCACGCGAAGCGCGGGCGTCGCCTTGGGAACGCGCCAACTTTCAAATCGACCAACTTCATCAGGCGTGTGCGGCGTCAGGTGGCGTCGCGCGCGTGGCCCAGCGCGTAGGGGACATCGACGAAACTTGGGAGCAGGGCGGACTGGCCTGCGTCTTGGGGCTCGAGGGCGCTGCACCGCTTGAAGGAAAACTTGAACGCTTGCGGCTGCTGCGCGAACGCGGCGTGGCCTTTGTTGGGCCGATGCACCTGTCGAACAATGAGATGGGCGGTTCCTCGCATCCCGCAATGGGCAATCGACCCCTCACCGCGCTGGGACATGCGCTTGTCGAAGAAGCTGGGCGCTTGGGCATGGCCATCGACGTCGCCCATGCATCAAGACAGACGCTGTCCGCCTTGCTCGAACAAGCTCATGCGAAGGTGTTCTGTTCGCATACGGGCATGGCGGCCCTTGCGGCGCCGTGGCGAAACTTAGAGGACGGTCATTGTCGTGCCATCGCTGAACGCGGTGGTGTGGTCAGCATCATCTTTTCGCCGATCTACCTGGGCGGCCGGAAGCTGGACGACGTCGCTCGCCATGTCGCGCACGCCGTCAAAGTTGCCGGTGAAGATGCTGTGGCCCTGGGCTCAGATTTCGACGGCCTTGTGCCCATGCCGAAGGGAATTCGTGACGCAGGGGACTTGCCGAAGCTGGTTGAGGCGCTCACCGAAGTGCTTCCCGAGCGGGTCGTCGAAAAGGTGGTGGGCGCTAATTTGGTTGGGTTCTTCAGAAGTCTATTGCGTCACTCGCCCACTCCAGCTCGATGACGTCAGTGGCGCATGGGCAGGCCGTCGCGATTGGTTTCGTGCCAGATGAGTTCTTCGGAGGGGGGACTCCAGTAAGCCTCTTTGATGCTCGCAAGTCCCGAGCGCCGGCCTATCGAGCCGTCTGCGATTCGAACGCCCGAAGTTGGCGTTCGATTATCTCGACGCCGATGGGGGGCCCGGGAGGGGTTGGCGCATTGCTCAGGTGGGCTTCACGATACGTTTGCAGTCGGGCAAAGTTCGCTGCGCAAATTCCCTCAGGGTCGATGTAGATCGCGGCCTGGCCCAGCAAGAAAAACGCGTCAATCATGTCGAGAGACCGGGTGTGATGGGCAGTATCCACCTCTCCAGGCTTGGGCCAGGCATCACATATCCGCGCCATCGCAAGCTGCCCGCTATAGAGATCGCCAAGGGCCTTCACCTCGGCGCCGGACAGCCCTCCCGAGATGGGGCGCGCGGCTGCTTGCGCGCCCTGAACAGCTGCGTTCACGCTGGGATGCTCGGCCAACTGTTCGGCAAGCGCGGCACGCTCGAGGTCGGTCAGATCGAGGCTGACCAAGAGGGGGGCCGCTGGTCTTCCGCCAACGCTACGCATGCCTCAATTATCGCACGGACAACGCGGAGGTTGTGCGCTTCAGCATCAGCGATCGCTAAAACTGTGGGGGCGGGGAATATCGCTTGGAAATGCCGGCAGATAGCTGTGCCGTAGCGATTCTCCTCTTCACCCGCCAAGCCCATGGATGAAGAGCAGGAACAACACGTTCCGGAAATCCCGGGGCGGGACGCGAAGCGTCATGGCAACTGATTGACTTGCCTTTAGACAACGCGTTCGTCGCCTCTCTGAAGAAGCACTGGGAAGCACTGGTGAAGCACTGGAAGGCGAGGCAACTTCTGTCCGTGCTGGCGCGAACATCCAAGAACAGGAGAACACATGACTTCGATCCCGCGACCGCCCGCGGCGGAAGGCCTCGCAATAAACACCCGCGTCCCCGAGGATGCCGGCCTCGGTGACCCTGCCGTTCCGGGCGAGGCTCCTTTCACGTCCTCGCATTTCAGCGCGCGCGACGCACATGCGGGGATCGGATCATCCGTGCCGGTCTCATCGGAGCTTCCCGGCGTCGAGGGAACTTTCGCAGCGCGAGCCTTGTTGAACCGTGCTGAGCCCGAACGACTGGCCCACGCGTTTCCCACGGCGGGCGCAGCGGCCATCGAGCAGTCTGCTGGTGCGAGCGTGCCGGCGCCCCGGGCGCGCATCGGCGAGAAGACCGGCCTCCTGCACCTCTCCGAGGCCAGCAAGAGGTACCTGGCGGAAAATGGGATCAGGGTCGTCGTGAACCCGTCTCACTTGTATTTCGACAAAGAGCGAAAGGTTCTCGCGCTGCCGGCAGCCGGCGATGACGACGAGATGTACGTCCAGACGCTCCGAGACGGAACGTTCAAGGACGTGACGCCGCCGCCACCGCTCGCTTTCGAGCACGAGAAAGAAGTGCTGACCTACGGTTTCCACTACAGACTTCCGCGGCAAGACGACCTGGACTTCCTGAAAAGGAATGGAATCACAGTGGCGGGCGTGTCCGACCTCCGAACGCTCAACCTGCTGGGACGGTTGCCTCAGCCGTATTACGATTCGTCTCGCAAGGTCCTGTTCGTCGGGAGGCCCGGGCCACAAGCCGATCAGTTCCTCGCCGACGCGGTCGGCCAGCTCCGAAGCGGCCAGGCCCCACGGGCAGCGCCTCCGTTAGACATGCGCGAGGCGTCCCTCGGCCAGGCCTCGGGTCGATGAAGCCAAAAGCTCTCTCGAGCCAAGCAAACACAAGTGGTGCCGCCGTTGCGGCGCTGCATGGACACCTATGCCCTCACGACAAACTCCGAAACCGCCATCGCCCCGTAAACCCCTTGCGGCACTGCTCTTGACCAACGCACCGCTCCATAGTCGGAACAAGTGACGCCTACGGTACTTTTTCAGTCTGGCCGGTCGCTTGCGTGCTCGGCCGCTCAGCAAACTTCATGCCACTGCGGTTCAAGCGTTTGAACTCATCACACCGGTCGTCGCTCTAGAAACTAGGCATCTTGCGCCGCCGGCGCAGCAAACATGTGCCGGCGGGCCGCCTGGCAGATGGCAACAACGGCTGGATGCCGCAGCCTGCGTTCGACGGAAATGGCGTAAAAACGTTGTCGGACTTCCCGCACCAGGCCAATCGAATGAACCCGGTAGCGTTGCGCGATGTCCTTCGCAATGACTTGCGGAGCGGCGAACACGCCCAGGCCGGCTTCGCCCAGCGTCATGGCCAGCGCTGCGTCGTCGAGCTCGGCGACGATGGTGGGGCGAAGATCACGTGCGTCAAACCAATCGTCCAGCGCGCGACGGAAGGTGGAATCGGCCGATGGCAAAAGTACCGGCGCGCCATCGAGGCAGGCGGGAAAGTTGTGCCGATAGCGCTTGGCCAAACGCGGTGATGCAAAAAACGCCGAACCGCACTCTCCCAGAGGGTGGCTAAAAGTCTTCACGGGAGAGCCGGGCGGCGCGGGCGCGTCGGAAAGAACGACGTCGACAGAATGCGCTGCGAGGTCAGAGAGGAACGCCTTGATGGAGCGGTTCTCCTTGCAGATGACCCGAACGGGAGTCTCGAGCGCAAACACCGGTGCGAGAATTCGGTGAACAAGCGATTTTGCGATGACGTCTGAAACGCCCACCACAAGTGGAATGTGTGCGCCGCGGGCGCGGCCGCGCAGCGTGTCCAGAAACTCCCGGCCAAGGGGGAAAATGGCTTCTGCGTAGCGAAACGCCACGCGCCCTGTCTCGGTCATCACGACGTTCCGCCCCTGGCGTTTCAGAAGTTTCTCGCCCAGGACCTCTTCCAAGCGACGAACTTGACCGCTGATGGTGGGATGCGCGAGCCGCAGCATCTTGCTCGCTTTCGTGATGCTGCCTTCTTTGGCAACCACCCAGAAATAATAGAGGTGGTGGTAGTTCAGCCATTCCATGAATCGAACCTAGCGCCCGCTTCAGAGACACAACGGAAATACCGTTAGATCGAAGCGAAACTTCCTTATATTCGCTAGGTCGGCAAACGGCGATAGGCTTCGTGGAGGGTCCATGCAGGCCGACAACCTTTGGCGTCAAACATTCTCCCCGGGACGTCTTCCTCGGGCGACCCACCACGCGCCGCGCGTGCCCGTCGCGAAAGTGGAAACACATCCTGTGGCCATGCTCGGCAATCACCTGCCGCGCCACTGCGGAATCGCCACGTTCACCACAGACCTGAGCGAAGCCATCCGCACAGAACACCCGGAGCTTGAGTGTTTTGTCTTGGCGATGAACGAACCCGGCGAGCGCTACAGTTATCCAGAGCGTGTGCGCTTTGAGATTTCGGCGGCCGACGTTGGCTCTTACCGACGCGCTGCAGATTTTCTCAACGTCAGTGGGGCCGAGTTGGTCTCGGTGCAGCACGAATACGGCATTTTCGGCGGCAAGGCTGGCGCCCACCTTCTCGTCCTTCTTCGTGAACTGCGCATGCCCGTCGTGACGACGTTGCACACGATTTTGGCTCAGCCGAACGAGGCGCAGCGCCGAACCATGGACGAGATCGCCAGCCTTTCAGAAAGACTGGTGGTGATGAGCGCTGGGGGTGCCGCGCTTCTGTCCAGCGTGCATTCGGTTCCCGCTCGAAAAATCGACGTCATTCCGCACGGCATCGCCGCAGTGCCTTTCAACGCCCATCGCAAGCATCGGCTCGGCGTGGAAGGCAAGTCCGTCATTCTGACGTTCGGGCTGCTTTCCCCTGACAAAGGCATCGAGCACGTCATCGATGCGTTACCCGCGATACTCAAAGTGCACCCCCAGACGGTTTACGTCGTACTTGGCGCAACGCATCCGCACGTGAAGGCGAGTCAAGGTGAGACCTACCGTGTGATGCTTGAAAACCGGGCGCTGAAGCTTGGGGTGACGTCGAACATCATTTTTCACAACCGTTTCGTCAGCAAAACCGAGCTTGCGGAGTTCATGGGCGCAGCAGACATCTACGTCACGCCATACTTGAACCCAGCGCAGATCAGTTCTGGGACGCTGGCCTACGCCGTGGGGGCTGGCAAGGCAGTCATTTCAACGCCGTACCTGTACGCGCAGGAGTTGCTTGCCGAGGGGCGCGGGATTCTGGTGCCCTGGAAGAACGCCGACGCCATTTCACGTGAGGTGCTGGAGCTGTTCAGCGACGAAGCCAAGTGCAAAGCCCTGTGCCAGCGGGCACAAACCTACGGGAGGCAGATGCTTTGGCCTCAAGTCGCGCGTGCTTATCTCGAAACCTTTGAGCATGCCCGGCGCGACCATGCGGATCGGCGCCGAACCGCCTTCGAGGCGAAAACGCTTGCGGAGCGTCCGCTGGGGTTGCCGGAATTCAACCTGGAGCACCTCACGCGATTGAGCGACAACACGGGGATTCTTCAGCATGCGGTGTTCAGCGTTCCCCGCTACGAAGACGGCTACTGCTTGGACGACAACGCGCGTGCTTTGCTTCTCACAGCGTTGCTGGAGGAGTCGGGAACGGATGACGTGAAGGCGGTGCGCGAGCTCGCGTCGCACTACTTGGCGTTTGTGGCGCATGCATTCGATTCCAAAAGCGGCCGCTTTCGAAACTTCATGTCGTTCGACCGACGCTGGTTGGAGGCTTGTGGCTCAGAAGACAGCCATGGGCGGGCGATTTGGGCGCTCGGAACGGTGGTGGGGCTGTCCAGCGATCGAAGCTGGCGCAGCCTTGCGGATACGCTCTTTCACGCAGCCCTGCCGTGCCTGGAGGGCTTCACCAGCCCACGCGCTTGGGCGTTCGCGTTGCTTGGCATCGACGCTTACTTGCAGTCCTTTGGGGGTGAGCGTCAGGTGCAGTCGATTCGTGATCAGCTCGCCCAGCGTCTGTTCCACCTTTATCAACAGGTGAGCACACCCGACTGGCCCTGGTTCGAAACACAAGCGACCTATTGCAACGCAAGCTTGTCGCAAGCGCTTCTGGCGTCGGCGACGGCCATGGAACGCCCCGACATGCAGGCCGCGGCGTTGAAGTCGCTCGAATGGTTGGTTTCGGTTCAAAACTCTGAAAGCGGATACTTCGCCCCGATTGGTTCGAACGGGTTTTTCAGCAGAGGTGGGCGGCCCGCTGCTTTCGACCAGCAACCTGTGGAAGCGCACACGATGATTTCGGCGTGTCTTTTGGCTCAACGCGTGACGACCAAGTCCAGCTGGGGAGCGAATGCTCGGCACGCGTTCAACTGGTTCTTGGGCCAAAATCAGCTCCAACAGTCGCTTTATGATCCGGCCACCGGAGGCTGCCGAGATGGCCTCCATGCGGATCGCCCCAACGAGAACCAGGGCGCCGAATCGACGCTGTCGTTTCTTCTGGCGTTGGTGGAGATGCGCGGTGTCGTGGCCTCCAAAGAGAGTGAAAGGCCTTCATGAACGACTCTGCCAAGCATCGGGGCTACGCGACGCTGTTTGAAAGACATTCTGGAAATCCCATTCTCACGGCAGCGGACTGGCCGTATCCGGCACATGCGGTGTTCAACGCGGGCGCAACGCTGCTGCGCGATGGCACGACGCTCTTGCTGTGCCGGGTCGAGGACAGAAGCGGCCATTCACATTTGTGCGCAGCCCGGTCAGCAAACGGTATCGACGGGTGGGTGATTGACCCTGAGCCGACGCTTCGGCCAGATCCAGCGAATTACCCAGAAGAGCTTTGGGGCATCGAAGACCCGCGAATCACGTTTTTGGAAGAGCTGGGAAAGTACGCCATCGCCTACACCGCATTCAGCAAAGGCGGGCCCGGTGTCGCCCTGGCCATGACGGAAGACTTTCGACGTTTCGAACGCTACGGGCTTGTGATGCAGCCCGACGACAAAGACGCGGCGGTGTTGCCCAGGCGCGTCGATGGCAGTTTTGCCATGCTGCATCGACCGATGACCGACTCGGGCGCGCACATCTGGATCTCGTTTTCGCCAGACCTGCGAAACTGGGGGAGTCACAAGCTGCTTCTCGCCGCGCGCAAGGGTTCTTGGTGGGATGCGAACAAAGTTGGTCTGTCGCCACCGATGATTGAGACTCCCCGTGGCTGGCTGATGCTGTACCACGGCGTGCGGCACACTGCGTCGGGCGCGCTTTACCGGCTGGGCGCTGCGCTCTTCGCGCTCGACAAGCCTGATCGCTGTTTGCTTCGCGGAGATGCGTGGCTCATGGGGCCTGAGACCCCTTACGAATGCCGAGGTGATGTCGCCAACGTTGTTTTTCCCTGCGGCCACACGATTGGCCCTGACCAAGACACGATTCGCCTGTACTACGGCGCCGCGGACACCAGCGTTGCCTTGGCGACCGGCAGCATCCGAAAACTCCTGCACTGGCTGGACGAGAACGGAAGTCAGCCCGACGCCTCAGCGTGAAACGAGGCGGCCAGCCCGGAAAGAAACTCACGCAGCCTGGTGTTGAGGGCCTCTGAGCACTCCAAGTGCGTGAGATGTCCGCTGGGAAAAGTGGCGAGTTCGCAGCGCAAGAGACTCGCCAGCTCCTCGCTGCGTTCGAGAGGAACAATGGCGTCTGTTTCGCCTGCAACGACCAAGGCGGAGCCGGCGTAGCGTGAAAGCAATTCACGCGCATCGGGGCGTTCGGCCATCCCCAGAAGCGCTGATGCGGCGCCTGCCGGGTTGTTTCGCCGAATCTCAGCGGCAACGCGTTCGCGAAGCTCAGGCGCTGCGGTGGGGGCAAGCAAGCGTGGCAGAAGGCTCTCGACCAAAACCTCCATGCCCTTTTCAAAGACTTGATGAGCCGTGCGTTCTCGCCCGGCGCGGCCTTCGGCGTCGTCCGCACGCGCGTGGGTGTTCATCAAAATAAGCCCGGCCACGCGGGTAGGGTCTTCGCGAAGCATCGCCATCGCCACATACCCACCCCAAGACACCCCGCCCACGACGGCGCGCTCGATGCCTAGCGCATCGAGCAAGGCAAAGTTGTCTTGGGCCAAATCATGAAGGAGCGCCGGCCCAGGGACAGCATCACTTTGACCCATGCCGCGAAGGTTGGGCGTGATGACCTGGCAAATGTCCGCCAAAGCCTTTCGCTGAGCGTCGAACGTGCGCGCAGAGAGGGGAAACGCGTGAAGCAGGAGCAGCGCTGGCCCTGCGCCGGACGCTTCGTAATGAATCCGCTTTCCCTGGTGGATGATGACCGGCATGCCCGAAGTGTTGCGCGAAATGGAAAGAAGAAGAAACCCCAAGTCCAGGCATACTGCGCGTGCGTGAACGCCGCCGCTTCTCCCATGCCTTTGGGGCTTATGACGTTGTTGGAACGATGCGACCCATCGCTTTCACGCGCGCTGCGGCCCATCTACGAGGCTGCTGCGCTCGGCATTGTCCGGTTGGGCGAGCTCGATTTGGTGCGCTACGAAACCAGTGCCCTGGAGGCGCCGGCAGACTTGTCGATGTGGGAAGAAATGGCACCGCTTCTGGGTGCGACGCTGGAAGACGTGAACGCTGTCGTGGCGCTCGTTCAGGCGCAGTTTCCGCAAGCGCAGCTTCCCGAAGACGGGCAGGGCGTCTTTCTGAAAGTGAGCGACGCACTGCACCAACATGCCGCCAGTTTGTCTGCGCTGGTGTCCGAATTTGGCGCCGCTGTCCGAAGCCCTCAGGTGGTGTCGGATCGCTGGAATCTGTTGGCCGAGCTGCAGACGTTTCGCACGCGGTTTCGCGGGAAGCTGGGCAACCTCGTGTACGGAAGCGCAGAGCTTTTAGGGGAGGGCACTCACAAGGATCTCGTGCCAGGGTTTGCCGAAGACGTCGAAGTCGCCGTCGCCGTGCGTGCAACACTTGCGGACTTGCAGCGTTTGCTCATCGTGCGGGCAGCCAAGGTTCGTGAAGCCCCGCCACAAGGCGTGCAGCCGCTGGTGAAACAGCTCGAGAAGGAGCTCGATGTCTTTGGGCGAACACCGGCCTACCGTGCGTTGGCTGTTCCCAGCAAAAAGGCAGTTTTGGAGAGGCGCCACGTCCTGAGCGTGTTCGCGGCGAATGCGACAACGCCGAAAGAGAAGCTGCAGGTTCTTGTGGATGAATTGTTGGCCGTTGCGCAAGGCGCCGCAGCAGCGAGTCCCGACATTCTGGCGCAACACGACCGCGAAGCGTGGGCATCGCTGGGGGTTGGCTTGGAGCAGCTGGATGAGTGCCTCCGGCAGTCTCCGGCACATGCGGCGACGCTTCTGGGTTCGCTCTTTTCGCGGGCGCTAGCGCTCTATGGGAATGCACCCGACCTGGATGAGTTCTTGCGAAGGCTCAAGAAGGAGCCACTGGCCAAGCTGCCGCCGGAGCAGGTACGCATGCATGCAGAACGATTTCGCGAATTGCTCGCGGGCGTCGTTTTGGCGGACGCATGAACGGCGTGAAAATTGAGTTGATGCCTGGACTGGCGAAACACGTGCGTGCAGGCCATCCGTGGGTCTACCAAAAAGGCTTGGCCCGGCCGCCGCGTTTGCCGGCGGGCAGCGTGGTGGAACTCTGCGAAAAAGGACGTTTCGTCGCGCGGGGGTTTTTCGACCCGGTTTCGTCGATTGCGGTTCGCGTCTTGACCTGCGAGGCCCGTGAAGTCGTCGATGCAGCGCTTTTTGAACGGCGAGTGGCCCAGGCTTGGGCGTCGCGGCAGACGCTGCTCGACCTCAAAGACACGGACAGCTACCGACTGGTGCATGGCGAAGGCGATGGCCTGCCGGGTGTCGTCGTAGACCTGTACGCGGGCTGGGCGGTGCTCAAGCTTTATTCCTCGGGGCTCACGCCCTATCGCCCAACGATTATCGAGGCGTTGCGGAAAGCAGTCCCGGGCTTACGAGGCATCTTAGGGCGCGACGAGGTCGGGCGGGACGACGGCGAAGGCGACGAGGCGGGCAGCGGGCGGGTGCTGTGGGGAGAGGCGCTGCCCGAGGACCTCGTCATTTCAGAACGCGGCGTGCGCTTTCAAGTCGATGCGTACCGAGGGCAAAAGACAGGTTTCTTCCTCGACCAGCGCGAGAACCGCGCCCTGATTCGCCGTCTGTCCAAAGGCCGCGCGGTGCTCAACTGCTTTTGCTTTAGCGGCGGATTTTCAGTGAATGCCGCCTTGGGTGGCGCTGCTCACGTGACATCGGTGGACCAGGACGCGGATGCCATCGCCTTGGCGCGGGCCAACTTCAAACACAATTCGCTTCCCGCAGAAGCTCACGATTTTCTCGCCGCCGATGTCTTCAAGGTGATTCGTTCCTATGAAGCCGAGGGCCGGACGTTCGACCTCATTGTCCTCGACCCGCCGGCTTTCGCCAAAACCCAAAAAGCTGTCCCGGCCGCCCTCGATGGCTACGCGTCGCTCAATCGCCAAGCCCTGGCGCTGTTGCGACCGGGTGGATTGCTGGCAACGGCCTCGTGTTCAGCGCGTGTGAGTCCCGAGGCGTTCTTTGGCGCGGTGAAAGAGGCCGCTTACAAAGCCGGCATGACATTGGCGCTCGTCGAGGAGCGCTACCAACCGCCGGACCACCCCATTCGCCTTCAGTTTCCCGAAGGGCGTTACCTCAAGTTCTATCTGCTGCAGCGCGTGTCATAGGCGAGTCTTCAGCAATGGTCTCGAAGGGCGAATTTCTTGAACGTCCCGCGCTGGTGCCGAACAAGACAGACGTCTTGGAAGGGCTTTGGCACCGCGGCGACAAGAAGCCGCCCTGTTTGCTCGTCCCGCCACTGCCCTCGCAAGGCAGCATGGACCACGTCGTTCTCGCCGAAATGGCTTGGGCGCTTGCGATGGCAGGGCACGCCACGTTGCGATTCAACTTTCGCGGCGTCGGCGCGAGCCAAGGCGAGCGGGGCAATACCAAAGCCTGTCTGGACGACGCCCGGGCCGCGCTAAAGCTTTTGCTCGAAAACACTGGGGCTCGGGTTGCTGTCGTCGCTGGCGTCTTGTCCGGGGCAGACGTCGCACTCGGGCTGGGCGGTAAAACGGTTGCCGGAAGAATTCTGCTGAACCCGCCGACCTTGCCGCGCAAGCAGTCTGGGGCCAAGCGGCTCCTTGTTCTCCTCACCGAAGACGCCGAAGACGGCCGTGCTTTGGAAGACGCCACGCGAAAATTGGGCGGAGTGCCCCGTGTCGTTTCCGGAAGCGACGTGGCTTTTCGAAAAGGGCTGCCGGAGTTCGGACGCCTGGCGGCGGAGTGGTGCGCGGGGCTGGCCTAAGCGCTCAGAAGCTCCGGCCAACCGAAGACTGCCCCCACTGCTCGTTTCACTTCGTGAACGCGCCGAGGTTCGAGTCGCCCGACGCGCTCAACGAGCGATGCCTTGGAGACAACGTGAAGATTGTCAAAATTGGCAACGCAGGGGTGACGCAATCCCTCGGTCCGGCCCAAGCGCACTTCTTGCGGGATGTTTCGAATCGTTGTCGTGACCTCTGCGACCAGGACTTTGGACAGATAAAGGAAAGCGGGCGTACGCGAGAGCAATAGGACGGGTCGCCGACCGATGGGTTTGGGAAACGACGCCCACCAAATTTCGTACTGCTTCATCGCCGGCGCGATGCCTTCCGATTGCCGCGGGAAGGCACCGCTGCCTCCCAGAGAGCGGGGTCAAAATACGCGGGTTCGTCATCTGGCATCTCGCGATACGCGCGTTCCGTGTCGCGCTCAGAGAGTTCCCAGAGGGCCTTTTGAATCGCGCGCCGAATAAATTCGGAACGCTTCCTGGAACGGCCAGGAACGATGCGTTCCAGACGTTTCGCAGTGTCCTCATCAAGTTGCAAGAGCACTTGAACCATATGAAACACCATATGAAACAAAACCCCACAGGGCAAAGGCCGGAATTGCGGGCCAAGAAAAAGACCACACTTATCGGCGAGGCCGGACCCGAAATGACGCACTGCGCCTTTCGCCGGGTGAAGTGCCGCGCAGCCGAAATCCAATGCGTTACACATTCGGGGTACCGGGCTTGGCGCTGCCTGAAGGCAACTCGGCGTTGGTGCTTCCCTGCGAGGTCGCGCCATCAATCGAGCAAGGCCGCTTCTCCACGCCAATGGCATCGAGTACCACCCCCCGCGGCCGTCCAAAACGAAGCTTCCGGATCGGTACGATGACGCGAGGAGCAAACACGTCATCAACGGCGTCGAGCTCTACCTCCTCCCACGCCAGATTGCCGTTGCGAAGAGAGTCGCGGCCGCCAAACCAGGAGAGGTTCTCACGTTTGCGAACCGCGGGGAGCGTGATGACGCCGCGTCGAGCTCGACCTCACTCCGGCGGGAGCGAAGCTCGCGAAGAGCATTGCGAACGCGCAGCACGGGGAGGTGTTCACCTTGGACAACAAGGCACAACGCAACTACGCGGCAGGCCTCGCTCGCAAGCTCGGTGTTCGCTTCACGATTCGCGGCAACGCAATTGTCATTGGTGCGCCGCGCGCCTAGCTCGCGACTCAGCTGCCTAGCGCTGTCCCTTTTGACGCTCGCCATGCGAAGCGGCCTTGCGCTGTTCAACGTAATCGGCGAGTGGCACCTGCCCCTGGCGAGTGCGCTTGCGAAGCGCCTGCAGTTCCGCCGATGGGGTGCGCACAGGATTACGAAGGTCGATCCAACCTAAGCGAACGCCGTTGGGGTCCAGCGTGACGAGCAAAGCAAGGCTCGCGACGGCTCCCAACATCCAATAGCGTCCAGCGTGCCACAAAGAGTCATGGCGGGGCCCGGCAACAACGACGGGCTCCACCGACTTCGTTTCCGGCGAAAGGTGTTTTTGAGCCAAGCGCCACGCGAGCGCCATCAACGCCAAAGCGACGCTACACAAAATCAGCATCGGCACGACGGGCACATCTGCATCGGGCTTGATGCCTGAAGCCTTGGAAGCAAAGTACAGCGCCGCGGCCACCGCGTTGTTTGCCAGGTGAGCTGCAACCCCAGGCCAAAGCGACCGCGACAATATAAAGAGCGCGCCGAACAAAAGGCCCAGCTCAAAGCGTGCGACCAAGCCGACGGCATCCAAGTGAAAGGCGCTAAAAATCAGCGCAACCGCGGCAACCACACGCCAGCGCCTTGCGGAGGTGTTATTCAACAGCGAGTTCTGCACGACGCCGCGAAAGAGAAATTCTTCCGACACGGGCGCGAGCAGCACGACGACGAACAGAATCCACGCCAGTTCCTGTGGGAGCGCGTTTTCGAACAGTCGGGTCGAATCGGGCTTCAGCCAGGTTGGAACCCACGGTGCCAGCCAGGTGCGGCTGGCAAACTGAAGCGGGGCGACGATGGCGAAAAAATTGAGCACGCCCAAGAGCGCGCCCAGGGCGACGGCACGGAAGCGAAAGACATGGGCGCGGACGTAGTGCCAAGGGCTTCGACCGCTGAGTGTCGTCAGCGACCACGCACTGCCCAGAAACAAGAACACCTGCGTAAAGAACAGGCCGTACGGCAGGTGAATCAGGGACACCACCGCGCCCACCGTCAGGTACAGCACAAACGTGAGCGCGAGCGTTGTCGCGGCGAGGACCCGCGGGGGTGTGACGCCCGACATGGGGCTAATGGACACGAAGGCTCTCCGAAATGGCGTTTCGCAGTGGAAGGCCTTCGCTCTCGAACGCGGGCCCTGGGCGAAGGCGGCCGCCCTCCGATACCAGCACCTTGCGCTCGTTCAAGTAGGCAATGGCGTTTTCCAAAAGGGGCTTGGACAACGCTTCCTGCGCGAACATTTCCCGCGCTGCGAGCTGTTGAGCGCCCTGGCTGAGCGCATCCTTGACCAATGTCCGACTGTCGATGCCAGAAGACGGGTAGTCGTGCAAACGTTGCGCCACAAGCGCGTAGGCCTCTAGCGCGTCGCGAAGAAGACTCGCGAAGAACAAGACCATCGGTCGCGCGTGCAGTTCGGGCGCAAGTGACATCGACGTGTCACTTGGCAAAACCCATCCTTCGCTGACGAGAGCGTCGAAGGACTCTTGAAACAAGGTGTCAAACCTGACACCCGCGCGGTAGGCGAACTCCAGCTTGAAGAGCCGAGACAAGAATAGCGCTCGCGCGCGCACGCGCGAGGGGTCGCCCGTTGAGGCCTCGGACAACAGGGCGCTGGCGACCAGCGCCCGCGGCGCGACCCGGTTCATGAGGGTGTTCTTGTAGAAAGCGAGATTCAAACGCGCAGCGGCGATGGCTTGAAAATGCACGGCGCCGTTTTTCTCGAAACGCACTGCCCATCGGTCGTCGGACCAACGGGTGAGTGCGTCTTGAATGGGACCCATGACCGTGGGATCGCACGGGGCATGGTGAAGAACGGGCGCCAGTCGCGCGCCGTTCCGCTCAAGATGCTGCTTCAAGGCCAGCAGGCGCTCCGCCAGCGCGCGCGAAGACAGGGAATCGTCCTGACGGGCGGACAACAGCGTCGCGGCAACAAGAGCTTGAGGCGTCACTGTGGAAGCATTGGAAATGCCATGCATCACCCGATGCGCAAGGGCGCGCACCATGCCTTTGCGCTGCGTTTCGTCGTGCGCTTCAAGCGTCGGGGCGCGGTACGTGGCAAAGGCGCGCAGGGAGATGGGTTCGTCGAATCCCAACTGAATTCGGCCGTAGCGGGCGGTGAGGACTTTCGGTGCCGAAAGCAGCGAACGAATGTTTTCGGGACGCTTCTCGCCGCCGGCAAGTTCTCGGGTGTACGAACCCCCTTCGACGATTTTCTCGTAGTCGATGGCGACCGGAACGAAACAGATGTCCGACGCGGCACCGTCGAGAACCGCATCGACCTCCCAGGTGAACATTCCCAGTTTTGGCGGCAGCAATTTGCCTGTGCGCGAGCGGCCGCCCTCTGGAAAAAACTCCTGGTGAGCGCGTTCGTGGACAAGTTTCTTCAAGTAGGCACGAAAACATGCCGTGTACAGCCGGTCGCCACGAAACGTCCGGCGAACGAAAAACGCACCCACCCTTCGAAAAACGGTTCCGAGGGGAAAGAAGCTCAAGTTGGCACCGGCCGCCACCAAGGGAACGGCATAGCCTCGGTTCCACAGGACCCAAGAGATGATCAAGTAGTCCATGTGACTCTTGTGACTGGGGCACAAGACAAGGGGCGCCTGGGCAGCGGCTTTCAGGGCTCGCTCAAGTCCCGCCTCGTCGACATCGATGCCGTCGTAGATGCGGCCGAAGACCCAGCGCAGCAGGGGCGAGGCCAAGCCAGTGGCCGTGGCACTGGGGCGTGCCGCAATGGCGTTGAGATGCCTGCGCGCCTCGCGCTCAACGGTCTGAATGGACCGCTTGCTCGCTTTGGCTTCGTCTTCAATCTGGTTCCGTAAGTTTCTGTCGCGCAGGGTTTCTTCCAGCAGCCGTTCCACCGGCTTGGACGGTGCGCCAAACACGGCTCGTGTTTCACGCGAGAGGTGGTGGTGGAGAAGGCTGCGGACTTTGCGCGCAAGCGCTGCATCGGTCTCGCTCGCGCGTTGCTGAACGAATTGGGTCAGGTCCAATGGTTCGCCCACACGAAACTGTGCCCGGCGGTGGTTTCGCCAAAACGACAGCACGGTGCTGAGAAAGCCGGGGGCCTCGGGGCTGCCGAAAATGTAGTCGATGACGTTAGGACGTAGGCGCGCGTTTCGCCGCTCCCACACAAACAATTCGGGCACCAGGTAGACCGGTCGGTCCCCTCGCCGCGCCAGCTCAACCAGGGCAGGGAAGGGGTCTTCACGCGGCGTCAGGCCATGAGGCCTTGCCAGTGCCGTGTGCTTCAGAAAGACAAGGCCCGACCCCTGGTGTCGACGCGCGTAGGCAAAGCGCACGGCGAGCCCGCCGCGCTGCGCGGCAAGCCGCCAAGGGCGTGTGAACCAGCGACGCAGGTTAAACACCGCGCGAACGGGCGGCAGCGCACGGACGGAAAGCGCCCAAACGAGATAGAGGTAATTCACCCATGCACTGGTCCGCATGACGTGAACGACAAAGCCCCGTTTGTGCAACTGGCGCAGTGCGGTCTCGGCCTCGGGCGTAAAGCGAACGGGCGTGAAGTACCGATGGGCCAGGCGGCGCGACGTCGGCCCGAGCTCGGGAACAACGGTCGCGGCGTCCGCAGAGGTCACATCCGCTCCGGCGCGGGCACTCCCAAAAGGCGAAGTCCGGCAGCAAGAGTCCACTGCGTGGCCTCGGTCAGTGCCAGCCGGGCGCCGCGAACGGCGTCGTTCTCCTCCGTCAAGACACGCTTGGCCCGGTCTTGATTGCCCAGCGTGTACCAGCGACTAAAGGCGGCGGCCGTGTCCAAGAGATGGCGAGCAACGTACGAGGGTTCGTTGTCGCGCACGGCCTCCTCAACGGAGACGGGAAACTTCGCCACACATCGGGAAAGGGCTTGCTCTTCGGGCAATGCCAGAAGCGCGCCGTCGAAAGCGGCGGGGCCACCTCCGCCTTTGGCGAGGACGCTCGCGCATCGGGCGTGCGCGTACTGCAAGTACGGGCCTGTATGGCCTTCGAAATTGAGCACTTCGTCCCAGTCAAAAGTATAGTCCGTCGCGCGACGGTTCTTGAGGTCACCAAACACCACCGCGCCGAGCCCGATTTGCTCCGCCAGGGCGTCAGGGTCCGGTGTGTGAATGCGTCCCGCCGAAATGTTCTCGCGCACTTTTTCGCTCGCCCGCGCGCGGGCTTCGTCGAGGACATCGCCGAACAACACGACTTGCCCTTTGCGCGTACTCATCCCGTGGACACGGCCAAAATTCACGTGCACCAGTCGGTCTGCCCAGGGTTTCCCCATGGCGGCCAACACACGGAAGAACTGCCGAAAATGCAGCGACTGGTCCGTGGCCACCACGTACAACGCACGCTCAAAGTGAAAGCGTTCCCAGCGGTCGATGGCCGCAGCGAGGTCGCGCGTGGCGTACAGTGTGCTGCCGTCGTTCTTCTTGAGCAGAATCGGGGGTTCGTTGTCGGCGTACGGCAAGTCCACAATCAGTGCGCCGTCGGAAGACTTCGTGCCCACTGTCTTGGCGATTTCTTCGATGACGGGTTCCATCTTGCCCTGGTAGCGACTTTCGCCTTCGTAGTGCTCGAAAGCGATGCCGAGCCTGGCATAGATGCCCTTAAAATCATCGAGCGAAATGTTGCGAAGCTCTTGCCAAAGCCCCAGCGCGGTCGCGTCGCCTTCTTCCATGCGCCGAAAAAACGCTCGCGCCTTTTCATCAAACGCCGGGTCGGATTCCGCACGCGCATTCGCTTTGACGTACACCTCGACGAGGTGCCCGGTCTCGTGCTTGCGCGCGGGGTCGCCGTATTCCGCGAGCCCGACAGCGACCAAGCCAAACTGCTTGCCCCAATCCCCTAGGTAGTTGATGCCCTCAACGGTATAGCCGCGGTGGCGGTACAGGTTCGCAAGCGCGTGCCCCAACATCGTCGTGCGGATGTGATGGAACGCGATGGGCTTGGCGATGTTCGGTGACGAGTAGTCGATGACAATCGTCTTGTGCGCGCCTTCCTCGCCGCGCCCGTACGCCAGTTGTTGCGCGCGCGCCTGGGCGATGGTTTCGCTCGTAAACGGCTCCGCGCGAAAGCGGGCGTTGACGTAGGGACCGACGGCCGAGATGTCGAGACCGGGGACTTGGAGTGCTTGCGCGAGTTCTTTGGCAATCAGCGGCGGTGCTTTTCGAAGCGCCTTGGCGAGCGAAAACGCGGGAAACGAAAAGTCGCCGTGTTCCGGTTCTGCCGGCTTGACGGTGGCGCGAACCTCGCCCAGGGGCAGTCCTTGCTTCGCTGCAATCGCTTCACAAAAGGCGTTCAGGTAGCGGCTGTAGACCGGTTCAGTCATGCGCGGGGTTTTCTATCGCACACTGCTGCAACAAGGCCCAAAGTTCCTCGACGTGTTTTCGTTCGGTCGTCAAAGCCCCAATGGAAACTCGGATGAGCTGTTCGCCTTTCACGACGGCCGGAGTGACATATGCCTTGCCCGATGCATTGAGGCGCTGGGCAATCCCGAGGTTGTGCGCAGCGACGCGGGAGGCATCCAAGCCCAACGGCCGATGTTGGATGCACACCGTTTGCAGCAGCACCGGCGCCAGGCGCTTCCAGGTGCTTGCAGCATCGACTTGCTTCGCCAACCACTGGGCGTTCTCCAAGTCGCGCTGAACGCGCTGACGGAGCCCCTCGACACCGATTTCATGAAACAGAAACCACAGCTTGAGCGCCCGAAAACGTCGCCCCAGCGCAATGCCCCAGTCGCGCAGGTTCTTGACCTGCCCATCTTGAGACGTCCGAAGGTAGCTCGGCGTCATCGACATGACGCGTGTCAACAGGGCGGGGTCGCGAACGAAATACGCCGAGCAATCCACGCCCGTGCCCATCCATTTGTGCGGGTCGAGCACCACGGAATCAGCATGTTCAACGCCTTTCCACAGTTCGCGCATCTGGGGCAGCACCATCGCCACGCCAGCCATCGCGGCGTCGACGTGCAACCATGCGCCATGCGCAGCAGCGAGCTCTGCCAGCGCGCCGACATCGTCGAAGGCGGTGGTCGCGGTCGTCCCTGTGCCGGCGACAATGGCACAGGGGTGCAAGCCCGCAGCGACGTCAGCCGCAACGCGCTCTGCAAGACGGTTGGGAAGAATGGCGTGGGTTAGCGGGTCCGATGGGATGCGGCGCAGGTTGTCGCGCCCAAAGCCCGCGAGCAGCGCCCCCTTTTCCACAGAGCTGTGGGCTTCTTCCGAGAAATACACCGTGAGGCGCGACGTCGCGTTTTGAAAGCCTCCGCGCTCTTGTGAAAATTCGGTGGCGCGTTCCCGTGCGCAGAGCAGGGCAATCAAATTCCCGGTGGAGGCGGTGTCTTGAATCGCGCCTTCAAAAACAGCCGGCAGTCCGACCATCTGCCGGACCCAGTCCATCGTGACTTCTTCGAGTTCCGTGGCGGCCGGACTTGTTTGCCAGCTCATGGCCTGAACGCCCAAGCCTGAAATCACCAAGTCCGCCAGCACCGCCGACCCACTCGTGACGCAGGGGAAATACGCGAAGAAAGCGGGGTGTGACCAATGGGTGATGCCGGGGAGAACATGTTTCTCAAGCTGTGGCAGCAGCGCGTCGAGGGATTGCCCACGTTCAGGGGGATGCTCGGCAAAAGCACGTCGCACCTCGCCCGGATGCGCTGGACTCATGACAGGAAAGGTTTCGACCCGGGCGCGGTAGTCGGCCACCCAGTCCACCCAAGTGTGCCCCAACCGGCGAAATTCGTCGGGTGTCATCCGAGCCGTCCCTACGCGCGCTTCTGAACCAAGCCAGAGCGGTCGACGAAAAAGGGGTCTTGCAACAACGCTTCGACCCGCTCGCGATAGCCCTGCACGGCAAAGCCGCTGGCTTGCAGCGCCGCGACGGCCGCCACCTGAACGCGGCGGGCGGTCTCGGTATTCGTGAGCAACGCCAAAATCGGCTCGCGCGCGGGGGCATGTTTGAGCGGTCCCAGCGCGCTCAGCGCAGCGATTTTGACGTCATCGGCGTGGTCGTCGAGGAAGGGAAGAAGCGCGTCGGGAATGCGGGGGTCTGTTCGGGCCTGAACAAAATGAATCAGCACGAGCTTCTTTTCGGGGTTGCGCGTGTAGCCCGATGCCAGATGTGACAACTCATCCAAGGCGACTTGCGTGGACTCCGTCGTCGGCAGCAGGGTGTCGAGCAGCCGCAGTGCCCACGAACTCGCTTGTTCGCTCTTGCGCAAAAACGCCCGGACGGCAGGCGCAGAGGTTTGCCCCATGTCTTTGAGCAGTTCGAAGACTTCTTCTTTCTCATCCGCGTCGGTGGTTTGGGGCTCGACGCTGATCGTGAAGCGCTGCAGCAACACCGCCGCAGCTTCGGCAGTCTTCATTTCTCCCAGCTGGGTGATGGCTTTTTGGCGTGTCGTCGGGTCGCCGTACTTTTGCGTGACTTTCGCACGCAGACGGGCGGATTTTTTCGCTGCGTTGCCAAAAACAAGATCCAAAAGTCCCAAGGCACTCTCCAGAAGGAAACGTCTTTATCAGAAGGCGCCACTGGAGGAAGGGAGACGCCTTTCGAGAATTTGTCCCATCTGCTCACGCGCTCGCCGATACCGGGAGGGCCGCGCCTGGGGCGTACGTGCTGCGTCTTTCTCGAGCCACGGGCGGTACTCACAGCAAGTGCCTGTAATGGTTGTGTTTTGCCAGCTTCGTTCCGCGATGCTGAAACAGGGTAGGAAGATGGTTATACTTTTCTCATGAAGACAGCCGTCTCAATTCCGGACGAAATCTACAAAGAAGCCGATCGGACCGCCCGCAGGATGCGTGTTTCGAGAAGCGCTCTGTACGCAAAGGCTCTGCAATTTTTTTTGGAAACGCATCGAGATGAAGGTGTTACCGAAGCGTTGGACGCGCTTTATTCGAAAGAGGGGAGCGGATTGGATTCTGCTCTCGCCCCAATGCAATTCGGCTCTCTGCCGAAAGAGGACTGGTAAGTGGAGCGAGGTCAGGTGTGGTGGGCGTCGTTGCCAACGCCTCGAGCTTCGGAACCCGGTTACAGGCGTCCCGTTCTCATCGTTCAAGCGGATTCCTTCAACCAAAGCGCGATTCAAACAGTGGTCGTCATCGCGTTGACCTCGAACGTGCGACTCGCGCACGCGCCGGGGAACGTTCTTCTCGCGAAGCGATCAACCGGGCTTCCCGAAACATCCGTTGCGAATGTTTCTCGGATTCTGACGCTCGACAAGTCGATGCTGGTGGCAAAAGCAGGTGCCCTCTCGCCGGACGTGCTTCAGAAGGTTGATGCCGGACTGAAGCTCGTGCTTCAGGTCTAAACCCAGCGAGGCACTTCAGCCACTGGGTAATGACGCAGCGCGCCTTTGCCTGGGTGAAGTACCCGACCGCTGGGAATTGAAGCTTTGCGGCTCGCCTCGCGGAATTATTTAATATCGCGCCTAACAGATGTGACAGCCTCATTATGAACTATTAGTCTGTTTTCGCAGATGTTATAATGTCAACATGGCCAAGACCAATGCGCACAGAGTTTTGGATCTCCTGTCCGATGAACAGGTCCTCGAAGAGCTCGGGCGGCGCTTCGAAGACCATCGGCAGGTGTCACGAATCCCTGACCAGCAGATCTTTGACGCGGGCGGCGCGAAGAAAGATGCGCTCGCGCATTTCAAAAAGGGTCAGAACATCTCCCTGTTGAGCTTCATCCGGATTCTTCGTGGAGCGGGACTGCTGGGCGAGCTTGACCGACTGCTCCGACCGGTCGACACGTTTAGCCCCATCGCGTTGGTCAAGCAGAAACGCCGCATCCCGAAACGGATACGAAACAAGAAAACGAAAGCGGGCTCATTTGCCTGGGGTGATGAGTGAGGCCTACGTGCAACGTCTATCTGTGGGGCACATGGGTGGGCGCGGTGTCTTACCCTCCGGGGCAGTCCGATGTTGCGGTCTTCGAATACAACCCGGACTTTCTCGACTCCGGGATTCAAATCGCGCCGCTCACCATGCCACTTCGTCCCGGAACATTTCGTTTTCCCGAACTCAGCGCGCACACGTTCAAGGGCCTTCCCGGAATGCTCGTAGACAGTCTCCCCGACAAGTTTGGAACCCAACTGATAGACAAGTACCTGGCCAGTTTGGGGCGTTCCCCGGATGCCATCACCGCCATCGATCGCCTTCACTATGTCGGGACCCGGGGGATGGGTGCGCTCGAATATCAACCCGCTGAGGCGTTCGGTACGGGTACTCAGGTTGGCGGCATTCTCGACCTCGCCGAGATTACCGAGCTGGCCCACCTGACGCTCGCCCGCGATGGAGCCCTCGCCAAGGCGCTTCGCGTCGCGAAGACAAAGCAAGCTGCATTCGACCTCATTCGAATCGGGACCAGTGCCGGCGGAGCCCGCGCGAAGGCCATCGTCGCCCTGGATACGGAAGACCGTCTCAAGGTTGGGCACTTGGATCACGGAAGTGATCACACCTATTGGCTTCTGAAGTTTGATGGCATTCGGGGGAACAAGGACAGGGATGGTGCGGATCCACCCGGCGCCACCCTCGTCGAGTACATCTATTCGGAAATCGCGCAGCGGTGCGGGATCCAGATGCCGCGTTGCAGGCTACTGGAAGAAGCCAAACACCAGCACTTCCTCATTGAGCGATTCGATCGTGTCGTTTCAGAGGGCAAGCTGCGAAAGCTTCACTACACCTCGTGGTGCGGAATGAGCCACGCTCACCGCGATCGGACCGACGCCTTCAGCTACGAGCAACTTGTTCTCGTCATGCGCCAACTTGGGCTTCCACAGGTTCAAATCACTGAGTTGTTCAGGCGAGCCGTTTTCAACGTGGTGGGTCGCAACCAAGACGACCACACCAAGAACTTTGGGTTTCTCATGAATCGCGAGGGCGAATGGTCTCTGTCACCAGCCTTCGACATGACCTATTCCTATGACCCTGCAGGGAAGTGGACCCGCGGGCATCAGATTTCTCTCAACGGCAAGACGGATCTCTTCACGAGAGAAGACCTGTTGCAATTTGGGAAGAGCTGCAGTGTTTCTTCGCGGGAAGCATCGCGCATCATTGAAGCAACGCTCGACGCATTTCAGGAATTCGGGAAATTGGCCGCGCGGTTTGGACTGTCGGATGCTCTGAAGAGAACGATTCAAACCTCACTCAGGCTGCGGCTTTAACGGATTGCCCGGTCCTTCGATGTGACGAGCGCCAGCGCCAAGGAAGAATAGCTTGGCCGCAACGGCGTGGATCCCGCCGCTTAGATTTGAATCTTCCCCCGTACGTCGCCTGGGTAAGCCGTTCGAAGCGCCTCGACAGCGCGCTTCACCTCGGGCGTCGTGGGTTCGGGCACGACGACCAAAAGTTCCACGTACAAGTCGCCGCGTTCCCCGCCGCGCAGGCGTGGGACGCCTTGGCCACGCAGTCGGAGTTTCCTGCCGGATTGAGAGCCGGGCGGAATGGTGAGAACCACCTCGCCAGAAAAAGTGGGGACCCGCACCTCGCCCCCTTCGATCGCTTCCGGAACCGTGATGGGCAGCGGCAGAAACAAGTCATCGCCTTCGCGCCGCAGAAAAGCGTGGGGCTCTACTTCCACTTCCAAAAACAGGTCGCCGGGGGGGGCGCCTTGCAAGCCCGCCGCACCCTGACCCGCAAGACGAACCTTCGATCCGGTTTGAACGCCGGGGGGCACCTTGGCGGTGACGTTGGCCTGCTCTTCCACGCGGCCTGCGCCATCGCAGGTCGGGCAGGGTTTTGCGCTTCGGCCTGAACCTTGGCACTTGGGACAGGCCCCCATGAACGACAGTGGCCCTCGACCCTGACGCGAGCGACCGCTGCCATGGCAGGTTGAGCACTGCGTGAGCGGTCCAGCGGTGCCGGTGGCCTTGCACTGCTGACAACGCCCCCAACGACTGACGGTCAGGTGCCGCTCGGTGCCCAGCACGACATCGCGAAGAGACAAGCGAATGCGCGTGTGGAGGTCTTCACCGCGACGCGGGGCGGGTTCGGTTTCCCCACCGGGAAAAAAGGATTCAGGATCGACCCCCGCTGCGCCTCGGCGATTGCGGCCAAACAACTCCCCAAAAAGCTCACCGAGGTCGACGCCTTCAAAGCCCCCTCCAGAGCTCCCAGGAAAGCCGCCCGGTCCGTCCCCCCCAGAAGCCTGAGCCTGGTAGGCGCGGTAGGCCGCTGCTTTGGATTCGTCGAAGCCGATTTTCGAGGCATCTTCACCGAACTCATCGTAAAGCTTGCGCTTTTTGGCGTCGGAAAGCACCTCAAACGCCTGCGTGACCTGCTTGAACTTCTCTTCCGAAGACTTGTTTCCGGGGTTGACGTCAGGGTGATGCTTTTTGGCCAAGTTTCGGTATGCGCGCTTGATTTCAGCCGCATTGGCCGAGCGCTCCACCCCAAGCACTTGGTAATAGTCTGCCATTCGGCTGAACCTCGATTTGAACCCCAGGTCAGCCTAACCATGCTGCCATCGAACGCCAGCCCAAGGAGAACACCGAGATGATGTCTTTCGTCCTGGCGATGGCCCTGACAGCCGCACCTGCACCGACGGTTGTCGACCGGGTCGTCGCTGTGGTGGATGGCCAGGCCATCACGCTGTCAGAGCTCGAATTCGAGGCACGGGTTCAGCTGGTTCGCCTCGGGGGCGACGACGCAGCGAATTTGGTGCTCGATGGCGATGCGCTGCGCGCGGCGTTGGAGTTGTCCATCGCCCATCGGCTTCAGGCGAGCGAGGCGGATCGCCTTTCCGCTTTCGCCATGGAGCCTTCGGTGGTGTCGGAAGAAACCAATCGTTTCGAACAACGCTTCCTGTCGCCGCAAGCCTTCGACGCTTTTCTTGCTCGCCACGAGGCCGACAAGACCCAGTTGGGGCTCGTGCTGGCGCGGACGCTTCGGGCCGAGCGGTACCTGGACAGCAAGCTGCAGTTTCGCGCGCAAGTCGCTGACGCCGACGTCCGGCGCTACTACGACACGCACGCAGAGGAGCAGAAGACACCGTTCGATGCTATCCGCAACACGCTGCGTGAGCGGCTCGTGCGCGAGCGCTACGCGAAATTGGCTGATGCCGAGCTCAAGCAACTTTTGGCGAATGCAAATGTGAGGCGCATCGGCCCGATGGCTCGCGGAGAGCCCAAGCCGTGACAGCGACAGAGAGCAGGCGCGAGGCCGCGCCCCTCCACATTCGGCGCCTCGATGAAAGCGATTTTGAGCGGCTTGTCGCGCTGGAGCGCGATGCATTCTCTCATCCGTGGTCGCCCGAACTCCTGCGACGAGAATTGACGCACACGTGGTCGACGATTTTGGTCGCCGAAGCGGTGTCGTCGCAGCCGTTGCCAAAGCCCCGGCCAGAGCCTCTGCCAGAGCCTCTGCCAAAGCCTCTGCCAAAGCCTCTGATCGGCGCGCTGATCTATTGGCGCGTGCACGACGAAATGCACATTCTCAATGTTGCCGTCGCGCAGGCCGCGCGAAGGCAGGGGATTGCCACGCAGCTCATCGAGCGGGGTTTAGAGGCCGCCCGGGCATCGGGATGTGTTTTGGCGACGCTTGAAGTCCGGCGCAGCAACGTTGCCGCGGTCTCGCTGTATCAACGGTTTGGCTTTCGGACCGTGGGGAGCAGGCCCAACTATTACGTCGACGAGCGGGAAGACGCCCTGGTCATGACGTTGGATTTTCCCAAGCTCACCTAGCCACTATCGGCTGCTTCCTTCGTACGGCCCGAGGAAGGCCCGGAGAGGTGTGCTCTGTTGGGCCCTCACGACCGGTCAGGCGTTTGAGCAACCCATAATCGTCTCGGTGCACCTTGCGGAGCCAACGGAAAACGTCCCGTCCCCGAAGACCCTCGAAGGCTTCTCCCAGCGCCGGAAATCGTTCGCCGGGACATTGCGAGTAGAGATCCAGCGCTTCGTCGCCGAACTCACGCGCCCGCTTTTCAATCCGCGCAGCCGCGTTCTGTTCATGCGGCATGCTGAGCACCTGGAGCGCGTGATACATCTCATGGGCCAGCGTTAGGCTTCCTCGATAAACCTCCTGCCCGTTAAGCCCAACAAAGTGCCGTCGGTGATTGCTGAAGTTGAATCCAACTGACCTTCGGTTCTCCTCAGTGTTGAGCTGCAGCCATTCTTCTGGAGCGAACCCCGGCAGCGAGAGCCAATGCTTCCCCTTTGGCGCGATGCATATCTCGATGGGGAGGTTTCGAGCTTGGTGAAGCTCAAGTTCATGAAAAAGAGCGGCTGCGGCGTCGATGATTCGGGCAGAATATCCTGGTCGTGCAGCAACTTCCGCGTCGAGCTGCTCTTGCGTGACAAGGCTCTCAAGTCTCCTGGGGATGTGACCGGTCATCAGAGCCACGCGCGACATCCAGCGCGAACGCGCTTCGATTCCGTGTCGATATTCCTTGAGCAACGCCTTCAGTCGCTGACCCCGCGCCTTGAGGGCTTGTGCGTTGTGGTTCCGCTTGGCATACGCCACGCCGCAGATCTGATGAAACGCCTGTGCAGCAAGGTTCGCAGTCACCTCAGTGGGAGCGAAGACGTGCACATCGGGCGCAAGCGAAACTGTCCAGCTTAATGCGGTGTCGGGTAGCGGAGCATAGGCTCCCTTTGGGAATGGTTTTTGTGGCGTCGCCTTCTGCTCGCGGAATACAGGGAACTCCGGACGCAGTCCGTACACCCTCTGAACGGGACTGCCATTCGCGCCGATGTCTGTGACGACCTTGGTGGGCAGACCAAAGCTGGGGCCAAAAGACTTGACCCAACCGGGGGGAGGTCGTCCAAACCAGGACTCATACTCTTGGGGCGCTCGCCCGAAGGGCAACTCGACTTCGCCCAGGCGGAGGCAGTTGGTGCGTAGCTCATATGTTGAGTGCGGGCTTGCCCCCACCCATTGGATGAACGCGCGAGTCAGCTGGACATCGACGTGAAGGTGCCGGTTGCCCCAGATGACACTGACAACGTACGCGCAGTCCGACCGCAGTTGTCTTGCGTTCAATGCTCCGGGCGGAGCCGCCACACGAGGGAGGCTGGAGACCTCACGATCGGTGGGCACCGTTCTGTGAGGGCGCTTCGAATGTACATCGCCGATCATGTTCGAAACCGCTCGCAAGCGTCCAAAGATTCTCGTGAAAACCTTGCGATCAGTTGCGTGGAGTCGAATCGCCTTCGTGGAGTCCACCCGGCGTCAGCAATGCGCTCGTCGCCATCACACCCATGGGTTGATGAACGGGACCTGTGCCTTTTCATATTCTGCTTCTGCGTCGTCGCGTGACACGACGGTCAGCCCATGGACCAGCGCAGTCGCCGCGATGATGAGATCGGGTTGCGAGTAGGTGTGACCATTCTTTCGGCCTTCTTCCACCAAGAGCCGCCACTTGAGCATGACGTCTTCGGAGATGGGAAGCGTCCGTCCCTCGAACAAGGGTCGTACTTCGTTCGTGAGCCACTCCGTGAGGTGTGAACGCCGCGAAGCATCGGTGACGGTCTCGATGCCGAAGCGAATCTCCGCGAAAGTCACGGCACTCACATAGAGTTGCTCCAGCGGCTTGGTGGTCACGAAGGCGACGACCTTTTTCTCGGGCCTGGGTCGACGAAGCTCCGAAAGCACATTTGTGTCGAGGAGCCAGCCGCTCATGAGAAGGAAATCTCTCGGACCGGCATTCGCTCGCGTTCAGGCTGGAGCGATACTTCACGATGAGGAGAAGCTTGCATTGCTTTCACCAGCACGCTTCCGGTCGACTCGCCTTTGAGCCGGCGAAACTCCTCGATAGAGATGAGCACAATCTCGTCCCGTCCATGCACGGTGACGCGTTGGGGTCCCATCTTCCGAACGATCCGAACGAGCTCGCTGAAGCGGGCCTTGGCGTCCTGCAGCGCCCACCGCCCATAAGATGCGACTGCGCGTCGTCGAGAACTCGGCTTTCGAGCAAATCTAGTCATACTGACTAGAATACAGTCGTTTGGAGGAAGATGTCCAGGGGCGGTCTTCCTGAAGGCCTGTTCTACGAGCAGCAGAAGATCGCCAACGCCTTGACAGATGGGGTGGTGACGCTATAGGTCCGCGCCCCTCCATGCCGACGATTAGCCAGCTGGTTCGAAAAGGGCGAGAACGCCTCAAGTTTAAGGGCAAAAGCCCTGCGTTGAAGCAGAGCCCGCAGAAGCGCGGTGTCTGCACTCGCGTTTACACCACCACCCCGAAGAAGCCGAACTCGGCGCTGCGCAAAGTCGCGCGCGTTCGATTGACCAACGGCATCGAGGTCACGTCCTACATTCCGGGCGTCGGCCACAATCTTCAAGAGCACTCGGTCGTCATGATTCGCGGCGGTCGTGTGAAGGACCTGCCAGGGGTTCGCTACCACATCATTCGCGGCACGCTGGACTCGGTCGGCGTGCAGGGTCGCAAGCAGAGCCGTTCGAAATACGGCGCAAAGCGGCCCAGCTAGGCCGACAGCCTTTAAGGAAGAAAAGAAATGCCTCGACGTCGCGTAGCAGCCAAACGAAAGATTCTTCCCGATCCAAAGTTTCAGGATCGCCTTGTCACCAAGTTCGTCAACGTGCTCATGCGAAAGGGCAAGAAGTCTATCGCAGAGCAGGTTTGCTACGGCGCGTTCACACTGATTGAAGAGCGCTCGAAAGAAGACCCGCTCAAGACCTTCAAGAAGGCGCTCGACAACGTCAAGCCTGTCCTTGAAGTGAAGAGCCGTCGCGTCGGCGGTGCGAACTACCAGGTGCCCGTCGAAGTTCGGCAGGACCGCCGCGTCGCGCTCGCGATGCGCTGGTTGCGTGAGTACGCCAAGGCCCGCGGTGAGAAAACGATGCGCGAAAAGCTGGCCGGCGAAATCATGGATGCCGCCAACAACCGTGGCAACGCGGTGAAGAAGCGGGAAGACACCCACAAAATGGCGGAAGCGAACAAGGCTTTCGCGCATTACCGCTGGTAGCGGGGGCGCCCCGCCGCACAGAGCCAGACCATGGCCCGTGAACACCCGCTTGAGCGCTACCGAAACATCGGGATCATGGCGCACATCGATGCGGGCAAAACCACGACCACCGAGCGCATTCTTTTTTACACCGGCGCCATCCACAAGATGGGCGAGGTGCACGAAGGCAACACCGTCACCGACTGGATGGTGCAGGAGCGCGAGCGCGGCATCACGATCACGTCTGCCGCCATCACCGCGTTTTGGAGCCGCAACGAGCAACGCTACCGCATCAACATCATCGACACGCCCGGTCACGTGGACTTCACGATTGAAGTCGAGCGCAGCCTTCGTGTTCTCGATGGCGCTGTCGCAGTCTTCGATGGCGTAAACGGCGTCGAACCACAATCGGAAACCGTGTGGCGCCAGGCGGACAAGTACGGCGTTCCGCGAATTTGTTTCATCAACAAGATGGACCGCGTCGGTGCAGATTTTGAAATGTCCATCGGCACCATTCGCGATCGCCTGCATGCGACGCCTGTGCCCGTACAGCTGCCGTTGGGCGTGGAAGACCAGCACAAAGGAGTCATCGACCTGGTGCGCATGAAAGCGCTCGTGTTTGTGGACGGCGAACTGGGGTCGCGTTTCGATGTGGTCGACATCCCGGAAGAGCATCGCGCGAAGGCCGACGCGTACCGGGCCAAGTTGGTCGAGCTCGCTGCCGAACAAGACGACGCCCTGACCGCGAAATACCTGGAGGGCGTGGAACTGACGCCCGAAGAAATTGTTCGCGGGCTGCGCAAAGGCTGTCTTGCGCTCAAGCTTTTTCCGGTGCTGTGTGGGTCGGCCTTCAAGCACAAAGGCGTTCAGCCGCTTCTCGACGGCATTGTGGACTATCTGCCTTCGCCTCTGGACATTCCGCCGGTGAAAGGCGTGGACACCAAAGGCAACGCCGTCGAGCGTCCTGCCGACGACAAAGCGCCCTTTTCGGCGCTGGCGTTCAAAATCATGACGGACCCGTTCATGGGGACGCTGACGTTTATTCGCGTCTACTCCGGCCGGCTCGAAGCAGGGACGTATCTGTACAACTCTGTGAAGCAAAAACGGGAGCGTGTGCCGCGCCTTGTACAAATGCGTGCCGACAAGCGGGATGAAATTCAAGAAGTGCTTGCCGGCGACATCGCTGCAGTGGTGGGTCTGAAGAACACAACGACTGGCGAAACAGTCTGCGACGAACACAAGCCCATCATTTTGGAGAAGATGGAGTTTCCAGAGCCTGTCATCGACATTGCCATCGAGCCCAAAAGCACGGCCGACCAAGACAAGATTGGGGCGGCGCTTTCGAAGTTGGCGATGGAAGACCCGTCGTTTCGCGTACGTGTTGATGCCGAAAGCGGGCAGACGATCATTGCGGGGATGGGCGAACTGCACTTGGAAATCATCGTCGACCGTCTGCTGCGTGAGTTCAAAGTCGACGCCAACATTGGCAAGCCGCAGGTCGCCTACCGCGAAACCGTGACGCAAAGCGCTGTGGGCGAAGGCAAGTACATCCGGCAAAGCGGAGGCCGGGGCCAATACGGCCATATCAAGCTGCGCGTGACGCCCCAGGCGGCGGGCAAGGGCATTACTTTTGAAAACAAGATTGTCGGGGGCGCCGTTCCCAAAGAGTTCGTTGCCGCGGCCGAAAAGGGTGTCCTCGAAGCGTGCCAAAACGGCGTTCTGGCCCATTTCGGCGTGGTCGACCTGCATGTCGAAGCGGTGGACGGCAGCTTCCACGAGGTCGATTCCAACGAAATGGCCTTCAAAATCGCGGGTTCCATGGGTTTCAAGGACGCCTGCGAGAAGGCGGGGCCCACGCTTTTGGAGCCGATGATGGACTGCGAAGTCGTGACACCCGAGGAATTCATGGGGGACGTCATCGGGGACCTCAGCGGCCGCCGGGGGAAGATTTTGGGCATGGCGCCCAGGCCGGGGGTGCAAGTCATTCACGCACAGGTTCCCCTGGCGCAAATGTTCGGATATGCCACCGACCTTCGATCGCGCACGCAGGGTCGCGCGACCTACACAATGCAGTTTTCGCAGTATGCCGCGCCGCCGAAGTCCGTCGCGGATGAAATTATCACCCGTGTCCGCGGTTACTAACGGACCACAACCCCAGGCGGTCACGCCGCAGCCGGAGGAGCAATGAGTAAGGAGAAGTTCGAACGAAACAAGCCGCACGTGAACGTGGGGACAATTGGACACGTGGACCACGGGAAGACGACGCTGACGGCGGCGATTACGAAGGTATTGGCGAAGACGGGCGGCGCGCAGGCGTTGGCGTACG
>JBJXGM010000049.1:0-3459 GCA_046155985.1 Myxococcaceae bacterium | reverse complement strand
GCACAGGCTTTGTGCAGGTGTTTGAGAGAGACACGCTTCAAGAGAAGTGGCGCATGGCGTTGGGCGAAGCTGTCTCTGCTTCCCCGACGCTGGTGTGCAGCCATAGCGGAAGCATGGCGACTCTCCTCATCGCGACAGAGGCTGGAAGTCTGCACAGCCTCTACATCGACGCCACCGGGCTGGACACCCAGGCCACCTGGCCCAAGTGGCAAAAGGACTTGCGCAACAGCGGCAATGCCGACGCTTCTCTGGCATGTCCGTAAGCCGGCATCCGTCGATGTCGCCAGAGCACGTCTAATGCGCGGATTTGGTGGCGAATTCTTGTCCGCCCAATTCGGGAGCGTTCGATGGTGGATGCGCTTTCGGAGGACAGTTACAATGGGCTGATGAGATTCGCCCGAGGGAAAGTCGTGGGGAACGCGGTTGTGCTCGAAGGGGAGCCCCTGCCCGACGGTGCCGACGTGACAGTGTGGACTGATGATGTTGAAGGTTTTGACCTCGACGAGCAAAGCCAACATGAGCTGATGGAGGCAGACGCGGCGTGCGAACGCGGCGAAGGCGTCACAACGGAGCAATTCTTCCGGCGCCTTGCTCAGCTTCGCGCACCGTGAAAGTCATCATTTCCCCGCAGGCGATTGCCGATATGGAAGCGGCCGTTCGGTAATGGTTGTCGAACCGGCCGAAGGCGCCTCACCTGTTGGATGAAGAACTTCGGCAGGCAATTGAGTTCATTGGCGCCGCTCCGCGCGCAGGTGCACCTGGGCGTTGGATGAGGCCAGCACCCGCGAGTTGGCGGAAGCAATGGCGGAATGCGACCGGGGCGAGGTGGTGAGCGCCAGCGAAGTCTTCGCCGCACTTCCCCCGCGGCGCTGATGTGAAGGTTGCATTTTCGAAACGAGCGCGTCGACAATTCGAGACGAGTTCTGCTGGGTGGCGTGAGCAACGGGAACGGACCCCATGCGCAGTATGAAGTTCCCACCAAATCTACTTATTAGGCGGTTCGTTGGTGGGAACCTCTTGCGCGATGTTACCACCTGGGAAGCGGGTAGTACTTGGCCACAACGGGTACGTATTGCCCGGCCAGGGCCAAAACCATGTTGGCACCTGCACCGAATGCCGCGCCGATGTTGGCGGCTCCCGCAGTGCAAACGGCCATGTCCTCGGCAGTGTCTGTCAGCTCTGCGCCAAGCGCGGAGACGCCCTCGGTTCGGGCGATTCTGAAGGCGTATGCGCCGACCAGTGAGGCGAGGAGAGCAACGCCGGTCCCTCCGCCATAGACAACGGGCGCCATCGGGCCGTCCAGTCCAAGCAAGTACACTCCGTTCATCGCGGCGGCCGGCACGTTGACGGGTTCGGAGGCGAAGTCCCCCGCCGCCTGCCCGACTCAAGTAGCGATTCGCCTGAGACGCGAGGGTTCCTTGGGCACCTGGTTGTTGTTTGGCAGAATGGAGAGGGCAGTCATTGGGGTTCTCCCGGGGGCTATTTCATTGTCGCCGGGGACTGGCTCGGCGTCGCCTTGGCGGGTGTGTCCTTAGCCTGTAGGGTGCGCCGCGATGGATGAGCCGCCTCTTCCCGAGGCCACGCTAGCCCAAGTGAAGACGGGTCCTTTGCCTCGCCATGTCGGCATCATCATGGATGGCAACGGTCGGTGGGCGGAGCTTCGCGCGCAGTCGCGGATTTCGGGGCATCGGGCGGGTACCGACAGCGTGCGGGCAGTGACACGGTGTGCGCGGCAAGCAGGCATCGAGGCGCTCACGCTGTACGCGTTTTCGGCGCAGAATTGGTTTCGGCCCGTCGATGAAGTCGAAGGCCTGATGGGATTGCTTTGCGAATACCTCGAACGTGAGCGCGCCGAGGTGATGCAGAACAATGTCCGGCTCAACGCCATCGGCCAGCTCGACCGCCTGCCTGACAACGTCCGCCAAATCCTCGACCGCCTGCGTGCGGATTCCGCGAAAAACACCGGCATGGTGCTCACCTTGGCGTTGTCGTATGGCGGCCGCGAAGAGCTGCTGCACGCCGCGCGCGAAGTCGCTTTGGCGATAGGTCGCGGAGAACTCGTGGCAGACGACGTGTGCGAGTCAGATTTCGAGCGCCACTTGTGGACCATGGGCCTGCCGCCGGTCGACTTGGTGATTCGCACCAGCGGCGAGCAACGGGTGTCGAACTTCTTGCTGTGGCAGGGCGCGTACGCCGAATACGTTTTTGTCGACACCCTATGGCCCGACTTCCGCGAAGCGGCTTTCTTGCGCTGCGTCGCAGAGTTTCAGCGGCGTGAGCGACGCTTTGGAAAGACGTCGGCACAAGTCGCTGGCCAGCTTCCGAAATAGGAGCGCGTTTGAATCCCGATGCAAACTTCATGACGCGCGTGGTTTCGGCCTTGGTGCTTTTGCCAGTGGTATTGGGACTGATTGTCATGGGCGGACTGCCCTTTGCCGCGCTGTTTGCGCTGGCGGGGGCTGTGTGCGCGGGCGAGTACTACGCCATCACGTTGGGGCGGGTGACCCTGAGCACCTGGCCGGGCCTTGTGCTTGCGGCGGCGCTTTCGGCATGGCCGGCGCTCTGTTCGAGCCGACCTGGCGAGCCCGACCAAGTCGGCCAAGCCGCATTGGGTATTGCCGGCGCGGCGCTTTTGTTCTCTTGGCTGGAGCCTTTGCTCAAACGTGGCACTGAAAAGCCCGCCGAGCGTTCAGCGCACCTGTTCAAAGGCGTGCTCTATGGTGGTCTGGGACTCTTCGCCCTGGTGGCTGTTCGCATGGGCGAAAACGGTTTGGGGTGGCTCATCGCTGCGCTGGTCGTGACATGGGCCAACGACACCTTGGCGTATTTCGCCGGACGCATTTTCGGCAGGCACAAGCTCTACCCCGAAGTCAGTCCCAACAAGACTTGGGAAGGGTTCGTGGGTGGCATGCTGGGGTCGGTGGGCGGGCTTTTTGCGCTTCGCGCGGTCTACTTCCCTGTGCTGACGCCCCAGGACTGTGTGGCGTTCGGCGTGCTCGCGGGCGTGATGGGGCCGTTGGGGGATTTTTCCGAGTCGATGCTCAAGCGTTCCTATGGGGTGAAAGACTCCAGCCAGCTGATTCCAGGGCATGGTGGCCTACTCGACCGCATCGACGCGCTCTTGTTCAATGGCCTCGCCGTGTATGCCTACGTTTTTTGGCTTCGCGCCTGGTGGATGGCCTAGGGCGCGGGGCACGCGAGATTGTGAGCGGCGGCGCAGGGCGTTACGCTTCACCCCATGGTGCGTCGTGAAGACTCGGAGCCGGAGATCGCGGAAGCGACCGCCGAATCCAAGACATGCTGTACATCTCCAGCGGGTGGAAGTCCCGTCCGGGTAATCGCCGGAGAGCCCGGTAGCAGACCAGCGCCTGAGGCGGAGACGCCGACTGGTGAAGCCTGGTGTCAAAAGCCCGACGCGGCGGAAGCTGCGGGCGGGAAGCAACAGCGCGGGCCGCAACA
>JBJXGM010000046.1:0-75628 GCA_046155985.1 Myxococcaceae bacterium | reverse complement strand
TAACGTTGTGTTGCCGTTGCACGCCTCGGGCGTTGGCGCAGCTGCGTCGCAAGCGAAGTCCGCGCGCAGGGCGGATGAGCTCTAGCAGGCTGCTGAAAAACTGCTGCGCGTCCCATCTGCGGCGTTGCGGGCCCCTCCTTTCGTCCTCACGTACAGAGGGCACGCTGCGGCGAAAGGGCCTCCCGCGCCTGGCATCTCGGCCTGCTCGCGACGTTTTTCAGCAGCCTGCTAGCGCGTTTGCTCGAGGTCGTAGATTTCCTCCTCGACGTCCTTCTTGTCAGTCGCGTCAGGTTTTCGCGCGAGGTAGGCCTTGAAAGCAAAAATCGCGTCCTTTTTCCTCGCCCGCTCCTTCAACGCGTAGCCCAGATGGTAGTAGGGCATCGGGTTCGTGGCGTCCGCGGCAATGGCGCGCTGGTACCATTCGATGGCGTTGCCATGCTTGTTCTCTTCGGTGTAGGCGCGGCCAATTTTGAAGAAAACAGTTGTGTCCTTTGAGTTGTACTTCAGGGCGGTCTGGTAGGCGGCAATGGCTTCGGGCCATTTGTTGGCGTGTGCATGGCAATCACCCAAAAGCACATTCATGCGCGCTCGGTCGGGGGCTACAGACAGGCCATGTTTGAGCGTTGAAACCGCATCGTCGACGCGACCACGGTCGAGATATCCGGCGCCCAGGGCTTCAAGGGTATCAAGGTGGTTGGGATCGACGGCCAAAGTCTTTTTCCACGCTTCGATGGCTTCTGCCAACTTGCCCGCATCTCGAAAAACAATGCCCATTTCGTACATGAAAGCGATGCGCTTGGGCTCGCGCTCCAGTGCCGTGCGCATCGAATCAATCGCTTGCGTGTGTTCGGCGCGGCGGCTCTTGACTCTTGCCAAGTAGTAGTGGGCCTCGGCGTAAGTCGGGTCCGTGCTGAGGGCTGAGCGAAGGCCCGCTTCAGCACCGGGCAAGTCGTTTTGGTCCAGCTTCACTGCGGCAAGCAACGTGGCGACACGGACGGACGCCGGGTCGGCCAGCTTTGCCGCTTCCAGTTCAGTGACAGCGCCCGGCAGGTCGAGCAACTTCCAAAGAACAAGACCCTTCTGAAGATGCCCATCCTTCACCTGGCCGTCCAGCGCAAGCGCTTCTTCGACTTTGGTTTTGGCGAGAGGCAAATCACCCGCCTCGAACGCCGCCCGTGAAAGCCCCAGAGGTGCGTCTGGGAGAGCCGGGTTGAGGGATGCAGCTTTCGAGAACTCCTCTTTGGCGCGAGTCAGGTCGTTGGACTGAAGCGCCAAGTCGCCCACAGCGATGCGCACACGTGCGTCTTCGGGCGCTTTGGACAACGCTGCGGCGACTTGGGCTTCGGCGTCCGCCGTTCGCCGCATCTTCAGGTAGTAGCGGGCCAGCGCGAGGTGGGCATCGTAAAGCTTGGGGTCAGCGCTGATGGCGCGTTGATAATGAGATTCTGCCTCGCGGTTTCGTTCCAGCGCCTCGTTCACTTGGCCCTGGACGTAGGCAAGACGTGCGTTCCCAGGGAAACGATTCGTGGCGGCGTTCACCACGTTGAGCGCGTCGTTCATTTTTCCCAAGGCGACAAGGGCGAGCAGGTAACTTTCGGTCGCCTCGAGATTTTGGGGTTCGGCTGCCAAAAGGTCCTTCAAGAGCGGCAACGCCGCAGCGTGCTGTCTTTGGGAAACGAGCACGCGCGCCAAGGCGCCCCTGACGAAGCCTGAATTGGGGTCGAGCGTCTTGGCTTTCTCAAGTTCGGCCTGCGCGTCCTTGGGGCGAAACGTTTGCTCCAACGCAACACCACGCAGGGCGTAGGCCCGGGCGAGCTGACTGGGCCCAATTTCATTGCGCGTTTTTTCCGTCAGCGCAGCGTCAAGCGCAGCGAGACCCTCTGCAGGACGTTGATGAAGGAGAATTTCGATCGCCGCGAGTTCCACGGCCGACTGAACGTGACGCGCCTCCGACGCCACGGCGGCGGAGTAGTGTTTGACGGCGTCGTCCGCCTGGCCGGCACGTTGCGCCAGGTCGCCGAGCATGTGCAACGTTTTGGCAGACTGCGGTGCCCGTGTTTGGGCTTTCTTCAGCACGTCAGTTGCCAACTTGGACTGGTTTTTTGCCACATGGCTTTCGGCTTGCAAGAGCAACAGCTCGAGGTCCGACTCGCTCGTCACGCGACCCGAAATGCTCTGCAAGACGGCCAGCGCTTCATCGGGGTTCTTGTTCGAGAGCGCCGCCCCAGCGCGGGCTTTCACGACCTCAGGGTGTTTCTCACCCAGAAGCGAAATCGATTCGAGCGCAGTTTGCGCAACAGCCACTTCGGTCGCCGACGCGGCACCGTAGCGGCGCTGCAAGTAGAAAGTCGCTTGGCACCAGATCGCGCGGAGTTCTGGGTACTCCTTCTTCTTCAAGACGCGCAGCGCGCCATCGCGCGCGTCTTTGTATGCACTCAGGGTGTCCGTCAGAAGAAGGCCATGCGCTTCTTCCAGTACCTTCGCTTCAGCGCTGCCCCGACGAATCTCTGCCGGAAAAAGCTTCTTGTGCGCGAAAACGCCATACCGTGTCAGCCCCAGCGAAAGCCCCAGCGCCAGCACAACGCCCAACGCTGCTGGCACACCGAACTTGATGGCGTTGGACTGCAAAAACGCCAGCCACTGTTTTCCGCTTCGGCCCCCGGTCATCGCTGCGTGACGCCCTTCGTAGATTTCTTTCAGGCGGTCCAGCGCTGGCGCACGCGTTGCGGCACGGGCGCCTGTTTCGGCGGGCGCCTTGTCGAGAAGCCGTGCCATCGCGTCTGAAAAAGCGGGCTCAGTGCCGATGCCCGCCCAGGTCTCGCCATCCAGCGAAACATCCTCGTTCCCCTGAAGTTGGCCGTCTTCCATCATTTTGAGGACGACGCCCTCCTCAAATGGACCGAAAATTTTTCCGCTTCGCCGGCGCACATGAAAGCGCCGAACGAATTCTTTCGACGCCGTCCCGCCGCCTGCGCCATCGATGAAATCCAGCATCGCCAGACCATCCGCTTCGACGGCTGGGGGCGGGGGTGGCATCGCGTGGGTGGATGCCACCGCCGGGGAATCGGGCAGTTCTCCTGGCATGCCAAAATCCAAAGGCTCAGAAGCAGCGGGCGCTTCGCCGAAGTCAACGCCGCCGAAATCCACGCCGACATCGGGCGGCGCCGCCGGCGCCGGCAGCTCGAAATCAAGCAACGGGTTCTTCTGAACGCTGCTCGTCGACGCAGAAACCTCTGCGAAATCCAGGTCGCTGGCCTGAGGAATGTCGTCGCCACTGTCGGCTGCTACGGCGGAAAACCCCTCCGGTTCGGGCCAGGCGTCGTCTTGTGGTGGGGGTGGCGGAGCCAGTGACTCTGACGAAGTCGCTTGTGGGTCTGGACTTCCGAAGTCGAGCCCGAAATCCTCCATCGGAGGCGGTGGCGGGGCAGGCGGCGCTGGGGGTGGGAATTCCCGAAAGGCTTCGATGGGGGGTGCCCGCTTGTGAATCGCCGTTGCAGGCTCCGGTGAGTCACCTTCGAGATCACCAAAAAGGTCATCCATACCGCTGCCCGCCGCCGGCGGTGGCGCTGCGGGTGAAGATGCGCCAGGCATCGGTATCGCAAAGGCATCACTGGCAACGACACGCCTGGATTCTTCGTTCCAGCTTGCCCTGGCCCGCGAATCTACCCCCGGAAGCGGCACGGCTGCGCCGACAGGGGTTCCGGGAAGCGGAATGGCGTCTTCAAGAGGGGCTTGTGTCCTGGAGACTTGAAACATCCCCTGACACTTGGCGCATTTGAGCTTCGCGCCGCCCGGCGGAATTCGCTGGTCGTCGACGTTGTATTGCGTTTTGCAGGTTGGGCAGGTGACGCGCATGGAAATTGGAGAGCGGGTGAAGGCTAGCAGAGGGGGTAGGAGACGAAAACTTCTGAAAGCACTTGTTGCCTTCCTTTGCGCGCCCCACGCGTTCCGCCCTTGCCGCTGAGGCCACGGGCAGCTACGCAGCGCGCATGGGGCCCTTGTTGATTCTGGGAGGCGGGTTGGCCGGCCTGAGCGCTGCGCACTTCTCCGATTCGCCTTGGCTCCTGGTCGAAAAATCCAGCCGCTTGGGTGGTTTGGCCAGGACCGAAATCACGCCCGAGGGGTTTCATTTCGATGCGACCGGCCACTGGCTGCATCTTCGAGACCCGGAAATGAAAAGCTGGGTGCTGGAAAAGCTTTTGCCGGGTCGGTTGGAGACCCTCCAACGCCGGGCAGCGATTTTTTCGCGGGGCGTTTTCACGCGGTTTCCGTATCAAATTAACACCCACGGATTGCCGGCCGAAATCGTTGTCGAAAATGTCCTGGGCTTCGTCGAAGCGCACTGGGGCGAGCGAGGGCGAGCGTTGCGCGACAGGCAACCCGCCAACTTTGAAGAGTTCGTGCTTCGCCACTTGGGGGAAGGCTTCGCGAAGAACTTCATGCTTCCTTATAATGAGAAGCTTTGGACCGTTCCCCCCAAAGAACTCTCGGCAGCGTGGTGCGGTCGCTTTGTGCCCAAGCCGTCGTTGCGCGAAGTCCTCGAGGGCGCACTGGGTATGGGCAGCGACACCGCGGGGTACAACGCTTCGTTCCTCTATCCAGCGGCAGGAGGCATCGAGTCATTGCCCAAAGCCATCGTCGCGGGGTTGAAGGGCGGGGAGGTGCGCACCGGAATTGAGCCGACGGCGATTGACGCCCGCGCGAGGCGTGTGCGGTTTTCAGATGGAAGCGAAACGTCGTATCGCGCGCTGGTGGCCTCAATCGCGCTGCCCCGGTTGGTCGAACTGGTGGCGCTTGGGTCGGGCGGTCTCCCGCACGAGGTTTCGGATGCGGCGCGACAGCTTCGAGCGACGACGGTGACGTACGTCAACCTGGGTGTGCGCGGTGCGCCAGAGCAGCCTTGGCATTGGGTGTACCTCCCTGAACCCGAGTTTCGTGCGTATCGGGTCGGGTCTCCGGCCGCGGTGTTGCCCTCGCTCGCCCCCTCGGGCCATACGTCGTTCTACGTCGAATTTTCTCACCGCGGCGACTTGTCCCGCTCCGACGCCGCAGCATGGGCGCAGGCCGAGGTCGTTCGCGCGAAACTTGTTCGCGATCCGCACGACATCGTCCTCACGCAGGTGAGGGAGATTCCTCAGGCGTACGTGCTTTACGACACACACTACGGCGATGCGATGAAGCGGATTTCGGATTGGCTGGATTCGTTCGGTCTACTTCGCGCGGGGCGGTATGGGCAGTGGGAGTACTCGTCGATGGAAGACGCTTTGCTCTCTGGCCGAACGGCAGCACGCGCAGCGCAGGGCGCAAGAACGTGAGCCCGCCTGAGCTCAGTGTTGTCGTTCCCGTATTCAATGAAGAAGCGATTCTGTCCGATGCACTCGACGAACTCGTCGCAGCGCTCGAGCGCCGCGGTCGGACGTTTGAAATCATTCTCGCCGAAAATGGTTCCACGGACGGCACGAAAGACATTCTCAAGCGTCGACTCAAGAAAGACACTCGCATTCGCGCCATTCATTTCGCGTCGCCGAACTACGGTGCTGCGCTCAAGCGCGGTATTGAGGCAGCTTTGGGTCGGTGGGTCATCTGTGACGAAATCGATCTGCTCGATTTTCGTTTCTACGACATCGCGTTGCCCAAGTTGGCGCAGGGCGATGCCGACCTCATCGTCGGTTCGAAGACAGCGCAGGGCGCCAGCGACCGTCGGCCGTTCGTGCGGCGCTTGGCGACGCGCGTCCACAATGGACTTTTGCGAATCTTGTTGGGTTTTCGGGGCACGGACACCCACGGCCTCAAGGCTTTTCGACGCGAAGCGATGCTGCCGGTGGTGAAAGCGTGTGTTGTCGACCGCGACGTGTTTGCCAGCGAACTTGTCGTTCGTGCATGGCGGATGGGACTTCGGGTGACGGAAGTCCCGATTCAGCTCGAAGAGAAGAGAAAGCCCAGCGTGGCGTTGCTTCGGAGAATCCCGCATGTGCTGCGGCAGCTCGCGAAGCTCGTCTACGTGATTCGGGTCCGTGCATCCTCGGAGCCCCGTCTGCGCTAGCGTGGGCCGATGAGCCCCAGCTTGCCACCGGATGGGATGGGCACGACCCGGCCGGAGGCCGTACCGTCACAGGGAACTGTGCGCCTTTTGGACGGCGGAACCGAGGCGTTTCCCCGGATGTTGCAGGCGATTGCGGCGGCTCGAAACGCGATTCATCTCGAAACGTACACGTTCGCCCACGACAGCGTCGGCATCGCCTTTGTGGAGGCTTTGCGCGAAGCAGCGAGGCGTGGCGTAGACGTCCGCGTGATTGCCGATGGGTGGGGTTCAGTTCTCAGCGCGCCGTGGCTGTACGAAGAACTCACGCGTTCGAGAATTCGGGTTCGAATCTACCATCCGATTTCAGCACTCTTTCTGGGCCGGTTTCGTCGCAACCATCGGAAAATCTTGTTGGTGGATGACACGGTCGCGATTTTGGGAGGCATCAATATTGGTGAGGCCTACGCCACTTCACCGGAGCATCTGGGTTGGGCGGACTTGGCCGTTGAGGTGTCGGGGCCATCCGCAGCGCGTCTGGGTGCCCGCTTGCGAGGAGAAGTCGACCGACCGAAGGACGAAAGTCCGATTCGGATCTGGCTGTCAGGTTTGGGCGGAGGCGGCAAACTCCGCCACCGTTATTTGCTCGCCATCACGCGGGCGCAGCGGGAACTCTCACTGGCTCATGCGTATTTTCTTCCGGACGTACGCTTGGCGCGCGCTCTGCGCAAAGCGGCCAAACGCGGGGTGGCCGTCAAACTCCTGCTCGCGGGACGGAGCGACGTGCCCTTCGCCCGTGTGGCCACCTTGCGGCTCTACCGGCATTTTCTGCAGTCAGGTGTTCGGATTTTTGAATGGCACAAATCGGTGCTTCACGCGAAGGCGGCCGTGGTGGACCAGGAGCGGATACTTGTCGGGAGCTTCAACCTGGACCCTTTTTCGCTCTCCAATCTCGAAGCCTTGGTCGAGGTGGTGGGTTCCGACTTGGCGACGCAGCTTCACGCGTGGGTCGAACGGCGCATCGGGGAAGCCAAGGAGATTCGCCTTGCAGATTGCCCGCAGGGCGCTTTCCAACGCTTTTGGTTGGACGGACTTGGGCTCTTCGCAGCGCGCGTCTCTGAATGGCTCGGTCGTGTGATGGCATTTCGCAGGCCACGGCGTCTGGTGGAGGCGGCTGAAAACGAGCCTGTTCCCAAGCTGGGCAAACGTTTGTCGTGAGGCATGCCGCGAGGCCGGATTCCTATGCCGACGCGCGACGCATGCGGCCTGTTCGGTCTTGTTCGCGCAACAAGCCCTCAATCGCCTGAACGCCCACAGGTCGGCTGAAGAGGAACCCCTGAACAATGTGGCACCCGAGTTTCTGCAGATGCGAAAGTTGTTCGTCGGTTTCGATGCCTTCTGCCACCACCCGCAGGCCCAAGGCCTGTCCCATGGCGATGACGCCCGAGACCAAGGCGGAGGACCGTGGGTTCTTCACGGATTCGCGTGTCAGCGCCCGGTCAAATTTGATGGCATGAATCGGGAAATGGTTGAGATAGCCCAAGGACGAATGCCCCGTGCCGAAGTCGTCGATGACGATTGACGCGCCGAGAGCTTGCAAGCGTTCGAGGCGTTGGATGACCTCCACAGACTCGTGAAGCAGAGCGCTTTCGGTGATTTCCAAGTCGAGTTCGCGGCCCGTGAGCCCGTTGTCGGAGAGCGCGCGGCGCACCGTTTCGACAATCTCGTCGTGGTAGAAGTTTCGCGCGGAGAGATTGGTGGCGACGCGCAGGTCAAGTCCTTCTTGGCGCCAGCGCGCGATTTGGGCGCAGGCTGTTCGAATGACCCAACTGTCGATTTGCACAATGAGGCCGCAGTCTTCCGCAACGCCGATGAACTCCGCAGGGCTCACCAGTCCTCGCGTAGGGTGTTTCCAGCGGACAAGGGCTTCGAGCCAGGCAATGCGCTGGGTGCGCGTGTCCACGACGGGTTGGTATTCGACAAACAGCTCTTCGCGACGAATCGCGCGACGGAGCTCGTTTTCAACCACCAAGAGCTCAGGCTTCAGGGGTTGCATGTCCGGCCGATAGAAGGTGACCACGTTGCGGCCCATCGACTTGGAGCTGTGCATGGCTTGGTCGGCGTTGCGAATGAGGGCCGGCACGGTGGTCCCATCCGCTGGATAAAAGCTTGCCCCCACGCTGATGGTCGTCACGAGTTCTTGCCCCCCGATGACCACAGGTTTCTCAAGCGCTGTGCGAAGTCGTTGAAGCAGACCGGAAAGGTCTTCGCGTGTACGCACGCCTTCCGCAAAGGCCAAAAATTCGTCGCCACCGGTACGACACACCGCATCCGTCGCGCGCATGCTCGTCCGCAATCGCTCGGCGATTTCCAGAAGCACCTTGTCGCCGGCATCGTGGCCGAGGCTGTCGTTGATCGTCTTGAAGCGGTCGAGGTCAACGATGAGTACGGCCAAACCGCCGCTCTGTCTCTCCGCACGAGCGACCGCGCGCGTGAGCAGCGTGTTGAAGAGGAAGCGGTTCGGCAAGCCCGTCAGCGGGTCAGTCGTCGACTGTTGATAAAACTGGGCCGACATCTCACGTTCAGAAGCCAGTTGGTGGTCCTTGAACGCGTAGGCCTGGAACAGCGCCCAGCCCTGGATGAGGAGCAAGGGAAACGTGCAGACGCGTGCGACGAAGAGCCAGCCGTCCCACGCCACACTGGGTGCCAGAAAGGCGTGGAAGAGGTTGATCAGCCCGACGGCGAACGAAAAAACGTAAGAGGCGTCGACCGCGATGCGCAGGCGTCGTTGGTCGACGCCATCCAACGACATGAGTCGTGTGATGCGAAACGCAAGGACCGTGACTTGGATCAGAAAAACGCCTTCGAGCAGGTGCAGGGCGGGCGGAGGCGAAGCACGCCAGTCCAGATAAACGCCGTGTCGCCTGGCGAACTCCAACGCCGCCGACACCACAAGCGTTGAAGCGAGCGCGACCGCGGAACCGATGGCCAAACGCAACATGGCTGACTGGCGCGACGTGATCAGACGTCTCCCCCAAAAGTACGATGGGTTGAAGCTAACAGTCCCCCCCTGGGTGGGAGCCAAGCTGGTAAAGCCCTACGCTCACAAAAATCAGGGCTTGAGCGTTGACAGCAGTAGCCCAATCGCGTGGAAGGGCCGGATGTTTGAAGAGGCAGGTGCGGAGCTTAAAGACCGTCTTCGCCGCTGGACGCGGTCGTTGGCTGGGGAAGAGGGGTGGTCCCGGCTCGCGGCGCTGCCTCGCCCCAAATCTGAGTTTGGGGTCGATCCATTTGGTCTGGATTTGGACTGGGCACTTTCTGCAGCCGCGCCGCTCATTTGGCTCTACCGACACTACTTTCGTGTGGAGGTGCATGACATCGCCCAGGTGCCAGCGGGGCGTGTTCTCCTTGTTGGCAACCACGGTGGGCAGCTCCCGTTGGACGGAGCAATGATTGCGGTGTCGATGCTGCTCGAGGCAGACCCGCCCCGCATTGTTCGCAGCATGGTGGAAAAGTGGGTGCCGTCGCTGCCCTACGTTTCCACTTTCATGTCACGTGCCGGGCAGATCGTCGGCACACCGGAAAATTGCCGACGGCTCCTCCAATCTGGAGAGAGCATTCTCATTTTCCCAGAGGGTATCCGCGGCATGTCAAAGCTCTGGTCGCAGCGCTACCAGCTGCAAGACTTCGGTCTTGGCTTCATGCGACTGGCGCTCGAGACCGACACACCCATCGTGCCGGTGGCAGTCATTGGTTCCGAAGAGCAAGCGCCTGCGTTCGCCAATCTCAGGCCATTGGCGAAGCTGATCGGCTTTCCAGCGTTTCCCCTGACGCCATGGGGTCTGCCCCTGCCGTTGCCCACGAAGTACCGGCTTCACTTCGGCAAGCCCATGCGATTTTCTGGGAACGCCGACGACGAGGATGGAGAGCTCGACAAGAAAGTGGGCGAGGTGAAGAGCGCCTTGGCGGCGCTCATCGCCCAGGGGCTTGAGGCGCGTTCACATGTGTTTTGGTGAAGTTCAATGAAGCCAGCGGTTGTCGTCACAGGGATTAGCGGGAACCTCGGCCGAACGTTGGCGCGGCAGATTCATCTGCGCGAGCGAATCATCGGATTGGACCGACGTCCTTTTGTGGGTCAGCCCAAAGACGTCGAGATGCACGAGATTGACCTGCGCAAGAAGAAGGCAGAGGACGTCTTTCGGAAAAACAAGATTCACGCTGTCATTCACATGGGGATCATGCACGACCCGCGCATGAGCGAAGAGGAACACCATTCGTTCAACGTCGTGGGGACAACGCGTGTTCTCGAATACTGTGCGAAGTACGGGGTCGCGAAGGTGGTCGTGCTGTCGTCCGCGAACGTCTATGGACCCTCGCCCGACAATTCGAATTTTCTGACCGAAGATGCGCCGCTGATGGGCGCCAGCCGTTTTTCGGGCGTGCGCGATCTGATTGAAGTGGACATGTTGGCCAGCGGCTTCTTTTGGCGCCATCCGAACATTGAAACAGTGATTTTGAGACCGGTGCACATCGTGGGCCCAACCATCAAGAATGCGCCGTCAAATTACCTGCGGCTCAAACACCCTGTGGTCGTTGCGGGGTATGACCCCATGCTGCAACTCGTCCACGTGGAAGATGCCGCGCGGGCCATGGTGGAAGCACTGCGTCCAGGGCTCCGTGGCGTGTATAACGTGACGGGCCCCGGCCAGGCGCCGCTGTCAGCGATCTTGCGGGAGTTGCGCAAGGCCCCGCTGCCTGTGCCGCAGCCTTTCGCAAGAATGCTCCTCTCGTCCGCCTTCAAGTACCGGCTTTCGAGTTTTCCGCCGCCGGAACTCGACCATATTCAGTACGTTTGTGCCGTGGATGGAGCCCGCTGGGAGCGGGACGTTCAGTGGAAGCCCCAATACAGTTTGAAAGAGACCATCCAATCGGTTGTCGGCTAGCCGTCGTCTGGACGCAGGACGGCCACAAAAGGCCCGTCATCCTGGGACTTCACAAACCACGCGCCTTCGCGCTTGACGAGTTCGGTGCGAACTTGAGCGGTTCGTTCGGTGGGAGACGGGAGTCGGAGCCATTGGACGCGCGAAACGACACGGCCCGAATCGCCATCGGGAGCCGCGCGGACATCGAGAACTTCATAGTCGGTGATGGTCAGGTCCCGGTCGTCTTCGCCAATACGCCGGGCGTCTTCAAACGCTTCGCGTTTTTCGGAAACGACGAGTTCCGAAACCCCGATGAAATCTCGCCACCTCGCGCGCTTGTGAAACTCGTCAGCGGCGGCCTTGATGTCTGCAGAGGGTCCACCTCCACTGAGGTGAGCGCACCCCCAAAGGCCGATGGACAAAAGCGCAACATGAAATCGCATGCATCTTAGGAGGTTAGATGATGGGGAGGTATGTTTCCAGTTACGATGGGCAAGTCGCTGGTTGAGCGCTACGAGCAGATGCTCGCTCAGGACCCCACCTCGTCCGTCTTCGTCGAGCTGGCGAAGGCGATGCTTGAGCGGGGCGAGCCTCGGCGGGCCATCGCCGTTTGCGAGGCGGGGCTGCAACACCATCCCTCGTCCGTTGTCGCGCGTGTGCTTTGGGGAAAATCGCTGCTGATGCTTCAGCGTCCGGCGGAAGCCATGGAGCAGTTTGACCGGGCTGTTGCAGTGGATAGGGACAATCCCCACGCGTACAACCTGATCGGCGAAGTCCTTCTCCACAAAGGACTCTACCGGTCGGCGCTGCCCCTCCTGAAAAAAGCCGTGGCGCTTCAGCCCAACGAGGCGCGGGTTCGGCAGTGGCTGGAACAAACCCAGGCCGCACTCGCGGGTGGACCCGCGCCTGACCTCACCGAAGCGACCGCTTTGGATTCTGCCAACGACGCCAGCACCGTCGTTGAAACCAGCCCGAAACGTGCGGAGAGCATGACCGTGCCTGCGGCGCCGTCGCCGGTCAGCACGGAAGAAGTTCCGACCACAGCCGCGCCCTCGCCCCTGCCCCCGGAGCCCACTACCGAAAGTGCGCGTGCCCCGGCAGGACGGTCGGTCGAACCGCCCGTTCTCCTGGATGTGCCGGTTTCGCCGCGGGCGCGAGACCCTGTGTCGACGTCGTCCCAGGAATTGCCTGCGCAGTCCGAGCAAACCCCTTTGGGCGAGGCTGCGTTGGAAGCCGGCCTCCTCGAGGACATTCCTCACGCAGAATCCGAGCCGGCTCATTCGTTGCTGGAGATGCCGAAGGTGGAAGTGTCTCCCCAAGCCGCTCAGGCGATTGCACGAGAATATGAGCGGGAGCTTCGGGACAAGCTTCGCGAAACGGCTCGACGCGAAGAGCAGACATTTTGGCCCAAGCATCGGGTCAAAATTGCTCTGGGCGCGGTGGTGTCGCTCGCGCTCGCCGTGGGCGTTTTCGCCTACCTGCACACGCGCTCGGCGAATCAGAATCGAACGCTTGGGGAAGAGCTGGCGCGGTCTCGACAGTTGGTCAGTCGCGACACGCCGGAAGACTATGCAGCGGCCGTCGAGTCCACGACGCGTGCATTGGGTATGGACGACGGCAGCACAGAGTCTCACGCTCTTGCAGCATTTTCACATGCCGTTCTTTTCGACGAACACGGCGGCCAGGTCGAGCACCGCGAGCAGGCCATGTCGGCACTCACGCGACAAGGCGTCCGCGAGGACTTTCCGTCGTGGACCCTGCTGACGGAGTACCACCTGTCCCCGCCCGCCGACCGACCCAAGATGCGGCGTCGTGTCATTGAAAGCAAAGGCGAGGTGGCCGCGCTGCACGCGCTCGCCGGGCAACTGCTCTTGGAGAAGTCAGAGGAAAAGTCCGGAATCGCGCGACTGAAGAAGGCCCTCGAACTCGACGCCAAGAACGTGCGCGCACTGGTTGCCATCGCGGACTACTACCGAAGGCACGACGACCACATGCACGCGCTGGAGCTCTACGGCGGCACAGCGGTCAAGCTTGCGCCAACGCATCCGGGTCGGGTGATTGGCGCGGCCGAGAGTCGGTTGTATTTGCAAAAGGATCTCGCAGTGTCTCGGAGCGAGCTCGAGAAACTCAACACCACTTTGCTGACGCCAAGGTGGCAAAGCGCGCGCGCTTTGACGCTGGGCCGGTTACTGGCTGCGACCGGAGATGCCAAAGCCGGACGCGAGCTTTTGGCCGAAGCAGCCGAAAATGCGCCGGAAATGCGTTTTGAGTTTTCGTTGGCGCTGGCCGAGGCCGCACGCAAAGGCGGCGATTGGGAAACCGCGTTGCTTTCGGCCGAAACCGCGCTTCGTCTGAGGCCGGCGAGCGATGAAGCGAAAGAGGCAATGGGTCTCGCATTGCTTGCTCGAGACAGGCCCAAAGATGTCGTCGCGCGACTTATCCCCGGTGCGGGAGATCGTCGCGTGCGCTTGGTTCGCGCTCAGGCTTTTGCGGTGATGAAAGATTGGAAGCGTGTCCGAAGCGAGTTGATTCCGACCCAAGTCGCGGGCAAGTACCCGAGCGAGGCTGTCGTTTTTCTCGCACTGGCGGACGCTGCGGAAGGACAAGCCGAGCGCGCTCAACAAGTGTTGGAAAAGACACTCGCCTCAACGCGGAGGGCGCGCACGGAGAGCGCTTTGGCGCTGGGGCGCATCTATGCGCAGCGAGGGCTTGTCGACAAGGCGAGGGCCCAGTTCGGGGAAGCCGCCAAGGACCCAGAAGATTACGAGGGTGCGTGTGAGTTGGGTCGGCTGTTGGCCAAGATGGGTTCAACGGACGGTGCTCAAAAAGCGCTCGGGCAATCCGTGCGACGGAATGGTTTTCACGAAGAAAGCCGCGCAGCGTTGGCGCAAACTGAGCTGCAGCTTGGGCACATCACCGAGGCTGTGGCGCAAGCGGCGGCCTGGGTGAAGTCATCCCCCAACCGTGCCGAAGCCCACCATCTGTTGGCACGCGCTTACCTCCTCAGCGGGCAGGTTCGCGAGGCGGATGCTCAGGTGCTGCGTGCCCTTCAACTCGATCCGGACGATGCACGCATTCTGCGGACGCAGGCACAAGTGGCATTCGGGAGAGGGGACGGCCGCACTGCGATGGCGGCCTTGGCGAAGAGCAATCGCCTGGACTCACGGGATGCCGAGACGTCTTGTGAAATCGGCCGCGCCTACATGCGGCAGGGCAACGTCGCGGGTGCGAACAAGGCTTTCCAGGCGGCGCTTCGCCAGTCACCCGACGCTGCTTGCGCGCGTGTTGGCGACAAGTGGACCGCAGCGCCTCAGCGAACCGATTTGGCCGCTTTGGAGCCTCTGGCCAGTGGTGCTTCACAAATTTGGGACCGCGCCCTCGCGAAGGTGGTGATGTCGCGCGTGATGGCGCAGGGCGGCTCGAAGCAGGGACTCGGGGAAGCGCGGCGGCTCGCCGATGAGGGTCTCCAATTGGCGCCGTGGCTGGGCGAGGCGCACTACCAAGTCGGGACGCTCGCGGCGCGCGCCAAAGACGATGAGCGGGCGCGCCAGGCCTTGGAGTTTGCGGTACGTTGGGAGCCCACCGATGCGCGTTTTCGACTGGCTTTCGCGGACCAGCTTGCGCGCATGCCCGGGCAGGCACCCCGCGCAGCCAGCGAGTATGAGGCGTTTCTGCGCCTCGGGGGGACGTTGCCGGATGCGGGTCGTGTGCGTCGCATGTTGCCTTTGCTCAAAAAACGCGGCGCCGCGGGCACACCATGAACGACTTGCCGTTTCGGTGGCGTGACCTTGTCGCGAACAACGGGTTTTTGCTGTCGGCGGCGTACTTGGGCGTCGGTGTGGTGGCCGAGACGCTGTACAGGATTCATCCGACGCCCACTCTGGTGCGTGCCCTGTTCGCCCTGGAACAGACGCCGGGTCAGGTGCTGGCGTTTGTCGGAGGGCTGGAACCGCTCCGGCGCGGCTACGTGTACGGACAGTTACCGGGCTTCGCGGTGCGGGTGGTGTTTGGACTGGCCATGGTGGTTGTCATCTTTCTGACCGCCGGGCTGATGGCGGGCGTGATGAATGGGTTACGAGGGCTCTATCTGCGCTTTCGCGGTCTCTGAGCCCCCTGGAAATGCGCGAAGGGGCCGCGAGTCGGCCATCGCGCGCAGGAGTCCTTGTTCTCGAAACGAGAAGTATCGCCCGTCACCAATCACGACATGGTCGAGGACTGCGATGTGCAGAAGCTGCCCCCCCTGACAGAGCCTTTCGGTCAGTTGGACGTCGGCGGAAGAAGGCTTTGGGTCGCCCGACGGATGATTGTGGACCAGCACGACTCCCGAGGCGCCCGCATGAAGGGCAAGTGCAAAGACTTCGCGGGGATCCACTGCACAGAAATCAATGCTTCCTTCGGCCACGCGCGCTTGACGAAGCAGGACCCCCCGCGCGTTGAGCGCGAGGACATGAAAGTTTTCGCGTCGAAGCCCGGCGAGTTGTGGAGCGACGAAAGCGAAGACGTCGCGGGCATCGCTTAGCTTTCGAGGTGCGCGTTCTGGCGTCAGCGCTCGGCGTCCGTATTCAAGTGCCGCCGCCAACCGGGTCGCCATCGCCGGGCCCAAGCCATGCTGTGTGAGGAGATGGAGTGTTGGAACGCGGGCGAGTCCGCGCAAGCCACCAAACTTTTCCAGCAACTGCTCTGAAACTCGCACGACGGGGTGTTGGCGTGTGCCGACACCGAGGAGGGCGGTGAGCAGCTCAATGTCGCTCAAGATGCTGGAACCATGCTTCAACAAACGCTCGCGGGGACCGTCCGAAATGGGTGTGCGCATGCACCCATTTGGAGCAAGCCCCGTGCCCAGCACAGGAAGGTCCGGGTGCACGAGGTCAACGTCCGTGACTTGGGCCTGGGCAGCTAGAACTTGGACGCCGCAAAGAACGTCTTGAGCTTTTCGTTGCTCTCTCGGAGACGTCCCGACAACGTTCGGACAAAGGCCCACAGCAAAACGTAGGCAAGCTCTTTGTCGATGAACAGGAGCTGTTCCAGTCGAACGCGGTCGATGGCCCAAAGGCCGGCGGAGGTGTGCGCGATGGCGTCCGCGGAGCGGGGCGTGCCCTCCACCAAGGCCATCTCACCGAAGTATTGCCCTGGCCGGAGCACCGCCAGGGCTTCTTCGCCCATCCCCGACACATTCTGAGAGATGCGAACCTGGCCCTCGGCAATGAAGTACATCGCGTCGCCGTCGTCGCCCTCTCGAAAGATGAACTGCCCCCGCTCCACAACGACCGGTCTTGCGACGGCTGCAATCGCTCGAGCCTGCGGAAGCGTGAGTCCTTGGAAAAGGGGTGCACTTTGAAGGAAGGAAGGGTCCATGAGGCTGGCAAACTTCGTTGCACTCCAATACTACCGCGTAAGGGCAGTTTCGTTCGTCTTTCGGAGGAGCGTCACAGGTGGCTGATCGGACACAAGTGTGCATCATCGGCTCGGGTCCCGCGGGCTATACGGCGGCGGTGTACGCAGCTCGCGCCAACCTTTCTCCGGTTGTCTTTGCCGGGGCTCCGGCCATCCATGACCCACAGCGCGTGCCCGGCGGACAGCTGATGACGACGACGGACGTCGAAAACTACCCCGGGTTTCCCGATGCCGTGTCGGGTCCGGAACTCATGGAGCGTTTTCAAAAGCAGGCCGAACGTTTCGGCACCAAGGTGCTCATGGAAAACGTCGTCGAGCTTCGGCTGATGGCCGGAAGGCCGTTTCTGGTGAAAGGCGAGCAGACCTCGCTGGAAGCGAACACCGTGATTTTGGCCACCGGTGCAACCGCCAAGTGGCTCAACGTGCCGGGCGAGGCGGATTTCAAGAATCGCGGCGTATCCGCGTGCGCAACGTGCGACGGGGCCTTCTTCAAGAACCAAGATGTGTTGGTGGTTGGGGGTGGCGATACCGCAATGGAAGAAGCAAGCTACCTCTCCAAAATCGTGCGCAGCGTCACCCTGATTCACCGGCGCGACTCACTGCGGGCATCGAAAATCATGCAAGAACGCGTTTTGAAGAATCCCAAAATTCGCGTCCTGTGGAACAGCGCGGTGGACGAAGTGCTGGGCGACGCCAAAGGCATGAACGCCGCGCGCGTGCGCAATCTCAAGAACGGCGAAGTGAATACTGTCGCGGCCCACGGCCTTTTCGTGGCCATTGGCCATCGCCCCAACAACGAACTCTTCGCCAAGCAGCTCGAGCTTCTCGAGAACGGCTACCTCAGAGTCGCGCCGGGCACTGCGCGGACCAGCATCACTGGAGTTTTCGGCGCCGGCGATGTCGCCGACCCGACTTACCGCCAAGCGGTGACTGCGGCAGGGACAGGGTGCATGGCGGCCATCGAAGCCGAGCGCTTTATTGTGGAGCAGGGCGATTGAAAGCGGCGGAGGCGCTCTCTCTCTCGTTGATTGCGCGCTTCAATCAGCAATGATACATAATGTAGGTCATAAAGTCTAATGACCGACATTTAGAATCATGCCAGCTAGACGGAAAAAGACCGATGCGCTTCTCCAGCTTGCTGCGAAGGGGCCTCTGCGTGCGCGCGATCTAGCCAAGGCCCGAATTCCTCGAGCATACCTTGCGCGCCTGAGCGAGCGCGGTGTGCTCGAAAAAGTCGATCGGGGCCTCTACCGACTGATCGATGCGCCTCTCACCGAGCTTCACTCGGTTGCTGAAGTGGCCAAGCGGCTGCCCAGTGCCACGGTGTGCCTGCTCACTGCGCTGAGTATCCACGGTCTGACCACGGAGCTTCCCCACCGGATCTGGATCTTCATCGACCGGCACGCCCGGATGCCTAAGTTCGCATACCCGTCCCTTGAAGTTGTTCGCGCGAGCGGTGATGCGCTTCACCATGGCGTGGAGATCCGTCAAGTCGAAGGCGTGTCTGTACGCCTGACGACCGCAGCCAAGACGGTCGCCGACTGCTTTCGTTTCCGGCGGCGCGTCGGCCTGGATGTCGCGCTTGCTGCTCTCCGTGACTATCGGCGCCAGCGTCGCGGCACGGTCGATGCACTCGTCGAGGCAGCCCAGAAGGACCGCATCTTCTCGGTGCTCCGCCCATACCTTGAGGCGCTCGCATGAAGCGGAAACCCAAGAAGGATGTAGGCGCCTCGGTTCGTGCCCGTCTGCTCCACCTGGCCAAGGAGCGGAATGAAGATTTCCAGCTTCTCCTTGCTCGGTACGCCAACGAGCGGCTGCTCTACAGACTTTCTATCTCTACACATGCCGAGAGGGTCCCCGGTCGGGCTATCACCGACGTTCTGGACGGATCCCGTCAAGAATTCCCAATGGACCGCGTTCCTCCGAAAGTCCGGCACTCGCATACTGCCGATCTCGGGTCGGCCGCCAAAGCGATTTCAGCCTTCATTGAACGCCCGCTCCTCGCGGCAAGGAGTCAAGACGGATGGCAAGGGACGTGGCCTCCAGGCGGTCCATGGCGCTGATGGTCGAGGGTGCCAGCGTCGTGGCAAAGCAATGACACCGAAAGAGTGGGCAACGCCTTGGAGGCGAGCGGGCCGGGCTTTGCGCGCCATCAAGCGGATCGAATTGCGGCGCCTGAAGACTCCTGTTGCGTTGGCCCAACTTCAACGGCTCTTTGGCCGCGGCACTTGTCGCAAACCAAGACGTCTTTGGCGAAGGTGCGTTTGAGGAGTTGGGCCCAAGGGATTCGCGAAGTCCGTTTTGGGCGAGCGGGGGCTTGGGCCGAGGGCTTTTCGAGTTCGGGCGAGTCATGACAGCCGACGGCTGGCATGTCGCCATGCCGCACGAAAGCTCGAGGATGCCCTTGCGGAGCTCGCAGCCCAGAGCAAGCCCCTTCCGGGGCGCCCAACGAAATCGGCGTCACCGACACCCGTCTGCGCGATGCCCCGCCGCCCATCTCTTTCGCCCGTCATTCCTCAGGCCTCCGCTGGGGGCTGAGGGCTGGGAAACTTTCGCCGGAGCTCCTCGACAACCCAGTTGCCCATGACTTCTGCCACCTTTCGTGCCACCGACACCCAAACCGCCAGATTCACAACGGTTTCAAAGGTCTATTTCACGAAGCCAGGAAAGTTTGTTGATTCATGGGTGAAGTGGCCCAACGGGCCTTCACAGCTGAATCGAGTGCTGCGGGGATTGGAGCGAACTCTGAATGTTCGTTTCTCGCCGACGATAGAGCAGGCGAGGGGCGTCGTTCATCCGCTACTTGCGAAAGGAGTGGATTCGCTCGTGGGCCACGTTGAGCGGCGGACTCCTCCGGAGTTAGTGGCTATCGCATTTGAGCACATGGCAGTTCTTCACGAGCACGGGACATTGAAGGACTGGCGAGACGAGGTCAGCGCTCTCATCGGGGTTGAGTTTACCGACGCGCAGGCCGCAGTTCTCAACGAAAGGGTTCGGAGCTCTTTCGACACGGACACAAGGCGATTGAACGCCATTACGTCCGTGCTGAAGTCCGGAAGACCCCTGAAATTGAATCTGTTGGCCGAGGCGTGGATTCGCGATGCCGAATTGACCACGCTCTTGCTCCCCGCACTTCGTGCGGTGTTCGAGACCGCGCGATGAAAATGAATTCGAGCAGCGGGGGGCGGGACGAACTGCGCGAGGCGGCAGGCATTCTCGCTCACGCCCTGCTGTACCAGCGCCTGCACGAGGTGCTGGAGGCGCTCAAGTCGCACACGACGGCGGATGCGTTCACCGTGGCCCGACCCGCAAGGCTGGGCTCGTCGACCAGCCGCCGGGAGCCAGACCCGTCAGCCAGCAGCTCACCGGCATCCCTACGGCCAGCCCGAACGCCGAAGACGCGTTCCGGGACAGACTTCAGGCGATGAGGTTCTCGTTGAAGTCGGAGTAGGTAGTTCATCCGCGGTGAACGCCGTCGTGGGTCTTCGCCCTTGCAAGAAGATCGGGCATTTCGGACTTCAGAAAGGGCCGTGCATGGACACTTCTTCCCCCGTAAACGGTGCGAAGAGCGTCGAGAAGATCAGATTCTGACCGTGCGGCGAAAACGAGGGTGTCCTCGCCAGAGCTTTGCACGCCATCGGCTTTTTCAAGGACCGCAACGCGCCCGGTTGGATTCCCCGACAAGCACGACAACGCCAGCAAGCCGGCGAAACGGTTCCCAGTCATCACCATCATCGCGATCACGCCTCACCCGTAAGGAACAAGCGCACCCCCGGCGGGACGACGCTAGACAGAATGGATGGACCAACGCTCGTGCGAACGTGGGTTACGCCGCTTTGGCGGTGAAACCTAACGGCGCAGAGCCACAGCAAGAGGTTGGTCCATCCATTCTGTCTAGCGATTGACCCCTGGTTTCAAAATCCCCTGGCGCCCAAAGACGCGGCGTGGCCTGAGAAAGTCGATGCGATTCTTCTGACGCACGGTCACTTCGACCACGCGGGCAATGCCGTGGAGTTGTCGAAGAAAACAGGAGCGCCTGTAGGACGCAAAAACATCGCGCTATGCGGGCGCCGCTTTGGGGTACGTCATCCAAATCGACAACGGGCCCACGCTGTACCACGCCCGTGACACCGCGCTGTTTTCATCGATGGCGTTGGTAGGTGAACGCTTTCGCCCCACTTTCGCGATGCTGCCCATTGGCGGACACTTCACGATGGACGCCGGGGCCGCTGCGCACGCCGCTCGCTTGATGAAGGCGAAGACAGTCATACCGATGCACTTTGGAACTTTCCCGGTGCTGGCCGGCAAGCCAGAGCAGCTACGCGCAGCGCTCAAAGGCGCCGCGAAAGTTGTGGAACTTCACCCGGGTGAAGCGGTGTCGCTGTAGGGCGATTTATGGATATAGTGAATTTCACTATGCCGTTGGACTTGCCTATCAGCGTTGTTGTCCCTACTGCGATGCGCCGGCGCCTGATGGCGCAGGCGAACCGCCGTGCGCTCAAACTTTCCACGACAATTCGTGCCCTCCTGGAGGAACGTCTTGGGGAACTTGAGGACCAAGTACAACTTTCGCGGGCGGAGGAGTGGCAACGCGCGCAGGCTTGGGAGACCTGGGACCGGTACTTGCTTGGTGAAGTGAGGGAACACCCATGGGGAGACGTCACGGAACTGTTCGACGCCGCGCTCGGTCGGGCGGCACCCAAGTCGTCGCGACGTCGGCGTTCACGAGCGACCTCAAAGCGCAAATCCGCTGGGTAGAGTCACGTCATACGGTCGTTTGGGTTCAGAGGCTTGAGCAAGAGTTGGAGTCCGCTCGGGACCTGCTTGGAGCGTTTCCGCTGGCGGGCGTCAACGTCTCGGACGCCGGCCCGGTTCGTAAGCTGCTCCTCCGTCGCCTGCCGTTCGTCATTTGGTACGTTGTCCGCGACGGACGCGTCATTCTGCTGCGCTTGTTTCATGTGAGGCAGAGTTCCAACGACTTCGCCTGAGGCAAGACGTCCGAGGGCTGGCAAGGCGTCTTTCGTCGTGGGGGTTGGGACGACGCGTTTGCGGACGCGGGAGGCGGCAAAGCGAGAGTTGATCCGCAGGCCCTGGAGAACATTGTGAATGACGATGACGCGAAGAAGTGGATCCGCCAGGGTTTCAACGTGGCCTATTGCGACTTTCGCGAAAACCTAGACCCGGCGGCGCAGGTCGAAGCGGTCGTGTGCTGCCACGCCGAAAACCTCAGGAGACAGGCGGGACAAGCCCCAGCCGTCGCCTCCGGGAGGAAGCGCGCGCGGCTGAGGTCCCTGTAGCTGGCCTCACAATCCCGGCGACCCGCGCTACGTCTTGTGCGGCTCACTCTTGCGCGCATCGTACAAATAGAACGCACTCACCGTGAGCGCATGCGTGATTTGCGCGGCTCTGATGAGCTTCGGGATTTCGCCAATCGGAACACGTTCCACAAGCAAGTCTTCGCCGGGGTCTGGGTTTCCGTCGTGCACGTGGAAGCAGTCTTCGGCGAGAAACGTCCACGCGCGGTTGGTTTGAATCGCAGGATTGGGATGCACCCACCCAAGTTCGGTGAGGCGCTTGGCGCGGTGGCCGGTTTCTTCTTCCAGCTCGCGCAGTGCGGCCTGAGCAGGAGCCTCACCGCCGTCGACCATGCCGCCGGGAACTTCGAGCGTGTTTTCGCGCACGCCCACGCGCCACTGCTTCACCATGATGACTTCGAGCGCGGGCGTCAGCGCCACGACGTTCACCCACGAGGGGCACTGAATCACGACGCGCGGGTGCTCGGTCAGGCTACGGGGGTCTTGGACGATGTCCTCGCGAATGGTGAGAATCGTGTAGTCGTTTTCGCGATGGGTTCGGAGGCGTTTCCAGGGTGCGGGCACTACGCGTCCTCCGGAGATTGGGATGGCGGAGACTGGTACGGCCGCAGCTGCGCGCGCACGGCGGCTTGCGCCGCAATCAAGCCGGCCAAGTGGCCGTCTTCGTACTCGAAGGTTGGGTGCGCCTTCAGCGCCGGAAAATCGTGCGGATTCAGCACGTCGTCCGGCCCCAGTCGAGGCTCCACTTCGCGTGCCAGGCGCAGCACTTTACTGCGTTGGTGCGCAATCATCTGGGCGAACAGACGGTCGAGCTCAAGGGCAAGTTGGATGACGGACGGCTGCGCCACGGGAGGCCTGCATGCCCAACTTCGCTGCTTCTCGCAAGCGGGCCGGGTGGGCTCTCCGTACGGCCCCTGAGTTGTCGCCGCAGTCCAGCTTGCGTATGAGGTGTGCATGACGGCCCCTCTCAACGCGCGAAGCCAAGCGCTTCGCCAAGCCCTCGATGAACGCATTCTGGTTCTCGACGGCGCGATGGGCACGCTCTTGCAAGGGAAGCCTCTGCGGGCCGCCGACTTTGGTGGTGCCGAGCTCGAAGGTTGCAACGAGAATTTGGTTCTCACACGGCCCGATGTCATTTCGTCCATCCACGATGCCTACTTTGAGGCGGGCGCAGACATTGTCGAGACGAACACGTTCGGTGGGACGCCCCTCGTCCTGGCCGAATACGGCATCGGTGACAAAGCGCGCGAAATCAATCGCCGCGCTGCCCAGCTTGCCAAAGAAAGCGCTGCGCGTTTCGGTCGACCCAACAAACCCCGCTGGGTCGCTGGCGCCATCGGCCCCACGACGAAAGCCATTTCGGTGACCGGCGGCGTCACGTTTCCCGAACTCGTCGAAAATTACACGGTTCAGACACTCGGTTTGGTGGAGGGCGGAAGCGACTACTTGCTCGTGGAAACCGCTCAAGACACACGCAACGTCAAAGCGGCCCTTTTGGGAATCGACCAAGCGTTCGCACAGCTCGGCGTGCGTCTGCCGATTGCGGTGTCGGGAACCATCGAGCCGATGGGCACGATGCTCGCCGGTCAGTCGGTCGAAGCGTTGGCGACAGCGCTGGAGCATGTCGACCTCTTGTACCTCGGCCTTAATTGCGCGACCGGGCCCGAGTTCATGACGGACCACATTCGAACGTTGGCGCAGGTTTGTCGCGTGCCGGTGGCCTGTGTGCCCAACGCAGGATTGCCCGACGAAAACGGGAACTATTTGGAAACGCCTCCAATGTTGGCGCGCGCGCTCCGGCGATTCGCCGACGAGGGATGGCTCAATCTGGTGGGCGGATGCTGCGGGACAACGCCGGAGCACATCCGCGCCCTGGTCGAGGGAGTGTCAGGTGTGACACCGCGTCGCGCTCGGGTGGAGCCGCGGTCAACGCTCTCCGGGATTGATGCGCTCGAAGTGAACGACGACGAGCGTCCGGTGATTGTGGGCGAGCGAACGAACGTCATTGGCTCTCGCAAGTTCAAGGAATTGGTGGTCTCGGGACAGCTCGAAGACGCGGCAGAAATCGCCCGCGCACAGGTCAAACGTGGCGCACAAATCATCGACGTGTGCCTCGCCAATCCAGACCGCGACGAACTCTCGGACATGCGCAGCTTTCTGGACGTGGTGACAAGAAAAGTCCGCGTGCCACTGATGATCGACAGCACCGATGAGGCAGTGATTGAGGTCGCGCTGACCTATTCGCAAGGCAAGGCCATCATCAATTCGGTCAACCTTGAAGATGGCGAAGAACGTTTCGAGAAGGTCGTGCCCCTGGCGCGCAAGTATGGCGCGGCCCTCGTCGTGGGTTGCATTGACGAGGTCGGAATGGGTGTCAGCCGCGAGCGCAAGCTTGAAGTCGCCGAAAAATCGCACGCGCTGTTGGTGGGCAAATACGGCGTTCCCGAAACGGACATCTACTTTGACCCACTCGTTTTTCCCTGCGCTTCGGGTGACCCCCAGTACGTGGGGAGTGGCGTTGCGACCATTGAGGGTCTTCGCGAAATCAAACGGCGCTTTCCCCAGTGCAGAACCGTTTTGGGCATTTCGAATGTTTCATTCGGTCTGCCGCCGGCAGGACGCGAGGTTCTCAACTCGGTGTTTCTCTACCATTGCGTTCAAGCGGGGCTCGACCTCGCGCTCGTGAATTCGGAGAAGTTGGAGCGTTACCCGTCGCTCGCCGAAGCGGAACGTGTGCTTGCCGAAAACGTCTTGTTCAATCGGGGCGCCGACCCCATTGCGCCGTTTGCCGCGCACTTTCGCGAAAAAAAGCCGGCGCCTCCCGCACGTTCGACGCTGCCGCTCGATGAGCGCCTCGCGCGGTACATCATCGAAGGTTCGCGCGATGGGCTGTTCGATGACCTGGCCTTGGCGACTGTCGACCGTGGACCGCTCGAGGTGATCAACGGACCGCTGATGAAGGGCATGGACGAAGTCGGTCGTCTCTTCGGAAAGAACGAACTCATCGTCGCCGAAGTCTTGCAAAGCGCAGAAGCGATGAAAGCCGCGGTGGATTGGCTGGAACCCAAGCTCAAGGCCTCAGCGTCGGCGATGGCTTCACGCGGGAAAGTCGTGCTCGCGACTGTTAAAGGCGATGTGCACGACATTGGGAAAAACCTCGTCGAAATCATCTTGGCGAACAACGGATTCGAAATCGTGAATCTGGGAATCAAGGTGCCGCCTGAGCGCCTGCTGGAGGCGGTTCGCACCCACAACCCCGACATCGTGGGCCTCTCCGGACTGCTCGTGAAGAGCGCTCACCAAATGGTCGCCACCGCCCAAGACTTGTCGCGCGCCGGCGTGCAGGTGCCCATTCTGGTGGGTGGCGCGGCACTTTCGCGCAACTTTGTCGACCGCAACATCGCCCCTGCCTATGCCGGCACGGTGGCTTATGCCCAAGACGCGATGAGCGGGCTCGAGTTGGCCAAGCAGATGCTCGCGCCCGGGGGCATGGAGAAGCTCAACGCGGAGCTCGCCGCAAGGCGACAACAGCTCGCCCGTGAAGACCAAGCGCGCCCAGCACCAAAAATCGACACATCGCATCGACGGCCAGCAGACGTGCGCGTGGTGCCTGCGCCCACGCCACCGGATTGGGAACGTCACGTGTTGACGACGACGCCGTTGGATTCCATCTGGCGCTTTATCAATCCCGTCATGCTTTATGGGCGGCACTTGGGGGTGAAGGGTTCTGCGGCGCGGGTCCTCGACACGCCGGAAGAAGCACGGCTTCCGAATTCGGAAGAAGGACGCAAGGCGCTCGAGCTCAAAGCCACCATGGACGAGCTCAAAGCGTTTTTGCGCGACGGTCGCCTTCGGCCCAAAGCGGTGTTTCAGTTTTTCCGCGCAGGACGTGAAGGCGAACGGGTTTTGCTGTTCGACGCCAAGACCGGTTCGGCGTGTGCCACGTTTGAATTTCCAAGGCAGAACAAAGACGGCGGCCTGTGCTTGTCGGATTTCGTGGCGCCGCTCGGCCCAGACGGACCCAAAGACAACGTGGCGATGTTTGTGACGACTGCGGGAGAGGGCATTCGTGCGCTCGCCGATGGCTTTAAGGCGTCTGGCGATTTTCTGAAGATGCACGCCGTGCAAGCGCTCGCCCTCGAAACAGCAGAAGCCTTCGCAGAAATGCTGCACAGCCAAATTCGCAGCATGTGGGGCGTTCCCGATGCCCCCAACCTCACGATGTTGGAACGCTTCCGTGCCGAATACGCGGGCAAGCGATACTCGTTCGGATATCCCGCCTGTCCCCGGCTTGAAGACCAAGAGATTCTCTTCCGCGTGCTGCGTCCGGAGGAGATTGGCGTCGTCTTGACCGACGGCTTCATGATGGAACCCGAGGCCTCGGTATCCGCGCTCGTGTTTCATCACCCCGATGCGCATTACTTCTCTGTGACGGCCCAGGAGCCACGATGACCCACGTCACGTCGCTGACCGAAACGCTGCGCTTGCTGCCCAAGCTGGCCATCACTGGAATCGGAAGTCTTCCTCACACGCAACACGAGCTTGGGTTGCAGATGGCGCTGCAGGTCGATGTTCCGTACCTGCCGCAGATGCCCACGGGTCTACCGGGCGAGCTGATGATTCCGCAGGCGGTCGAGGGTCTCCCAGGCGCTTCCTTCGACAGCGATGGCGTGTGCACGATCGACGTTCGCGTCTGGGAACGTGGCCGCTCGGTCTTCACGCAAGCCTTGGAGGCCGCGCTTTCGGCGCAGACTTCGACCGCGTTCGACCCCACGGTGGAGTCTTGCGCTGCGTGGTTCCCGTTCCTTTTCGAGGTTGAACAGCGAAAGTTGGCGTTCGCCAAAATTCAACTCGCGGGGCCCGCGACCGTGCGTTGGGTGGTGCGCACGTCCGGCGGTGAGCCGGCGGCCGAGGTGGCCCAGCTGGACCAGGACATCTACCGGCTGATTTTGGCGCGCTCGCTGGCCATGGTGCGTGCCATCCGTCGGCGAGGTTCTACCCCGGTATTTTTTCTGGATGAGCCTGGCCTCTACGCGCTGGACCTCAATAGCCCACGTCACCTCCTGGTGCTTCAAGAATTGCGGCTTCTGGCGGTGGCCCTGCAGCGCGAAGGTGCGCTGGTGGGCCTGCACTGCTGCAGCAACACACATTGGGCAGCGATTTTGGGACTTGGGCTCAACGTGCTTTCGCTGGATGTGCGGTTGTCACTCGATGCACTGCTCGAGAATCGCCGCGCGTTTCGAGAATACTTGGACGGCGGCGGCACGTTGGCACTGGGGCTGATTCCCACCAACGCAGGCGCAGAATACGAACTCAATGCGCTGGTGGAATCGGTCGAGGCGTCGCTTCGGGCATCCGTTCCCGCCCCGCGGTTTCAAGAGACACTGGCGAGAATGCTTCTCACGCCTGCGTGCGGTTTGGCCATGCGCAGCGTGAGCGACGCAGAACGGGTGTTTGAAGAGCTTCGCGTTGCCCAAGGAAAGCTCAAGCGGTTGGTGAGTGAGCCGGCGCAAGTGTCGCCTGTTGCCCGCGACTGACCGGCAATTCGTTGGGTCGACAATGATTGCGCCGCTTCCCGACGACCTGTTCTCGGACCGCGCGAACTGACAGGCTGCACAAACACGCCATCCCCAGTGACCAGACTCGACTCGACGGCGATCCCCCGATCGAGAATCACGAACGGTCGTTAGGGGTTACGCCGACTTCGGGGTTGACGCTCGTGCTAACTCCCGCGAGGGAAGCAACCTTCGGGTCGTTGGCGAGAAAATAAGGAGCAGATTGGAAGGAATATCTATGTCTGTTGGGCCTCTCTCGCGTCGAGGATTCGGTTCGCTCCTGCTTGGGTCGGCTGTTGCCAGCGCTATTCAATCAATCCGGGGTCAAGGGCCGCAGAAGTCTTTCAATCTTTCCCCAGCGGAAATCGCGGAAGGTTTGGACCGGGCCCGCCGGATGACGCTGGGTGACAAGACGCGCGAAGCGGACGTTTTCAGGCCGGGCCACCGAGATCGCGCATTCCACGCGCAAGAACTCACTCGTTTCACGACGATGAGTGATCTTCAATGGCAGTTGGCCAGCACACCCAAGCTGAGAGACGAGGAACTCGCGGCGATGAGGAGTACTGCGGTGCTGGGAGCCGCGCTTCGAGTCTCGGGGCCGCTAGCAGACAGGCGTGAGCAGCTCGTGAGGATCGCCAATCGACCGAACCCTGAGCGCGACGAGCTCAGTGTGCTCGACACCTTCATCGGACTAACCGCTGAGCGACAACACAGCTTGAACTGGAATCGCGGCGAAGAAGCTCTCTTTCAGGGAATTCGCACACTCCTGAAGGGATTCGGTGCCCGGTACAGCGGGCTATGAGCCCAACACTTTCGGTGAGCGCGCCGCGGCAAAAGCGCGCGCCATCGCCGTGCTCATTTCCAGCTGCTCAGCTGCTGCGGGTGTGAACCACGCAAATCGACCGTAGGGCGACGCCGGCTTAGGAGTCTTGGTCAGACGGACGTCGTGAATCGAAATCGTGAGCACCCGGTGCGTCAGCACGCGGCGAATCGTCGTGCGTTCTTGGCCGACTCGAATGCCGGCGCCCAGCAGTGTCTTCAACGCCCGCGCAGCGTGGGCTTTTGCCCACGGTCGCTCTGACGCGACGCCGGGGAGTTCCCACAGTCCATGAAACAGTCCGGGGGATGACCGCTTGCCGAGCAGAATGCGGCCGTTCCGCTGAACAAGCGCGCCAATAAAGTGCAGCGGCGTCGGAGCCGCTCGAACCCGTGGTGTGGGCAGTTCATCGACGCGGCCTTGGCGATGCGCCTGACAGGACGAACGCGCAGGACACTTTGCGCAAGCGGGTTGCTTGGGGCGGCACACCAAGGCGCCAAACTCCATGAGGGCTTGATTCAACGTGCCCGGCGCGCGGCCCTTGGCCCATGCTTCGGCAAGTTTCCACAAGCGGGCTTCGCGCTTCTTGTCTCCCGGAACGCCGTCAATGGCGAAGAGGCGCGACAGCACGCGCGCGGCGTTGCCATCCAAGATTGGCGCCTGTTGGCCGAACGCAATCGAAGCGACAGCGCCAGCGGTGTAGCGCCCAAATCCCGGCAACTCGCGAAGCGCTTCCAACGTGTCTGGCAGAACGCCTTCGTAGCGTTCGACAATCATTCGTGCGGCGCGATGCAGGTTTCGCGCCCGGCTGTAGTAGCCAAGGCCCTTCCAAAGCTTCAGCACGTCATCCAGTGATGCATTCGCCAACGCGCGTGGGGTGGGAAAGCGGGCCATGAAGCGTTCCCAATAGGGAATGACGGTCGCCACCTGCGTCTGCTGGCACATCACTTCGCTCAACCAAATCGCGTAGGGGTCTTTCGTGCGTCGCCAAGGCAAGTCGCGCTTCCGCTGGCGGAACCAGCGGCCAATGGGCGTTCGTAGGCGGGCGATGTTGGGGATCGTCATGGAGAGCTACGCTTCCTCATCGGGCTGCTGCGCGCCGTGCCAGAAGCCGATGACCCAGATGGCCCTACCCACAAGTCGATAGAACAATCGATACGATACGACCCGAACCTCTCGATGGGGCAGTTCTGGAAACTCTGGGATGACATGCCCCGACTGAGGGACCTGCTGCAGCCGGCGAAGTGCTTGCTCGGTCTTCCGTCGAAACATCACGGCGGCCGAAGGGCTGTCTCGGTGAATGTACGCCAACGCGGCAAGGAACTGGTGCCGAGCGGATCGGGTGAAGCGGATCCGAATTTTGGCCCGAATTCTAGATCGTCTCGAGGAGCTCGTCCGCCTCACGCAGGACCTCGTCGATGTCGTGTCCGGTGTTGGCCGCGATCTCCTTCTCGCCTTGTGCGAGCATTCTCAGGAGCTCACGCTCCTTAGAAGCTTGGCGATACTCCGCCATGCTCACCAGGGCCGCGGTCGCCCGTCCGCGTTGGGTGATGAAGACCGGTTCCCGAGAACGCGCGAGCTTGGCGAGTACGGACGCGGCATCTTTCCGCAGGTCGCTGACTGGAATGATCTGAGGTGCTCGGGCCATAGGTGGATTGCTCCTAGAAGTACTCCTAAAAATACTTCTAGACGTACTTGTTTGCAAAGTGAGCCCCGCGTTCCGGCCAGGGCGAGCCCTCAGCGGTACTCGCCCAACTGGACGATCTTCAAACCCGGAAGTGTCGGGAGAGAGCGATCATTCGTGATGAATGCGGTGCATGAGGTACGAAGCGCCGCGGCAAGCTGAAGTGCGTCGGGCGTGCGGATTTTCGAGAACCGTGCGCGCAGCTGCGCCGCAGCGTGCAGCAAAGGTCGGTCGATATCAACCAGGTGTAACCCCCTGCTTTGGGTAAGCAGCGACTCATAACGTTCCGCCAGCGCAACATCCTGCGCGCGATAGGGCAGGGTGAGCACTTCGAGGAGCGTGATGCCTGACGTGACCGCCTGTACCGCCTGAGTGTCAATGGCCTCAAACAAGGGGAGCAGCGGCTTCATGAAGTCGGGGTGTTCTTCGATGAAGTAAATGAACACGACAGTATCCAGCGCCACAGGGCCTGGACCTAGATCGCGCATCAGTCCCACGCGGCGCGCTCGTCATCCACATGACGTTCCGCCACGACGTCCCGCCATCGCTCCTTCCCCAATCCGCGGAGCTCGAGAATCGACGACCGAGGGCCCTCGAGGATTTCCTTGAGAAGATGGGTGACTTCCTGCGCGGTCGAACGATGGTTCCGCTTGGCGCGGGCTTTCAGCTTCCGGTGAAGGGATTCCGGGAAGTCTTTGATATTCAGCGTAGACATTTATTCTCCAAAAGTCCTCCATAATGGAGGAGTTAACACAAGAAGGTCAAGGGCCGACGAGACAAGGTGTTAGATTTCCAAGAGAAACCGTGTAATTGCCAGCGCGCGATAGAGGCTGCCAGTGCAGGCTCAGATTTTGGGAGTATGGCTCGCAGCAGCAGGTTTGCCGCGCAGGTCTTCACGACGTATGGGTGCGGGAGACAAACGACTTCGCTCTATGCGATCGCTGACGCCCTCGATCCACCTGCGAGTGCTTAGGCCCCGTAGCTGCTTCCTCTGATTTCGCTGCCGATTTTCCAGGCGCGTCAGCGTGTCAGCCCCGTTCGCTAGGGTGTTCCTGATGCAATCTCGGGTTCTGACGAACGATTTCTCTTGGTCCAAAAGCCGCCACGAAAAGCTTCGTGAGTGCGCGCGCGCGTACTACCTGCACTACTACGCGTCTTGGCAAGGCTGGGAGCGCAACGCGCCGCCCGCGACACGCGAGCTCTACATTCTCAAGAAGCTCGGCAACCGATTCACATGGGTCGGCAGTGTCGTGCACGACGCCATCCGAGATGTGCTGACCGACGTTCGGTTCGGCCGTGTGATCGACGAAGCCGCGCTGACGGAGAGAGTCTACCAGCGCATGCGGACTGATTTTCGCTCGTCGATGCGCAAGGCCTACTGGACCGAGAAATCGCGAAGAGGCTTCACGGGTCTCGTCGAGCACGAATACGCAGAACCGATTCCCGATTCCGACTGGAAAGCAGGTTGGGAAACGGTTCGCGCAGCCATTCAGTGGTTCTTGAGCTCGAGGTGGCTGCCACTGGCGCGCGCCTTGAAGCCCGCCCAGTGGCTCGAGGTGGACGAGTCGTTCGAAACGGCCAATTTCAATTTGGATGGCGTGCGCGTTTTTGCAATTCCCGACTTTGCCTATGTGGACGAAGACGGTTCGCCCGTCGTCGTCGACTGGAAAACGGGCCAAGCCCGCGAGGGTTACGACGAACAGGTGCTCGGTTACGCGCTCTACATCGCGCAGCGCTATGGCTTTCCCGTGGAACGCGTGAAGACCGCACTCGTTTATCTGAACGACGGGAAAGAAATCGAAGTTCGGGTTGACGCGTCGGCTGAAGCGCGCTTCCGCCAGCACTTTCAAGACAGTGTGGCATCGATGCGTGCGCTTCTCGAGAATCCGCAGGGGAATCAACCCAAAGCTTCAGCAGAATTCGCGATGACGCAGGACCTCAACAAGTGCGCTCACTGCGTGTTTCGGCGGCCATGCGGCAGAGCCGCACAGGTGGAACCTGCGCGGCTCGAATCGGTTGCGGCCTAGGTTGTTTCGGCCGTGCGCTTAGCGGCCGCCGTTAGAAACCGGCTGCACGCGCTCGCCCGTTGGGAGGTCCGCCACCGCCGCGATGGCCCATCGAAGGCGGCGCATGCATGCCGTTTCCGCGCGATTGTCCGAACGGCGTCCCGCGCGCTTGCACCATAGGAGTGGGCGAGGGCGAACGTTGCACCTGCTGCCAACCCGAACGAGGCGCTTGCGGCATCGCTTGGAAAGAGGAGGGCGGCGCCATGCGTGGGCCTTGTGGCATCACGCGCGAAGGCATTTGAGGCATGCGCTGCATGGGCGCTTGGGGCATGACTTGCCTTGGGGCGTACGGCATGCGGTGAACCGGGCCCTGCGGCATCGCCCGCGCCGGCGGAGGCGTCATGCGGCTCGGTGCGTAGGGCATTTGGCGCGTCGGTGCGTAGGCATCGCCTCGCATCATCCGGCCGTGCCCACGCCCATGCCCGCGCTGCACGTACTGCGGGGCGGAATTTTGCCAGCCGTGTCCCCAGCCGCGACCATGGACAGGCGCTGCGCGGTGGAAATAAGACCCCGGCAACGCGTAGCGGTGAATGAACGGACGGGCGAAGTGTTGGCGCTGCACGAAGCACCATCCCGGGTCACCGATACCAAACGACAGTTGGAAACCGGCCGGTGGCAGCGGGGCCCACGCCACATAGCCTGGCGCCGAGCGGAACGTCACCCAAGACGGACCCCACGTGTAACCGGGCTGCCACACCCAACCGTAGCCCGAGGCCATGTGCCAACGGCCGTAGTGAAACGGCGCCCAACCCCAAGAGTAGTTGCTGCGGAAAGTCCACCCGTAAGAGCTGTTCATCCATTGGCCGCCGGTGGAATAGGGGACGAAGTCGCTTCCGACGATTTGCGAATACGGCTGCCAGACGCGCCCGACGCCTGGGACCCAAAGCCAGCGGCCATAGGGCGTGAGTTCCATCTCGAAGACTTGTTGCGTGGGCATGACGGCGGGTGGCGCATCGTAGTAGCCGGAAGCGACTCCGGCGTTTGAACCTTGGAAGACGTTTTCGTCGTCGTCACTCCAGCCGTTGTCATCGTACTGGCCGTCGTAGCGGTCCTCGTACGACTGTGCGGCCGCCGAAAATGCGAAACAAATCACCAAGCCTGACAGCGACGCCTTGAGTGCAAGTCCCATGAGCGTGACTCCTTTGTACCCATCGACGGAGGAGGACGCCGGGCTATTCAAGGCAACAAAAAGGCGCCGGTGGGATGCCCACCGACGCCTCAGGCGACGCCCAAAATCCAGCCAGTCTGGCTGCTTAGCGGGTGCCCGTGGCGGTATTCATGGCCGGTGTTTTCATCGCCTCGGCCTTCATGCCGGGCGCGTCACCCCAGCCGCCCTCCAACATACCCTTCAACATCCATTTGCCATCTTTGTGGATGACGATGTTGGCGCTTCGCCAGGACATCTTCTTCTTTCCCATCATCGTGGAGATGTCGTCGTTGACCAGCGCCATCGTGTTGGTGAGGAAGTTGAACTTGCGCTTGTGGCTCATCTTCATGTCCGGTGGCATCGCCGCGGCCGATTTGGCCATCTCGTCCATGAACTTCCTTTTGTCCCACATGTCCGTGGACACGACGCCCTGGGCGTCGTCGGTCATCATCCAGGCGGGGAAGTCGACGTGCGCAGCGGCTCCCTCGATGTCGCCTTTCATCATGGCGCTTTCCTGGGCCGCGAGCATCGCTTCGATGCCTTTAATGTCTTCCTTCGTGACTTTTCGTGGGGTGAACATCGGGGCCTGGGCGGCTTGTGCGCCCATCGCCGGGGGAGCAGCCTTCGTGGCCGCTGGCGGAGGTGGGGATGTGGCAAAAGCTGCAAACGACGTGCAACACAACGCAGTCATCAATAATCGTTTCATCGGTACACCTCTCGAAGTGAATGGGTGAACGGCGCGGCGACCCTAGGAAAGCGCCCGGGCGGAGTCAAAGCGGGACGACTGAATACAGAATCCCCCCCGTTTAGTGCCAACTTCTGCCACGCTCAAACGGTGAATTGGTTGCGAAGTCGATGGCTGCTTGGAAGCGCTGCCGTTCTGTTTTGTGCATCGCCGGCGAGTGCATACGAAGGGGCACGTCGCGAGGTTGTCGATGGCGGTGTGCATCAGCCCGTGATGACGCGCGCGCCGGAGCTCCTCGTCACTGTACCGGCCGACTACCCCAAAGAAGCGCTCGCTCAAGGAAAGACGGCCGCAGTTCGGATGCGCATCACCGTGGGTGTCGACGGCAAAGTCACACAAGCGGAGGTGGTGGAGCAGGTGGGCGATGGCTTTGACGAAGCCGCGCTGCTTGCCGTGCGCGAATTCACATTCCGCCCAGCCGAGGTCGATGGTGTCCCCGCGCCGGTGCAGATTGAATACGTCCAACACTTCACAATCTCTGCTCCGGAAAACCCCAAAGAAGCGCCACCACCCCTCGCCACGTTGACGGGTCGCCTCGCCGAACGCGGCAGTCGAGGCAGCGTGGAAGGCGCCACGCTTCGTTGCGGCGAGGAGGCGGCCAGCCCAGAGGCTGTGTCTGACGCACGCGGACGGTTTGAGCTGCGTGTTCCACCTGGCCGATGCGACCTGCGCGCAGTGGCCAATGGTTATGAGCCTTTTCGAACTGCGGAAGAACTGAAGCCGGGCGAAACGCTCGAAGTGACTTACTTCATGGCCAAGCAGCCGGGTGCCTTCGAAACGGTGGTGCGGGGTGCACGCGACAAGAAAGAAGTCGTTCGCCGCACGCTGCAACGCGATGAACTTCAGAAAGTTCCCGGCACTTTCGGCGACCCGATTCGTGTCATTCAGAATTTGCCGGGCCTCGTCCGGGCGCCGTTCATTAGCGGACAGCTGATTGTTCGAGGCAGCAACCCGAACCAGACACTGACCGTGATGGACGGTGTTGAGATTCCGCTGCTGTTCCATTTGGGTGGCGGGCCGTCCGTTGTGAACGCCGAGTTTCTCGACAAGGTTGATTTCTATCCGGGCGGCTTCGGTGCGCGGTACGGGCGAGCCATCGGGGGCGTGGTCGACGTTTCGACCCGCAAGGGTGCGCGCGACACACTGCATGGCGTCGTGAAAGTCGACCTTCTGGATGCGAGCGTTTTCGTGGAGACGCCCATTGTCGACGGTGTTTCGGTCGCTGCGGCAGTGCGGCGTTCCTACATCGATGCGCTTCTGCCGGCGATTTTGCCATTGTTTGCGCCGCAACAAGAGGGTGGAACCCTGTTTGTTGTGCCGCGATATTGGGACTACCAAGTACGCGTCGATGTCGGGAAAACGCCGCAAGACCCGAGCCGGCCTTCGCACACGTTCTATGCCATGGCCTTTGGTTCAGACGACGCGCTCAGCGTTGTGGCGACGGGGGGTGGGAGAAATCGAGACTTCTCGGTGGATTTCCGTACCCTGTTTCATCGGCTGAAGGCCGACTGGACGTTTCGTCACGGGCGATTCAAGTCCACTTTTGCGCCATACGTGGGCTTTGACCTCGCGCAGTTCTCATTTGGAGAAATCCAGCTGCGTGGCGACGTGTGGAGTGTCGGCGGACGCGAAGACCTCACCTTTGAGTTCAACAAGTGGTTCACACTGCGGGCGGGCGCGGACGTCTTGTTTGAACACACCCAAGGCCGCGGCGCATTTCCCGCGCTCAGTGGCACGCAGTACGTGGCGTTCCCTGGCGCGGAACCCGATGCAGCGCTCCAAGAAGTGAAGCGCAACTTCAATCGTCTGGACGCAGCTGTTTTTGTCGAGGCGGATTTCAGCTTCGGGCCGCTGCGGATGACGCCGGGGGTTCGCGCCACGGGCGTGCGTGCACAGGGGCAGGGGCTGGGCTCGTTCGACCCGAGGCTTTGGATTCGTTACGGGATTGGTGAGAAGACTGCGGTGAAGGGCTCGGTGGGTCTCTACAGCCAGGCGCCCGACGCCATCGACCTGGAGCAGCCTCCTTTCGGGAATCCCAATCTCTGGTCCGAGCGCGGCTTTCAAACCAGCGTTGGGGTGGAGCGCCGCTTGACAGACGCCATCAACGTTGACCTCACGGGCTATTTCAACCGTCGGTTCGACAACATCGTTTCGCCCGGCCGAACCACCGTGAATGCCGACCGCAGCGTGACGCAAGAAGCATCGGCGAACTTCGGCTTAGGCCGCGCCTATGGGCTTGAAGTGCTTCTGCGGCATGACGTCACCAAGAATTTCTTCGGATGGATTGCCTACACCTTCAATCGCTCAGAGGCGCGGCGCACCGACCGACCGGAAGACCCGTATCGGGTCACAACGTTTGACCAGACGCACGTTCTGACCCTTGTCGCGAGCTATCGTTTGCCATGGGGATTTGAGCTGGGCGGTCGTTACCGCTATGCGACCGGTCGTCCGAAAACGCCCTTGCTGGGGCTGTATGATGTCTATGGCGTCGACGGCAACCGATACTTCTCCACGCCTGGCGAACCGTTGACCACGCGCTTCCGTGCGTTCAATCAGCTGGATTTGCGTCTGCAGAAGGATTTCGTTTTTCGGACGTGGACGCTCGCCGTGTACTTGGACGTACAGAACGTGCTCAACACGCAGAACGTGGAGGCGACACTTTTCGACTACCGCTTTCGGCAGGAAATTTCGATTCCGGGCATTCCGATCTTGCCCGTGCTGGGTGTGCGAGGGAGCTTCTGATGCGTCGACCAGGGCATCTGAGAATGGCGGTGCTCTTCCTGACGGCTGCCGCTTGTGTGGGTGCGGAGGACGATCCTTCCACGGTGCGAGATCTTCGCGTGCTGGGCGTGTCGCTGAATCCGCCCGAACTCATGGCGCCCAGCTGTGAGGGAGGGGTGGACGCTGCACTTGCTGTCGCGGGGTCGCCCGTGGCGTGGCGCGCGCTGGTCGTCGACCCTGCCGGCGAAGGCCGCAACTTGGATTGGGAACTCTTGGCGTGCGCCAATGCAGGAGACAGGGTTTGTGCAGGTGGTGACGATGCGGGGGATCGCGTGGTCATCGCGAGTGGTTCGCAGCCCGCCGGCGAATGGCAATTGCCGCTGGTTCCCGGAACGCTTGTGCTGCAAAACGGCCAGTCCATTTTGCTTCGCGTGTTTTCGGCGGATGCCTTTGGCGGGCTTGGAGGCTTGCGTGTGCCACTGGTTCTGCGCGTGAGAGGCGGGGACGAACAGGTCTTCGCGCAGAAGCTCATGGTCTACAGCTGCAAGGCTTATCCGGAATCTGAGCAGAACCTTTTGCCGATGCTTCCTGGCGTGCGGGCCGCTGGCAATCAATGGCCGGAGGGCGTTCCGATGCCGCTGTCGGGGGCGGGACCCTTCCCGATGGAACCAGAGCCCTTCGATGCGCTCGAAGAGTCCTACGTCGTGCCGAGTCTTTCTTTGGCACCGGTTTTTCTTCAAGAGAGCTGGAAAGTGGCGTGGCACACGACATTGGGCACGGTATCGCCCAGCCAAACCGGTGGAACCGACCTTGCGGGAGAGGAAAGCCGGGCGCAGGTCGAATGGCTGCCACCCGCCGCTGTGGAAGGACAGACAGATGTGACGTTCTGGCTTGTCGTGCGCGATGGCCGCGGTGGCTTGACGTGGACGACCCGGCAAGTGCGTTACACGCCCTAGCGGAATGGGTTAAAGCCACCGCATGGAACTCCTGGTTCTTTTTCACAACAACTGTTTCGACGGCGCGGCGAGCGCGGCGGTGTTCGCCCGCTTCTACCGAGAGAGAATTCGTCAGGACGCGCGGATTCGTTTTCTCGGGTTAGCGCATCAAGCGGGTGGTGCGCCCATCGACCCGGCAGTTTTCACGGGAGATGAAAACGTGATTGTCGACTTTCGGTACTCCCAAGATGCGCGCCTGACGTGGTGGTTTGATCACCATCGCTCGGCGTTCCAACAAGACGGTGACGAGAGCCATTTTCGCGCCGACAGCTCGGGCAAGAAGTTTCACGACCCCGCGAGAAAAAGTTGCACGAAGTACTTGGCCGACATTGCCGCGGAGCGTTTCGGATTTGACCCCTCGCCGCTGCGCGAACTGATTGATTGGGCAGAGCTCATCGATGGTGCCCAGTTCCCAAGCCCCAAAGTCGCTGTGGAACTTGCGGAGCCAGCGCTTCAACTGATGACCGTGCTGGAGGCGACCAAGGACGCGAGCCTCATCGAGTGGGTCATCGAGTCTTTCCAGTCGCGCTCGCTTTCTGAAGTGGCGAGGGATGCGCGGGTCCAGGAGCCGTTTCGTCTCCTTTTTGCCAAGCATCATCAGGCGATAGAGACAGTGCGTCGCAAGGCGCGCTACGAGGACGGCATTGTTTTTTTTGATGTTGCCGACGAAGGACTCGACGCCATCAACAAATTCATCTCGTACTACCTGTACCCCGATGCCCGTTACACGGTTTGGGTGGGGGCGAGTGCGGCCCGCGCCAAGGTTTCCATTGGCAGCAATCCATGGCGGCAGGAGCTGCGTCGACACGACTTGGCGCACATTGCAGAGGGCTACGGTGGGGGTGGGCATCCCGTGGTGGCGGCGATGAGTTATCGGCCAGACGAAGTAGCGAAAGCCCGCGCGACCGCTGCTGCAATCCTCAAGACGCTGAAGTCAGGATAGCGAGAGCTGCCTCAAGGCAGGGCGGCGTGAATGTGGGTGCGCCGCGTACTTGGGGCGCGCGGGTTCTGCCGTAACATGGGGCACGGTGCGGTCCCTTTTCCTCACTGTTGTCGGTGTGCTTGCCGTGACGTCATGCCAGCGTTCGCCCGGCGGGCGGAGCGAGCCGACCGTTACGCCCAGAGAGACGGACCTGCTTTGGGCATCGCCCGAGTTGACCGGCCTCGTCGTTGGCCAGGCGCTGCCCACGTGCGATTCACGGGGGGCGCGTGCGCTGGAAGCGGCGAGACGCTATTACGAGCGGGAAGAGTACGTGGCCGCGCTTTCGTGTGCAGCCCAGGCTACTGCGCAGACGCCGGAAGACCCGCAGGCACATTCTGAGCGGGGTGCAGCGCTGGCGGCGCTGGGGCGTACGGATGAAGCAACGCTCGCCTACGCTCGAGCGCTCGCCCTGGATCCCGATCAGCTGGATGCGCTTTTGGGAGCTGGGCATCTGTTCGGCGTGACGCTGCCGTCGTCCCGCGAGCGGGACGAGCTCGCTGCACTTTATGCAGAGCGAGGGTTTGTACTCGCGCAACGCCGTCAACACCGCCGACTTCTCGGTGACTTCGCCTTGCTGTCCGCGATGGTTTTCAACGACCTGGGGCAGGCGGAGGACGCTCTGCTTCGTGCGGGCCAGGCCATGCGCCTTTCTCCACAGTCGCATGAGGCAGCGTACGAACGGGCTGTGGCACTTTTTGAGCTGTGCAGATTTGCGGAGGCCAAAAAGGCTTTTGCATCGCTGGTGGACGCGGGCGCTCACGCCGCTGGCGCAAACCACCATTTGGGCCTTCTTTTGGAACGAGAGGGCAAGTGGAAACTGGCAGAGCAACACTTTGAGCGCTCGCGCATTCTGGCGCCCAAGGAGTTTGTCGAGCCCCATCGCATCACCGAAGAAGCGTTTCGCGCTGAGGTCAGCAAGGCTGTTGCGGCCCTGCCGAGCGACATGAGGCGCGACCTTGAAGGGATTCCCGTCACGGCCGAAGAACTTCCCAAGGACGACGACCTTCTTGGGGACACTCCGTCATTATCGCCGACGATTTTGGGACTGTTTAGAGGACCTTCTCTCGCAGAGCCCTGCTCGGCGCAGGCGCCTTACCCCTGCAGGGCGATCGCGCTGTACCGGCGCAACCTCGCGCGTGCGGCGCAGACTCGAGCGCAATTTGTCCAACAGGTGCGGGTCACGCTGTTGCACGAGGTGGGTCATCTTCGCGGCGAAGACGACTTTGAACTCGCCGCACGCGGGCTGGAATAGTCTTTCTCGCGCTACGGGAGCGAGACAGCGAGCTCTTTTGCGAGCCGTTTCACAATCTGAAAGTATTCTGTTCGCGAAAACTGGATGTTCAGAATGTTGAAGTCTTTTTTCGTCAGCCCAACGCAGCCGAAACAGTAGGTACAGTCCGAAACGTTGCGGCACATCACCAAATAGGCGCTTGCGGTGCAGTCCTGCGACTGAACGCAGTAGGCACAGTGGTGCAGGTTTCGAGCGTCTACACAGTGCGAGCAGTTCGTGCAGAGCTCGCACCGCGTGCAATGCGTACACTGATTGCACGCATCGCAGTCGACACAGAACATGCAGCTGGAGCAGCGCGAACAGCCGCGGCAAGCATAAGAGCCAGGGTTTCCGGCGTCGGCGCCAAAGTCCTTGGTAAGGTCCGCCAGGCGATCCAGAAACTCGCGTTTTCCAAATGCAGCGACGGCCACGCGCGCGGATTCGGCGGCTTCGGCTGAACTGGATGCGGCTTTCGTCATAAATGTCGCAGCATCGCCCAGCCGAACGCGACGAGCAGTGCCGCAGCGCCTGCGAGAGCGAAATAGCGCTTTTTGTCGCCACGGGGCTTGGCGGCCAGGGGTGGTGGTGCTTCGTATTCCCAGCCGGGCGCCTCGAATTGAATGTTGACCTCACCGAGCGTCAGCACATCACCGAATCGAATGGGCGAGTGGGCGTAGCCATGACCGTTGACGCGAACGCCCTGTTCCGACCGCAAGTCAATCACGCGCCATTCCCCGCGTTCGCGAACGATTTTCGCGTGCACAGGCGAGACCGACGGCTCGTCCAGGACGATGTGGTTGTCGGGCGCGCGACCCACGGTGATTTCCGTTCCACCGCATTCCAGGGTTGTGGGTGCACCCTGCAAGACAAAGTGCAGGCGCGGCATTTCACTACCGGGTAACTCGGTCTGGGTTCGTGTCCGAGTGCGTTCCAGCACATCGAGCCAGCAAGTTGCAGAGGGTTGTCGCCAAATGGCCGCAGCGTCTTCTTCGAGCGCCAAACTGTAGTCGCCGATTTGGACAACATCACGCGAAGTGAGCGAGGCCCGACCCGAGACGCGTTCGCCATTGAGCAGGATGCCGTTGGCACTGCTCAAGTCTTCAATTTCAAGCCCGCCTTCCACGCGCACCACCCGTGCATGACGCCGCGAGACGTTGCGGTCGGCGAGCTGGATGGTGTTGTCCTCATCACGGCCAATCGTGATTTCCGCAACAGCGGCTGGAAAGACAGACCGCCGTCCGTCGGCGTCTTCGACAATCAGGTTCATCGGACCGCCAGTCTTAAAAAAAACGGTAGCGCGTGCACGGAGTTCCGTCGAGCCATTCTCTGGGACAAATCCAAAAACAGATAGTAAAGATAGCTACTTAGCTTTGGCAATTTCTCGTTCAACACCGGTGTTGCAACGTGCCAGGGGCTGTTGGCCGGATTGACGCCTCACAGCGAGGTAGGACAACCTCAGTTCATGAAGCGTGACGTAGGGATTGCCGCCACGATTGGCGCGGGTGTTTTGGCGTTGTTGCTTGGCCTTGGGGCGACCCAGTTCCTGGAGTCGCGGCAAAAAGAGGCTGTCATTGATCAAGGGCGCCAATTGGCTTCAACGACGGCGCAATCCGCAATGGACGAACTCCAGAAGCGACTCGACGTGGTCGAAGGCCGCGCGACCACTGCCGCATCCCTGAGCCCGGTTCGAGCGCTGATGGGCGCTCAAGTGGATTTCGCGACGTTTCGCGACAGCTTTGCGACCGAAGATTGGTGGCGAGCCTTTGCTGAAGATTTTTCGATTCAGCAAGTTCTGATGGGCCCCGAGCTTTACGACTTGAGTCGGCCATCGAAGGGCGCGTTCGATGGGCGCCCCTTGGCTGAGGTGGCGCAGAAAGACGACCGAAGTTCTCGCATTGTCGGGGTCCAAGGCAGCCTCTACTTGATGAGTGCCGTCGCCGTTGACTTGCCGTCCATCCCAGCGAGCCGCCGTCCCGTCGTGCTGCTGGGAAAGGCCTTGGATGAAAAAGCGTTGGACGCGGTGGCCACCCGCGTTCGCAGCGCCATCGTTATCTCCGATGGCCAGCAAGTGTCCGCACAGGCGGGTTCGCCGGAGCATCTTGCGCAACTCGCCAGCCTGGTGGGGCGGGAGAAGTCGGCGCCACATTCCGATGTGAATGGCACAGCGTCAGCGTTTGAAGTCACGCCGGGCATTTGGGTTTGGACCTATACGGATACGTCGAAGCTCGCGCAGCAGGCTTCAAATTCGCTCGGGGTCCCGCGAATCGCGATTTGGGTTGCCGTGCTTAGTCTTGCGGGCATGGCTGCGGTGTTTGCTTTTCGAAGGCGACCCGCGCCGGCAGCGTTCTCCGACGTGGATGTCGACTTGGCGTCCGAGCCGCCCAGTCCTTTGGAGCACCCACGCGAAGCGTTGGCAACGTTCGCGCCGCCGCCTGTTCCTGCCGCTGTTCCAGTGGCATCGCCAGCGGATGTGACGGCAGCTTCACCGTCGAATAATCCTGGGGCCGGTGGTTCCGAGCGCGGCGCCGCGCGCTATCAGTTGGTCGCCCGGCTTGGCGAGAACGAGACCACGGAGGCTTTCTTGGCCGTGAGTTTCGGCGCCGAAGGTTTTCGCCGCTTTTTCGTCCTCAAGCGCCTCAAGGCCGAGTTCGGTCAGGCCATGGAGGCCGTGAATCAGTTCGTGGACGAGGCCCGTTTGGGCTCCAGTCTTGTTCACTCGAACATCGTGCCTGTCTACGACTTCGGAAAGATGGGTGACGCGTACTTCATGGCTCGCGAGTTCATTGCCGGGCGGGACTTGGGGAACCTGGCGAAGCGGCTCCAAGAACGGGACCACCAACGTCTGGATGCCTCGCTCACGTTCTTCATTGCGCAGGAAGTATTAAAAGGGTTGGCCTACGCACACAGCCGCCTGGGGCCCAATGGCGAACCCCTTCGCGTCGTGCATCGCGATGTTTCACCGAACAACGTGATGTTGTCCGCGCGGGGTGAAGTCAAGCTGTTCAATTTTGGAGTCATGAAAGCACCGCAGGGCGCGGTGAAAGGGAACCTTTTGTTCATGTCCCCAGAGCAAGCCCGGGGGGCCTACCAATTGGACGCGCGTTCGGACCTCTTCTCGCTGGGGCTGACGCTGTATTGGTGTCTCACCGGTGAAACGCTTTACCGCGGAGACAACACCTACGACCTGCTGATGAAAGCATCCAAGGGCTTGGACGCTCCAGAGTGGGAGCGGGTGCAACGGCTGCCAGGGCCGGCGGCGCAGGTGCTTCAGCGCGCGCTCAAGACCGCTCCGGAAGAGCGTTTCCAGAACGCTGACGAATTCGCAGCGGCAATTCCACAAGTAGGTATTGCAGGCGCTGGTGTTACACTGCGCAACCACATGACGCGGTTGTTCGGCGAAGACTTTCAAAAAGAGGAGCGGCGCATGCAGTCGGGACCTCCATGGGACGTTTCAGAACCCCTTCACGTTGCGGACGAGCCGGCAAAAAACCGGGCGGGCCGAAAGTGATGTTCGCTCGCGCGGGACTGATGAGCATCCTGCTGCTCGCGGCGTGCCAGAGCCCGAGCAGAGAAGCGCAAAATGGCGTCTTGGTTCTGGAGGACTTACTCAAGGCGCACAAATCAGACGACACGTACGCGGGCCTGCGTCCTTCCGACTTTGTCACGCCGGCGGGTGAGCCGATCCCATTGCTGTCGCCACCTTTCACCGCTTTGCCAACCCTTCAACACGCCGATGGGGATGGCATCAACGTGATGCCGGCCTTCAGCGAAAGCGGCGTTGCCGCATACATCGTGATGGAGGTCTGGAAGGACGTTCCGAAAGTTTGGGTACAACCGTGGTGGGTTTTCGTCACCGAGTGGAACCCCGTTCAGCCCGGCAGTCGACGGGTTCCCGATTCACTCGCGCTGATTCACGTGGGCACCGAGAGCTATTTCTACAGCCCATTCTGGGAAATCCTGTACGCCGTGGTTCCGCCCGATTCGGCGGCAGACCGTTACCGTCGCTCGTCGGACATGTTCAGCGATAACTTGCCCATTTATCCGGCCTCGCAAATCTACGCGCCGTTGGCGGCGAAAACGTGGACCGTCGCCAGCGTCAGCACGGCCGCCAGCCCTGTGCGACCGTTTTCCGCCAATCAACAAGTGGGCAAGCTTCGAAACGTGAATGACATCTGGTTGGAAGGCGAAGTCGTTCCGTATGTCAGCTTGGGGAGCTCTGGCTTCACTTGGGATGACAAGGACGTCGTTCCAGAAGTTCCGTTGTTCATGTTCACGCGTGCGGACGGCGAAACGCCAGCCCCTGAGTTGCCTGCGGTGATTGGGACTGGGCCTTTGGGTTCCAACACGCCCGCGAACCTCAACCCAACGGGGCTTCCGATGTTTGGCGGTTTGACGCGGCTCTACACGATTCGGGTGCCGAACAATTTCGGTCTCTTCGTGCCTCCAGGAAACGATGGGCTGCGCACGACTTTGACGACGACGACCGGTGTGCCGATGCCGGCGGTGCACAGTGATTTCAATGATGGCCTGGGTGGCCAGAGCAACAACGTGCCGCTTGCTCCCTACGCGCTCCGAATCGCAGCAGACCCAGAGTGCTTTAGCCAAAGTGCCGTGACGACCACGACTGCCAGCGCAGCGCCGCTCACAGTGGCCGTCGTTCTGCAGGACAAGCGCAACCGGTTTCCAGACAGCTGCAATTTCCTCGACTCACAAAGACAGGTGGAGAGTCGGCTGCTTTCTGGCAGCATCACAAGGCACGAGCTTTTGTTTAGCTCGGCTTTCGTCCTTTACGGCGACAGGAAGGTGGGACCTTGAGCTTGCTCCGATGGTTTCTGCCCGCAGCAGGGTTGATCGCCGGCGGGGCCTTTGCGCAGGACGCTGACGCCGACGACTCCTATGTCGAGCCGGTCGAGGTGTCGTCCGACGACGCATCGGCGCCCGCGGCCCCTGAAGAGTCGCCGTTTCTGTTCACGGGGTACATCGACATTGGCTACGCCTACGCCCAGGGCAACGGCACCAGCTGGCCTGAAGGCGACACGCGCATTCCTGCGGACTATGTCGCCGACCCCTTTGCGACTGCAGTGAACTCTCGGGGCGACGTCGCTTCCGTGAACAGCCGCGGGCTTTTCGTGAATGGCTTTTTGCCGCGAAGCATGGGCATTGGGGGCAGGCCGAGCTTCTTGATCAACACGGTTAACCTCGACATCCGCTACACGCCGCGCGGTTTTCCCCTGATGTTTTTTATTCGGACGCAGTTGATGCCGCGCTTTGGCTCAGGCCCAGACATGGTTCCGGCCGGACTCCCCGCTGGAAATCAAACGCGGGTTTGGTTGCAGCAAGTTTTCGCGCGCTTGATTCCCTTCAACTCAGTCGAGTTCGCGCTGCTGGTTGGCAAGTTCGATTCGGTGTTTGGAATCGAATACCTCGACAACGAGGCAAATCTGCGAACGGGGATTACCCCGACGACTTTGGCCCGGTACACGACCGGCCAGAGCTTGGGCATCAAGGCCTTCTACCGTGTGCAGATTCCGGCGGCGTGGTCGGCTTTCTCCATCAACGCCTCCATCACCAACAGCGGCACGCGGATTGAGAGTCTTCAGCCGCCAGATTTGAGTTTCAGCGGAATTCCCGTGGCGGCGGCCCGCTTGGGCTATGAGCTCAATTTGCCCAAGCTGACTTTCAAACTGGGTGGCAGCGGGTTGATCGGCCCACGCAACGACCAGCGCAGCGCGCGTGTTCAGCAGTGGATGCTGGGTCTGGATGCAAGGCTCTACGTTGCAGGCGTGAGCGTCGCGGGTGAAATCCTTCGCTCGTATGAGGCGCCGGGCATTGCGTCAGAGAAGTTCACCGGCCTCGGGGAGTTTTTCGCCCCCTCCGGCTTCAAAGTGGACGGTTTCTGGGTCCAGGGGGGGTACACCTTCACGTTCGACCATCCGATTTTCCAGTCGGTGGCGTTGTACGGTCGCTTCGAGCGGCGAAACGGGACTTTCCACAGCTTCACGCCGGTGAAGACGGCGCGACTCACCGTGGGGGGGCGCGTGGACGTTTATCGTTCGATAGCCATCAAGTTTGAAGCACTGCTCAACCGAGAGTTGCCCGGGACGGCATCGGTGGACAACGACGTCTTCACGTCGTCTGCGGTGTACACGTTCTGATGAAATCAGGAGGCAGGATGCGAGGCGTATTTTTAGCAATGGCCCTTTGGGCAGGAGCCTCGGTGGCCGCGCCACAAAGCCGGGACCGCGAGCCCGTTTGGCTGGGCGAAGAGTTGCCGCTTCCGCTGTCGGTGCAGACGCCCGACGACTTGGCGTTCAAAGCCGAAGCCGAGAGGCAGTTCTTGCTGTTCAACCTCTTGGTGGGTGGAAAGCAGGCCTGGGACAAAGGCGACATGGCCACGGCCGCCAACAAGTGGGAGTTGCTCTTGGCGACGCCCGGCCTTCCTAGACACATTGATGACGTCGTTCGGCCGCTGGCCCAAGCCGCTCGCGCGCGTGCGGGTAACGCGTCCACTCCGCTGGTAGTGGGCAGCAGCGTTGGGTCTGCGCCGAGCGCAACGTCGTTGACCTTGGCCCCCAAGCGGCCGCTGTTGACGATCATTCAGGGACGCGTTTCTGGGCTCTCGGGTTCGCCTGGGGCAGTCGTTTGGCTCAAGCGCGCAGACGGGAGCACGCCCAAGCCCAAACCCGTGGCAGGTCGAGTCATCTATCAGCGTGAGAAAAAGTTCTCGCCGCGCCTCATGGCGGTGCCTGTGGGCACTGAGGTTCGCTTCCTCAACCAAGACGCCATTTTCCACAACGTCTTCTCGCTGAGTAAGCCCAACGATTTTGACCTTGGCCTCTACAAGACCGGTACAGATCGGGCCCAACGTTTTAGCCAAGCGGGGCCAGTCAGTTTGCTGTGCAACATCCATGCGGCGATGTCGGCGTTCATCTACGTCGTGGATACGCCTTACTACGCGCAGACCGACCGCCGCGGGACGTTCACCATTCGCAACGTTCCCCCGGGCGACTACATCGCCTATTCGTGGCAGGAAACATCGGCGGAGCCCACCCAGAAGCCCGTGACGGTTTCCGGACAGCTCAGCGCTCTCACGCTTTCGGTGACGAACGACAAGCCGCTAAGCCAGTTTCCGCCGGACAAGTCTGGCAAGCCGCGTCAGCCGCACCTCGGCTACTAACCCCAGAAATTGTTTGTGCTGAACACGGCTCGCTGGTTCTTTCGGGCCGATCCCTTTGTCGCTCGGCGCGCCGTGCCGGAGGGCACTGCCGCGCCGCGCCTCGCTTCGCGGCCTCGGCCGAAACTTCTTCGCGATCCACGCTCAGCACAAGCGATCTCTGGGGTTAAGAGCGCTTCTCAAGTCCTCGCTTCGACGGGCGTGGACGCATCGCGGGTGGTGCGCTAGGGCAGCTGCCTCTCGTCCATGGACCTGATCGCACTCAACGCCCCTCAACGCGAAGCGGTGACGCATACGCAAGGGCCGCTTCTGGTGCTCGCGGGAGCGGGTTCCGGAAAAACGCGCGTCATCACCCATCGCATTGCCTACCTGCTTGGCCAGGGCGCGCAGCCGAGCGCAGTCGCCGCGGTGACGTTTACGAACAAGGCCGCCAGCGAAATGAAGGAGAGGCTTGTCCGGCTGGCCGGCAAACGCGCCGAAGGCGTTCGTGTCTCTACGTTTCACGCCCTGGGTGCGGACATGCTTCGCGAGGACATCGCACGCCTGGGGTGGCCGAAACGGTTTGCCATCGCCGACATGGGTGACCAGCTCGCCCTGGTGCGACGCGCGCTGCGCGAACGACAAATCGATGACCGAACGTTCGATGCCCGCCGGGTACTCATGCGGATTTCGCGGGCGAAGAATCAAGGCGCAGTTCCCGCGCAACTCCCAGAAGGCGAGGGGGACGACTACGACTTGGCGGCCCATTTCGCCTACCCCATCTATCAGCAGGGACTTCGTGCCCAAGGCGCCGTGGACTTTGACGACCTCTTGGCGCTGCCCCTGCAGCTTGTGAGCGACCACGAGGAGGTTCGGAGCAAGTACCAGCGCCGATTCTCTCATTGGCTGGTCGACGAGTTTCAAGACACGAACGCGGCGCAACTTCGACTGCTTCACCTTTTGGCGGGGCCTGCAAAAAACGTGTGCGCCGTGGGCGATGACGATCAATCCATTTACTCCTGGCGAGGTGCCGAGCTGCGCAACGTGCTCGATTTTGAAAAGCATTTTCCAGGCAGCCGACACATCAAATTGGAAGAGAACTACCGGTCGACTGCGTCGATTCTCAACGCGGCGAACGCTGTGATCTCAAAGAATGTGTCTCGGATGCACAAGCGCATGTGGACTGCGCAGCCGCTGGGAGCCCGCGTGCAGGTCGTTGCGGCCCCCAACGAAGTTGAAGAGGCGCGCTGGGTCGCGATGCGCATTGCCTCGCTTTTGGCTCAGGGAATATCCCCAGACGACATCGCCATTCTCTATCGCACCAATGGCCAGTCTGGCCCTTTTGAGGAGGCACTGCTCGAGCGACGGGTCCCCTACGCTGTGGTGGGTGGGAACGAGTTTTTTGACCGTCGAGAGGTTCGCGACGTCATGGCCTACCTCAAGCTCTTGGCTCACCCAGGCGATGAACTCTCACTTTTAAGAATCATCAATGTTCCCGCCAGAGGCATTGGCGATGTCACCGTGGAACGTCTGCGGGCGCACGCCGCCGACCGCGGGATGCCGCTGTCCGCGCTGTTGTCGTCCGCAAGCCAAGTCAGCGAGCTGCCGCCTGGCGCGGGTGAGCGTGTCGAGGCGTTCGGCGCAACACTGTCGCGCTACCGACAACGCATTCGAAACGAAGGACTTGCTGGCCCTGTGCGCGCATTCCTTGTCGAAATTGGCTACGGCGATGCTGTCCGCGAACACACCCGTTCTTCCGAAGTCGCCGCGCGCAGACTCGCTTCGATCGATGCGCTTTTGGACTCGTTGGCGAGGTTTGAACAACGAAGCCCTAGCCGGGCCGACTTGATGGCCTACCTCAATCGCTTGTCGCTCGATTCGCGAGAAGAAGAGGACAAAGCTTCCCAGGAAGCGGTCTCTTTAATGACACTGCATGCCGTAAAAGGCCTTGAATTTCAGGCGGTTTTCCTCGTTGGGGCAGAAGAAGACTGCCTTCCACATGCCGGCATGCAGGGCGAAGCGCAGAATTTGGAAGAGGAGAGGCGTCTTTGTTACGTGGGTGTCACCCGGGCGAGGGAGCAGCTGTTCATCACGCGGTCCAAGACTCGGCTGCGGCGAGGGAAGGAAATCCCCCGAACTCCCTCCAGATTTCTTGAGGATCTGCCTGCCGAAGGCATCGAGATAAACGACCTTGACGCCGCGCCGAAGGGTCCGCCGACCCAGGCCGAGCGCAACTTCTTCCAAGACCTCAAAGCGCGTCTCGCAGGCGGCGGGCAGACGCCCCCGAAGGTGGGGTCTGCGGCTTGACTTGGGGCCCTCTCTCCCATAGAGGCAGGCGCTTCCCGCGCGGAGCGTTCAGGAAATGCCGTCCCAGAAGTCGAAGACTTACAGCGCCAAAGAGAGCGAAATCCAACGTGCCTGGCACGTGGTGGATGTCGGTGACAAAGTGTTGGGTCGTGCTGCCAGTCAAATTGCGACCCTGCTCAAGGGCAAGCACAAGCCGACCTACACGCCGTCCATCGATACGGGCGATCATGTCGTCGTGATCAATGCGGCGCGTGTGAAGGTCACGGGCACAAAAGAGGACAACAAGATTTACTACCGTCACCCGCACGCCGGCTTCCCCGGCGCCCTGAAGCGCTCGACACTGAAGGACCTTCGCGCGCGGCACCCGGAAGACCTGATTTTCAATGCGGTTCGCCGGATGTTGCCCAGGAGTGCTCTCGGTCGACAGATGATGACCAAACTCAAAGTTTACGCAGACGACAAACACCCTCACGGGGCACAGAAGCCTCAGCCCCGTTCCGTGGAAGCGTAGAAAGGCTGCACAAGACTCATGGCAATTTCGAAGGACAAAGGCACCTACGCCACCGGACGACGCAAGGAATCCACTGCGCGTGTTTGGCTCAAGCCCGGCAATGGCGCAGTCGTCGTGAACGGTCGCGCGATGGACGAATACTTCGGCCGCGAGACCTCCAAGATGGTGATCAACCAGCCCCTCCAAGTCTTGGAACAACAGGGCAAGGTTGACATCACGGTGAACGTTCGCGGGGGTGGCTTGTCAGGTCAGGCCGGCGCCATTCGGCACGGTGTGGCCCGGGCACTCGCCTTGTGGAACCCTGAGTTCAGAAGCCCGCTCAAGAAGGCCGGCTTCCTGACTCGCGATGCGCGCGTCGTTGAGCGCAAGAAGTACGGTCAGCCCGGTGCCCGTCGCCGCTTCCAGTTCAGCAAGCGCTAGCAGCCTGCTAGACCAGTCTTCGTTTTCACCCACGGGAACGTTCGTTGTCGCCCGATGTGGGTGGGCAGGCGACTTCTGCGTGGCCAGTTCCATGGTGTTTTAGGGCCAGGTGCTAGCATCGCCTTGGCATGGAACTGAACGACATTCTCCAGGTCGCGCTGAGGGGCGGCGCCTCTGACATTCACCTCAAGGCCGGCCTGCCACCGATGTTTCGTGTGGATGGTTCGCTCGTTCCCCTCAAAGACGGCAAACGCCTTGTGCCGGAAGAAGTCGCTCGGATGGCGTTTGGCATCATGAACGACTTTCAGAAGGACAAGTTCAAAACGACCAACGAGATTGACCTGGCCTACGGCGTGCCAGGCCTTGGACGCTTTCGCGTCAACGTGTTTCAGCAGCGTGGAACGATTGGCGCCGTCCTTCGCGTCATTCCGTTCAAGGTGCTTTCCATCAAAGATCTATTACTTCCGCCAGTGCTCGAGAAAATCGCGATGGAAGAGCGCGGCCTCGTCCTCGTGACCGGGACGACAGGTTCAGGCAAAAGCACGACGCTGGCGGCGATGATTGACCACATCAACGCGACCGAAACCAACCACATCATGACCGTGGAAGACCCGATCGAATTTCTGATTCGGGACAAACGCTCGATTATCAACCAGCGCGAAGTCGGGGTCGACACCGTCAGCTTCAGTCAAGCACTGAAGAGCGCGCTGCGTCAGGACCCCGACGTCATTCTCGTCGGCGAAATGCGCGACCTGGAAACCATCGAAACCGCGCTCACCGCGGCGGAGACGGGACACCTTGTGCTCTCGACGCTGCACACGCTCGATGCGACCGAAACCATCAACCGCATCATTTCGGTTTTTCCGCCCTACCAACAAAAGCAGGTCCGGCTCGCATTGGGTGCCGTGCTGAAGGCCGTGATTTCGCAACGCCTGGTGCCGCGCGCAGATGGCAAAGGCCGTGTGGCGTCGATCGAGATTCTCCGCGCCACCGCGCGCGTTCGAGAGCTTATCGAGGACAAGGACCGCACGAAAGAGTTGGGTGACGCCATCACCCAGGGCCACCAGACTTACGGGATGCAGTCGTTTGACCAGTCCTTGATGAGTCTGGTGAAGAAGGGGCTCGTCACCTACGAAGAAGCCAAACGCCAGGCGACCAATCCAGACGACTTCGCGCTGCGTTTTTCTGGCATCAGCGGTACGTCAGACTCCTCGTGGGACGATTTCGAGCAGTCCAACGTTGCGCCTCCGCCGGTGCCGGCACCCACGTCGCCGGCTTCGGTGGCGTCACCGCCGCCGCCCTCACGTTCTGGCCCGCCGCCTCGGGCAACCCCCATGGCGACGCCGGTGGCTGGCGGTGCGCGTCCCACGCCGATTGCAACGCCCGCCCAAAAGCCCGCTGCGGCCGCACCGGCGAACCCAGACGACGATTTTCAAATCGAACGGTTTTCATAGGCCAGAGCAGGGCCGAGGCGAGGGCTGAGGCGTATGTCGCTTGGCGCCTGGGCCCTGACGCGCATAGGGTTTGACGCGACTATGCGTCCACTCCTGTTTGTTTCGATTCTGATGTCGTCGATGTCGTCGGGTTGTGCCTTTTTCGCAGGCCCTGAGGGCGTCGAACCCAGCTACGCCAGCGAGGCCGATGAAAACGTTCGCCGTGGCCAAGCCGCGCTCGCAAGCCGCAGTTTTCCGCAGGCGCGAAAGTACTTCGAACATGTTCGGGCGAAGCACCCGTTTCTCGACGCGGCCATCGAAGCCGAACTCGGCTTGGCCGATGCCGATTTTGGCAACGACCAGTTTGCGGAAGCGCGCGAGCGCTATACGGCATTCGTCAAGTTGCACCCCTCTCATTCCAAGGTGCCCTACGCCGCGTACCGAGCTGCGTTGACGTTTTACAAAGAGTTGCCCAGCGACTTCTTCATCTTGCCGCCCTCTTACGAGAAAGAGCAGACGGAGGTGAAAGGTGCGGAACGCGCGTTTGACGCTTTCGTTCGGGACTATCCAAAGTCGGAGTACCTCGCAGAAATCAAAACGCTTGCCATAGAGGTGCGCTTGCGGCTGGCAAGGCACGAGTTGTACGCCGCGGACTTCTACGACCTCCGGGGGAAACTTCCAGCGGTTGCTGGGCGTCTGCAGACGTTGGTGGACAAGTACCCCGGAACGGTCTTGGAGCCTTCTGCGCTTTTGCGGCTGGCGAATGTGTACGAACGCCTCGAAAAGCGTGAACAAGCGAAGGGGGCTCTCCAGAGACTCGTTGACCTTCATGCGGGGACCTCCGAGGCGCAACGGGCACGCGAGCTCCTCGCGCGTGCTTCGCCCTAGCGCTCCGCAAAGGAGGATTGTTGAATCGTGACTTCGCTCCGAAATGAGGGGTGGCGAGCGCTCGTCTTTTTGGGAGCCGCTTCGGGGCTGCTCGCCGCACTCTTCTGGGTCGCTCCGCGCTGGCTGGGCACAGCCGGCGGCGCCGATGTCGCGTTAACCGCTGCCCTGAAGGCCACGGAGCCAGAAGGTCTCTCTTTGAACATGGGGGAGGGTGCGCCACCTTTGGTCTCGACGCGCCATGCGTTCTCACGCGTCACATTGCCGGCTCTCGATGCCCCCGCTCCGCTTCGCTTGGTCGCCACGCTGGATTTCACGGGGAAGTGGGGGAGCGTCACTGTCAGTTCGCTGGGTCGCGAAGAGGTTCCATTGGAGAAGCATGAAGACGCTTGGAACCCTTCGCATGGGTGGGCGCCAAGGCTTGTTCGCGCTGTCACCCTGTTGGAAGCCCGCCGACGTGCGCTAGAGACGGGGGACTGGCCTGCACTGCTTCAACTGGCCTCGGGAACCGACGAAACGCTGCTCCGCCAAAACGGCGACCTCATGCGGGTGCTGCGTCTTAGCGAACGGCGGTATCGCGTGGCGTCGTGGCATCTGCGGTTCGAACGTGACGAAGTGTTGGTCTCCGAGCGCTACCACCTGCAGGGGACGTTGCCCGACGTACCCGTCGATGAACACGGCACGGTGCGGCTCGTGATGACGGCGCGCGGCGATGAATTCTTGTTTTCGCCGCCGCTCATGTAGGCTTGCGCGGCTCTGATGGACGAGGCGCTCAAACAGCTTTTTTCGCTGGGTCGCGGCTTCTTCGAGAAGAAGCAGTACGCGGAGGCAGAGAAGTACTTGTCACAAATCATCGAACAGAATCAGAGCTTTGCAGACGTCTACAACATGCTGGGCGTCGCCTATCACGACATGGGACAAGGCGGTCGGGCCCAGCGTGCTTTTGAGGCGGCGCTGCGCATCAATCCGCGTTACACCGAGGCGGCGTTGAACCTCGCAGTCGTCTACAACGATTTGGGGAAGTACTCGGCCGCGCGCGAGGTGTACGAGGCCGCCCTGGCGCGTGAGCGAAGCCCCCCAGGTGAGCTGGATGGTGTGATTCGACGAAAGATTGCCAACATGTATGCCGATATCGGTGACGTCTTTTCTGCGTGCGGACGTCATCAGCAAGCCGCAGATGAGTACCGCCACGCGCTCGCGTTGGGCCCAACGTTCGTCGATGTGAGGTTGAAACTCGCAGGAGCATTGCGCGACCTGGGTGCACTGGAGCAGTCTCTGGGAGAAGTGGACCAGGTTCTCGCCCAAAACCCGGATTATGTTCCTGCCCTCGTTCACCGGGGGCTCGTACTTCACGCCCTGGGTCAATGGGGCGATGCGGCTTCGGCATGGGAGTCTGTGCTGGCGCGCAGTCCAGGGCATCGTGCGGCAGAGCTGTATCTGTCGTTGGAGAGGAGACCCTCGCCGTGAGCGCCCGCTACTCACTCAAATTCATCTCGGGAAAGTATCAAGGTGGCGAGTTTCCGCTTCGCGCGGACAAGCAGGTGGTCATTGGTCGCTCCAGTGAGCTCGACATGGTGTTGGTCGAGGACATGGTGTCTCGGAAGCACGCGAAGATCACATTGGGTAGCGGCAAGATCCTCATCGAAGACCTGGGCTCCACGAACGGCACCTTCGTCAATGGCGAGAAGGTGAAACACGCGCGCCTCAAAGAGGGTGATCGCATCCTCATTGGCACAAGCATTTTGAAACTCGTTCACCAGATCGCCGGCGGGGACGAACTGGATGACCAAGCGGTGCGTCGCAATTTGGAGGAGGTCGCGGCGAATTCTGCTGCGCGCAACAAGTCGTCCTCCATGACGGGGAAAATCGAAGAAATCCCCCTGCCTGACTTGCTCCAGCTGTTCCACACATCAAAAAAGAATGGCGTTTTGGTTGTGAACGGGGCGCGCGAGGGCCGCATTTACATGCGGCAAGGCCGTGTCTACTACGCTGTCATCGACGACAACCACGAGCTGGGTCCTCACAAGAGTTTCAATCGCATTGTGACGTGGGAGCAGGGTGACTTCGAGTTGAGGCCTGTCGATATCGAGGAGTTCGCCGTCGAACTGCAAGGGTCGACAGAAGCGCTGCTGATGGAAGCGCTTCGGTTGCTCGACGAAGGCAAGCGAATCGCGCCCGAACTGCCTTCTCCGACAGCGACGCTGTCACTGTCGCTGCCACTGACCGCGCCGCTCAGGGACCTCAAGCCAGAACAGCTGGACGTCGTCCAGCTGGTTCACAACTACGGCAGCCTTCAAGGCGTTCTCGATCACTCTGGGCGTGACGACGTGGTGACTTCCGAAGCGCTGCTTGAGCTCATCAAGGGCGAATACGTGTACAGCAGCTAGCCCCGTTCCAGCATGGGATCCGGCCTCATGCTTCGCGCGCTCCCTCCGCTGCTTGTCGGGCTGCTTGCGTCGGGCGTGCTTGCAGCGCCGCCGCGTGTCGTCGTGGACCCAGGGCACGGCGGTGCACAAGAAGGGGCCGTGGGCCAGCAGGGTCTTCTCGAGAAGCGGCTCGCCCTTTCATTGGCGCAGCGTCTGAAAGTCGCACTTGAGCGCAGACTGGGCGCGCACGTTTCGCTCACACGCACTGTCGACCGAGAATTGTCGCTCGCTGAGCGGGTTCGCCTGGCCAATCTCGCCAAGCCCGATGTTTTTGTATCCTTGCACGCGAATTCGATGCCCACCCGCAAGCTCCGAAACCGTGCGCAAGGCATCGAGACGTTTTTCCTTTCGGCAAGTGCGTCCGGCCTTGAAGCGGGCGCGACGGCCGACCGCGAGAACGCTGAGTCACCTCACAGGGGTGTCCCAAGTTCAACAGACATTTTGGCTTTCATCTTGGCCGACCTCAAACGGGCCGAGGCGCATGGCGACTCCTCGCGTCTGGCCTACGCCGTGCACAAACGACTTGTGGAGGGCACACGCGCGGTCGACAAAGGCGTGCAGCAGGCGCCTTTCTACGTGCTGATGGGCGTTGAAGCGCCGGCCATTCTGGTGGAAGTGGGTTTCATCTCCCATCCCGAAGAAGGTCGACGCCTGGGCGAGGCGCCGTACCAGCAGGCGTTGGCGGATGCCTTGGCTGCGGGCATCGAGAAATTTTGGGCAGACGCAGAAAAGCGAAACGGTTCGGCCCCCACGCTTTCGAAAAACTAAGCGGCGCCACCTTACTTTTTTGGCAAAGGCAGCGTCACGCCCAACTGTTTGGCGACCTCAGCGGGTAGCGCAGGGAGCCCCGAAATTTTCGTCGATGACACGACGTCGCCGCCGGGCCCGCGAATCGTCAGTTGTTGGGTTTCAGGATGGTACGCCACCTGCCGGACAAGTTGACTGCGTTGATAGATTTCGCACACCACGCTGCCGTCTGGGTCGAACTTCACGGCCGCCGGCATGTGTGTGCTACCACCTTGCGCCCGCATGTTCTCGTTGGCCTGCGCGACGATGAGGCCCATGGCCTCGGCCGCGAAAATGCGCATGAGGTCAGCAGGGCTGTCGAGTTTGACGTCGATTTTTCGGGGGCCGGGGGTCACGGCAGCGTGATAGCAACTTCTCGACAGTCTGGGCCAAACGTCAGCTTGTACCGGAGTTTTTCGCCCATGCCTCGAATGACTTCGAACAGAGATGAAGTCATTCCTTCGCCATCGCGCTCATGTTCCGCCACCCAGGTTGTGTGGCCAAGTCGTAACTGGTTGAACATTCTTGCGACGTCGTCCAGGGCTCTCGCCACGGCTTGCTGAGCCGCGTTCATGGTGAAGGCCCCCACCGCTCGAAGGGTCGCCAGGTTTCGGATAGGACGAAGAGGCATAGGTCGCGCTTAGGCTTCATTCTGCTTATCGGCGGGAGGGGCTGGCAAGTTGTGCCTATTGCGCGGGTTTGCCTACACTTGGGATGCACCTACGGAACTTCCGGACCACTGGCAACGAGAATCGTGTTGTGACTGGAGAACAGCCTTCAGATTTCGCGCCTCTTGAGCTTGCGCCCTCTCTCTTGGAGGCGCGAGAGGCAATTTGGTCGCAAGTGGCGGCCCATTTCGGCGACCGCAAGGCCGATGCCTCAGCGAAGCCTGAGGGCTCCACTTTCAGTCAGACACAGGCGTCGGAAATGATGACGCAAGGCGTCAAGACGCAGAACACCCTTCCCACAGCGTCGGAAGATGACCTCTGGGGCGGCAGTTCCCGGTAAAGAGCAGGGTTTCAAAACCCATGCGCTCATTCAATCGACAATCTTCCGATCTTCGTCCCGTCACCATTACGCCTCACGCCTCTCGGCACGCCGAGGGTTCTGTCGAGGTCAGCTTCGGCCACACGCGCGTCTTCGTGACGTGTTCGGTCGAGGAAAAGCAGCCGCCCCACTTGTTTGGCACGCCCAGCGGTTGGGTGACTGCTGAATATGGGATGTTGCCGCGTTCGACCCACACCCGTTCGCCGCGCGAAGCCGCCAAAGGCAAGCAGGGTGGCCGCACACTGGAGATTCAACGTCTCATTGGCCGCTCGCTGAGGGCGGCGGTCGATCTTCACACGCTGGGGCAACGCAGCTTCATGTTGGATTGCGATGTGATTCAGGCGGATGGTGGCACGCGCACAGCATCGATTACGGGCGCGTACGTCGCGCTCGCACTGGCGTTGCGAAAGGTCAGCGCAGCGAAGAAGTTCACCATGCCAAAACTCATGCCGGTGGCGGCGGTGTCGGTCGGCATCGTGAAAGCCGAAGTCTGCGTCGACCTCGACTACGACGAAGACTCGACGGCCGAAGTCGACCTGAACATCGTCGCCAACAGCGAAGGCCGTCTTATCGAGGTCCAAGGCACGGCCGAGCGCGGCGCATTTTCGCGTGCACAGCTCGACGCCATGCTCGACGCGGGTTTGGGCGCCATCTCACGCTTGGTGAAAGCGCAAGCCGAGGCGCTGGGGTGAACCTGGTTTTGGCGACCACCAACCGCTGCAAGGTGGCCGAACTCACGCAGTTGCTTTCGTTGGAAGGCGTGCTGGCGCTCGATGCATTTCGGGATTACGCGCCGCCGGAAGAAACCGGTGCGACGTTCGAAGCGAACGCCATCCTCAAGGCCCGTTCGCTCATGCAGCACGTCGGACTTCCTGCGCTGGGGGAGGACTCGGGCTTGTGTGTCGACGCACTTGGCGGCGCGCCAGGAATTCATTCCGCCCGCTATGCGCCTGGGACAGACGCCGACCGCGTTTCGGCCTTGCTTTCGGCCTTGCGTGACGTTCCCGCTGGCAAGCGGGCTGCCTCGTTTCAGTGTGCGCTGTGCTTGTGCCTGCCCGACCAGCCGCCGACTGTGGTGCGTGCGGAATGCCGCGGTGAAATCGCCTTCGTTCAGCGCGGCGCAGAGGGTTTCGGGTACGACCCGGTGTTCGTGATTTCACCGATGGGCCAGACGTTTGCCGAGCTGCCAATGGCGGAGAAACTCCGGCATTCCCACCGTGCGAAAGCGGCTGCTGCATTGTTCCCCCACATTCAGGCGATGCGCAGCTTGCAGGAGCGCCGAAGATGAGGGAAACGTGGCGTCCTCTTTCGGGGCGTAGCGCAGCCTGGTAGCGCACCTGCCTTGGGCGCAGGGGGTCGGAGGTTCGAATCCTCTCGCCCCGACTGAGTGTTCTCTGCGCTGGTAGCTCAGTTGGATAGAGCACCGGCCTTCTAAGCCGGGGGTCGTGGGTTCGATTCCCGCCCAGCGCGATGGTGTCTTCAGATAGGGTTCCCTGCCCTATGGCAAAACTTGTCATGCTGCTCTTGGGCTTGGGCGCAGTGGGCTACGTGCTGTACACGCAGGTGAAAGGCAGCGCCGAGGCCGATGGCTCGCCGGGTGCTTCGACGGCTCGGCGCACGCTCGACAATGCACGTGAGTCCGCCCGGCAAATCGAGCAGGACGCTCAGAAGCGGGCCGACGACCTCTTTCAAAAAACCGCGGCAGAGTAGGAGAGACGACATGCGCTCAAGCATTGGGATGTTGATGGCGGTGTTCGTGGCCACCGGAGCAGTGGCCCAACCCAAGCCCCCACCTGCCGGGAAAACCGAAATTCGTTGGTGGGGCCACGCCGCGTTTGTCGTGCGAACCCCGGCGGGAACAACTTTGGCGATTGACCCGTGGTTTCAAAATCCGCTCGCGCCCAAAGACGCCGCTTGGCCGGACAAGGTCGACGCGATTTTGGTGACGCACGGTCACTCCGACCACCTGGGCAACGCCGTCGAGCTGGCCAAAAAAACCGGCGCCCCGGTGTTGGGTTCGTTTGAGCTGTCGCAGTTGCTGGGGCTGGAAAACACAAACGGAGGCAACGCAGGCGGCAGCGTTCGTTTGAAAGACGTCACGATTCACTGGGTGGAAGCCGTGCACAGCAGCAGCTTTGGACAAGACGCCAAGACTTCGCGCTATGCCGGCGCGCCGCTCGGCTACGTCATCCAAATCGACAACGGCCCCACGCTGTACCACGCCGGCGACACCGCGCTGTTTTCATCGATGGCGTTGATTGGCGAGCGCATGCGTCCGAGCGTTGCGATGTTGCCGATTGGGGGTCACTTCACCATGGATGCCGAGGCTGCCGCGCATGCCGCGCGCCTCGTCAAAGCGAAGACTGTCATCCCGATGCACTTTGGAACGTTCCCTGTTCTTGCTGGGAAACCTGAGCAGCTTCGTGGCGCCTTGAAGGGCGCGGCGAAAGTCCTGGAACTCAAGCCGGGCGAAGCCGTGTCGCTGTAGAGCATCTGCTCCGGCCGGTTCATGTGCGGCAGAGCTTGAAAATCTCGACACTTGAATACGCGGGGTGGTGACGGCTCCCCACGCATCGTTGAGGACGCTCCACACCACCTCAGTGATTTCTGTGACAGAAGAAACTGAGCCTTCTCCGAGTGCGATAACTCTGACATGACGTCGGGAGTGATGTCGTTTGCGGAACTTCAGGCTGCGCTCCGTGCGGCGCAGGCGCGGTACGACGCGCTAACGCCTCAGCCCCGTGAAGATTGCCAGGCCGCCTCGGATCATGTACCCAGCGTGCGGCCCCCGTTGGAAATCGCCACGGCGGTTCACGACGCGAAGAACGCCGCTATCGCGCTTGTTGGGCTAATCACTTGTGCCTGCGAGGACTTTGGGCAAGTCGGTTTTGAGCAGGGGATTTCGGCTCTCCAGGGGGCGCGTGCAGGGGGTGAACGAATCCTGGCCGCACTTCAGGAAACGCTGCGGTCGCTGGACCCAGCAGGCCGCGTTCGTGCGACGCGTGTCCTTGTGAGCAGCGAAATCGCGCAGGTCAAGCAGGCGCTCACAGGAGCCATCAACGCTCTCGACCGCCGACCGCAAGGCGCGATGTCCGCCATTGAGGACGCTATCGCGGGGGTCTCAAGGTTTGAAAGCGTGATTCCCCGCCTCAGACTCGCGGATGCGCGACGCGCGGGGCACGTGGAAGCGATCGATGTGAGTTTCGCTGCAAGAACAGCGGTCGTGTTGTTGAGCGGGTGCGCAGGGAGTGCCATCGAGCTTTCAATCAGTGCGCCTGGCGATGTCCCGCACGCGTTGGCCGATCTCAATGCGTTCTATAGCGTGCTGAACAATCTCATTCTCAACGCCATTGACGCCTGCGGGGGTAAGCGAGAGCTTCTGCCGGGCGAGCGACGTGCTTTGGTCAAGGTCTCCGTGACGACTCGAGGGGACCGCGTGGAAGTGACGGTGGCGGATACGGGTTGCGGTTTTTCGCCCGAAATGACTTCCCGCATTCGAGCGGGGCACACGACTAAACCTCAAGGACACGGTTTGGGGGTGCCCGGCTCGATTGAGCTGCTGCACGCCATGGGCAGCGAACTCCACATTCATTCGGACGGGCCAGGAGAGGGAGCGGTGTTTTCGTTTGAGCTGCCGATGGTGCCCGAGCCACCGCCCTCAAAAGGTGGCAGCGAGGTCGCAATTTGAACGCGCGGTTTTCCGGGAGTGGACGGCCATGATGGTTCGAGGGCGCCTCGCTGGACTGTTGCCTCACGTGGAAAGCTTGGGGGCCGAGGCGCGTTACGGCGCCGCCACCCGCGTGGATGAGACGCACCTCGCGAGGCAGTCGGAAGACTTCCTGCGCCATCCTGTGGCGGTTCTCGTGGATCAAATTCCTCATGAATCTCGCAGAGCAGCCTGCGCACGCCGTGGCCTGGCGACCAACGGCATCGTGCTTTCCCCCAACGATGCACGGGCGGTTGTTGGAGCCGCGCTCGGCCGCCTCCGTGGCGCGGTGAATCATTCAGACGAGGCGATTCGCGAGCTCGCGGCAGAACACTTTGGGATCGCGGGCGGCGCGGGTGTGGCGAGCGAGCTCGTCGAAATATTGAATGGGCCTGCAGACCTCGCGGCGCGTCGCGGCGCTTGGCGGGCGCTCCGCGGGCTACAACAGCAAGAACTGCTTGACGGGTGGAATGACGAATCGCGCGGCGTCTTTGCATACATGGGCGTTGAATTGGCTGCGAGCGCCTTGGATTCAGCGAACCTCAGCGTCAAAAAGCACGCCCCGGATTTTGTGACCGGCACTGCCGACGACGTTCTTCGCGCCATTTCGAGGGTGCCTTCGTCGGACCGCTCCCGTCTGTGGAACAGCGTTGCCACACTGCTGCAACGTCTGACCGAGACTGCCAAGGATCGGGAGCTCGCCACCTTGAGATCCCGAAGTTTGGGGGCGCTGCATTCTTGGCGTGATGCGCTGGCCCAAGCGGAGCCGGAAGTTGGTAAAGCCCGAAAGCAATGGAGCAAGGTGCGCGCTTTTCTCACGAACCTGAGTCAAGCCCAGCACCAGGAACTCGCGGCTCACTTGGCGTTGAACCGCGCCCCACGCGTTCGCAGCGCCTAGGTCAGGGCGCGAAGGCGTGCCGCGATGCCCGAGGCCCTCCGCCTCTCACACTCCTCAGCGAGGCGCGAGATCGCAGAATGAAGTTGTTGAGGAACCTGCCCGTGTGGAAACGCCTGACCGCCGACGAGCGCCAGGGCTTCCGCGACTTGCTTTGCAAGGGTGTTGCGTGCGGTGCTGTGGCTCATGGTGGCGTACAGCCGAAGGTGGGCGGGGAGATCCTTCGCGACCTCGTAGGCGCCCACGGGTACGTCGAATATTGATGTGTCGGCGCCAGTGCTTCCCGGCGGGGGTCGAAACTGCGACAGCGCTTTCAGATTTGCTGGGGTGTACCCGTAATTCGCGATTTCATCCCCGTACCTTTGCCCCACGTCACGGATTCGCGCGGCCAAGAAAGACTTGTGCTCGCCCGCAGGCAAGTCAGACCAGGCCGCCAGGAAATCGTTGAACGCTTTCCCGACGAGCCGTTGAAGTTCCGGCGTAGGCCAACCCTCAACCTTGGCATCCTTGATGACCGTTGCGAGGACGGTGTGTTGGTCTTGGGCGGCCCAGGGGTCAAGTTCGATACCATGTTTGAAACGCTCTGAGAGCTCAACCAGCGCGCGAAGCACGCCGCGCGATACCTGGGGATTTCCTCCCGCCCGAATGAATGGATAGCCGTCGAGCAAATACTTGAATTGGCCTCCGCTGAGCTGCACGCCGCTCGCGGCGAGTCCACGCAATCCCACGTCGATAAACTTCACTGTGGTGAGCTCGTCGGTCCAATCCACCTTCCCTCCCCATTGAGGCCTCGCTTCGGTGCTCCTTTGGGGCGCGGCGCTGTCGCCGGGCTCGGCCAACATGGCGCGGAATGTGGGGTTCGACAGCATGGCGCGTTTCGCCTGCCGCCAATCCGCCTGGGCCACATGGGAGATATCCGCTGGCGGAAGGGCCGCGATCGCCTCGCGCGCCCACGCTTGCGTCGGTGTGACGCGAGACAACAGGACGCTGGCGCCCATCTGGGCAGACTCAGCACCGGGGAGAATCTGGACGCGCCAATCGGGGCTCAGCAGCGAAGCCAGCGCATATGCGGCACCGTGGTTGGGTACCGAAAGCATGTAGCGCTGCTGCAGCTGTTCCGATGACAGGGATATCCAGTGGTTGGCAGTTCCGGGTTGAAGAGGATGTTTCAAGAGGTCCTGACCTTTCAAAAAGGGTTTTCGTGTCCCGATGCCGGGAAGTTGCTGTGGACTAGTTCCAAAAGTCCGGGCGCCCGAACAGGGTGTTGGCCAAGCTCGCACTTCCAATGAAATCCGGTGGCTCAAGGGTGTTCACGCACGCGGTGTCGAGAGGCGCTGTCGGATCGCGCGTGAACTGCTCCACCAAATCTCCCCCACAGCTGTCGGTGATTGGGCTGGATGAACTGGCCACGACGTTGTGTGAGGCGAAGGGAAAAAACACACGGCGGTGTTGAGGCCCCGTGAAGTGCTCCCAAAGCGATTGCGCCATTCGGAAGGGGGTTTGAGGGTCCCGCCCTCCATGGAGCATCAAGACTGGACCCCGTCGGGTCGAGCGCTGAGTGACGTCTACTTCGGGCGTGTATCGTGGCCAATCGGCGTACGACGCTTCAAAAAGTTCCAATTGTCCGACGCTGAAAAGCGCAGCCGCAATCTCGGCACGGGTGGCCGCATCGGGCGGCGCCCAAAGCTCTGAGTACACGATGTGCCGGCCGAGCGTGTCCAGGGTTTCGAGTTTCCTCAAGAGGTCTGTCGACTCGTACAGCGGGCCAACCGCCGCGGCGAATTGGCGGAGGGCTTCGACGTCCAAGGTATTGCAGCGCAGCATGCGGTAAATCAAGGCGGGCAGGGTCGCATGGAGCGCGCGCACTTCGAGCAGGCGGGAAAGCGAACGCTGCACGGCGGCGACATTCCCGTCGGTGATTTCCGCGCAGTGTCCGCCCGCGACGGCCGTGTAGAGTTCTTCTAACCGAGTTTCTGGTTCAGGGAGCCGCGCGGCGCAGGATGTGTCCGCGGCGCAGTCAGCCAAAATGGCGCGGCCCGCCTCGTTGTAGCCGAGGTCGTAGGTCTCAAGCTGACAAGTCCCTGGGGCACAAGTGGAATCAAAGATGAGCCCGGTCGCGCGTTTCGGCGAAAGCTGTGCGTACCGGTGAAGCCAATAGGTCCCGTAGGAGACCCCATAGAGATACACCTCATCACGAGGTGTTGCTGTCGCTTGAATCAATGCGACGAGGTCGTAAGAGGCATCCGTGGTGTTGAACGCGTCGAGCGTTCCGTGCGCTGTTGTCAAATCAGTGAGGCACGCGGGGATTTCCTCCGGACTGACGCGATAGCCGCCGGCGCTACTCTCTGTCTCTTGGGCCGGACATCGCAGAGGGGTAGAGCGCCCCGCGCCCCGGTGGTCCAAGAGATAGAGGTCGAGGTCGGCATGCCGTGCGTAGCGGGTCGCGAGGCCGAAGCGCGCTGCCGACCCCCCCGGCCCACCCATCAAGAGCCATAGCTGGCCCCTCCTTGGCGCGGTGGCGAGGCGTCGCTTAAGGCGCAGTTGAATGGTTCCCGCGCCGGGCTCCGCGTATCGTGCAGGCACCTCGACGTTGGCACATTGGGCATCGAGAAGTGTCGAAGGTGGACAACCGGCTCCTTCGAACTCGCAGGCCAAAGTCACGAACGGACACGCCTCCCACTCCAAGGACAGGCGGGGAATGTGAACGCCCCCCCCGAGCTCATCGCATGCGGTGGCGCCCACCAGAACCGTTGCCCACAAGGCACGGGCTCGCCATATGCCGCCTGCCGGCCGAACAGAATGTGACGCGAACCCAGGATGTGACACGAAAAAACCTGCCTCTCTGGCAGGGGTTGTCGCATCTGGATCCACCAAAGTTGCAAGGGAAGTTCGCTTGGGGTTCCGAATTCGAATGCTCTAACGAAGAGAGCGTACGTTGCGTCAAGCAGCTGCGCCCCGTGCTGCGACCGCTTCGGTTCACCGCGTGCCGTGCGGGAAAACCGCGGCTATTCCGCCTATGCGCACGCCCCGCCCGCGGAGTTTCCGAGCTAGCATTGCGAAGTTTCGCGAACCGTGGTTGCTGGACGACCCGCATGCGCGGACCCTCTCGCGTCAATGAATGCGTTGACGCGCTGCGTGGTTCAAGCGTTTGAACCACCATCGACGGGGCCGTGCAACGACGCGACGTAGGCTTTCATGGCGAGGATGAGCCCGATCGTGAACTCGAAGTGAGCGACGTCGAAATCGTTGCCTCGAGATTTGAGCTCATCGGATGTGAGGATGTCATCGATCGCGAAAAGGACCATCGACTCCGCCGTGGCGAAGTGACCCAGCCCCATCGAGACGATCTCAGTCGACTCCGGAAACAGTGGCGTCGCGTTTCTGTATTTCTTCGCGACGTATGGGTGGGAGAAGAGCGATGGATAGGCGATCTCGTCTTTGGCGAGAGTTTTGGAGGTCGAGCGGGCGAGGGGAATGGGAGCGCCAGTGATCCGTTGCTCGCGAAAGCGGAGAACGGCCGTTCGTAGACCGAGGGGGAGGACGTCTTCGAAATGGTGACCGAACTCGTGCAACACCGTACGGATCAGCTGGAGTGCGTTATCCGAATCACCCAGGCCGATGCGAAAGGTGGAGCGGTCAGCACGCGGCCGCGCTGAGTCGATTGACCACGAGCCGCAACCGGGCCTCTGCTGGCTTCAACTCGGGTCGCTTTTGCTCCTGGACGGCCGCGAGAACGACGGCCGCCGCGTCAATCGGCCGCAGCCGCCAGCGGTGATGGGGACCGGGGTTCTCTGGATGCCGTGACGCGCGCCGATTCCTAGATTGGCCCCCACTTTTGTACGTGCTTCCACAAGGCTGGGCGAATCATCGAACTCCATGGGAAGTTTTTGGGGTTCCGAAGCCTGGTGGTGAATCGCTTGAAGGAGGCGTTGCTCTCGAAGGACCGCCCGGACTTCGACCCGGAGGTGCCACGCATCCATGCTCTTCTTCGAGATGCGGGTGTTGCCGACGTTCACTGCCACCTTCGACTCGGCGCGTTTCTGGTCGCGACCAAGCGGTACGAAGACGCTCAGGAACACCTGTTCGCGGTCGCGCAATTGGCGCCCCATGCCACCGAGGCGTGGGTCCTCCTCGGCCAGATTGCCGTTCTCACCGACGACGACACCCTCGCCTCACGGGTCAGCTCGATGATTTCGGAACCTCCCGAGTCCGAGGCCCAAGGGACGTTCCCGCAGTTCGACTCGGCGCAGGGGTAGCTCGCCCTTGGGGGCGCTTCCCCGCTGCGTGGATGTCAGGCGCGTTCGAAAGGGACGCGGGCGGGCTGGGGTGCGTGCTTGCGGCCCATTGGGGCCTCGCTGCCGCCCCCGTGCGCCCGCCTCCAACGACGTGGTCCCGGGCTCGATCGCTTCGGCTCACCGCGTGACGTGCCGGAAAACCCCGGCTATTCCGCCTATGCGCCGCGGAGCACCTCGCCACTTTTCTGCGAGGCCGGCTTCCCCTGCTGCCCAACACGGAGTGGCAGGTGGAAATCGACGCCCGGGAATGGATTCAGTTTGAGAGGACTACTTGTCCGAAAGACTGGAAGGCTAGGGAAGGCTCCTTGGGCCTGAGCAGATCTGAGGGACAGGGTTGGGTGGACGCCCACCAATCCGTGCTCACCGCTCGCCGTCAACGCGTCGAACCACCACGCAGATGTCGCGAAGATCGTAACCGTTGAACTGCACCTCGGGACTGTTCGCCAGCCGAACGCGAGGAGCGCCCTGGTAACGTTCCAGGATGTAGTTCGCGACGTCCGGACGGTTGGTCATGCTCATGCTGCAGCCGTCCATGGGCAATACCACCAGCTGAGCCCCAGCCTTCCGGGCGAGTTCCTCGACGAGGGCGATGTTGCGCTCCACGTAGTCCGCGACGTCCAGCCTGCTGATCCGAGTCTGCTGTGGGTTGATGGCACGCAGAACGAGAACGGCCTGTGACCTCCTGCCGTCGGTGCGGGCCTGGAGCACCAGAAAAGCACCTCCGAGGCGTTCAAATGAAGTGTCCCCGCGCGACCTGAGAATGTACGGTGCCAACCGTGGGTGGTCCCGCAGCAGGTGGTCACTGGGCCAGCACGCGTCGGAGATGTAGCCGGACAGCTCCCCCAGGAGGCCGCGCGTGGGAATTGCCTCAAGCTGCTCAACCTCGCGACCCGGTGCAACCAACTTGGCAATGCGCTTGAGCTCGTCCGTCAATGCACCGGCGGCGCAGGCCTTGTCGACCCGATTGCGCGCTTCAGTGCTGATCGGCAAGCCCTTCACCACGTGTTCGCGCACACGGTTCGAGAAAAACTCTGCGAGCCGCGACAACGAGGCTCGGGTGGGTGGACCGCGCGTCGCACCGAGGATCTGTTGCACGTCGCTCATCTGCTGGAGCGCCCGGTGAATGGCGAGGCGTCGCAGCGCAGGATTGAGAAACGCATGGGCCCGCCTCGAAGAGTCCGTGAGGGCAGTGAGCAGTGCGTCCATGTCCCGACTGACCGCGACCGCGTTTGCCAGTTGGTCCAGCTCTTCCAGCACGTTTCCGCCGGCCTGCTTCTCGGTGCGCTTCTGGCGCGATCCGGCGATCGCCTTCAGGGCGAGGTCCCTCACCTCCGACAGCAGCGTTTCCGGTTTCGCACCGACGACGGCGTTGATGTCTTCGCCGAGCTGGTCCCATTGGGCAACGCACGTCGATGAGTATGGAAAACTCTCCAGCGATTGAGCATCCAGACGCTTCACGGTCAGCGTCGCAGCCGCGTGGTAGCTCGCGAGCGGTGCGATCACCCCCGCCCGGTAGTCCGCGTTGTAGCTCTTCACCGCCTCGGCGGTGTTGCCGTCTCCCCATTCACTTTCGACGACCTTCGCGAGCGAGGTGAGCATCTCCAGCTGTAGGGCGGAGAACTTGGGCGCAGGTCCTTCGCTGAAGAGCGATGCTTGGAACCGGCGCACCGCTGCGCGCAGCTCCTGGACTCCGGGCGACCCCGTTGCGGCGACGCCCAGCGCCTTCACGTCCCGCGGGGCAGGCTTGCCAAGGCGAAGAGCGACGTAGGCACGGAACAGGAGCGGAAGAGACTCGAGGCCATAGGCCAGTGCGAAGTCACGGACCAGCGCGGTGCGGCCCTCGAGGGCCACGCGAGTGATGACCTCCGCCCCCAGGAGACTGAGGAGGCGGGGCACGACCTGGGCCGCCCGGGTGGCATCGGCGGGCGAGAGCTGAGCCGCAAGGCCAATGGCAGCAAACAGCTCCGGCAGCCGAACACAAAGCAGCACACGCTCGTCCGGCTCGAGCGCGGTGCTGGTGAGTACGCCGCGCAGAATCGACTCAGCGCCCTCTGTCTCGAGGTGTGCTCGCACCTGGACGAGATTTCGATCCAACGAGGCGACTTCCGCCTCTGTCACCTCCTTGGGATTCTGGGCCCTTCGTCCGGCCTCGTGGGCGAGCAACGAACGGAGCCGCTTGGGTGCGGATTCCGTGCCCGCAACATCGAGGAAAGCGAGCACCCGGTTGTCCCCGGAGCGGCCGGACAGCCGCAGGAGCGCAAGGTATGGATCGATGTCGATGCTCGGGAGGTGCTCGAAGTCAGGGACGTGCGTGCGGATGGCGCGGATACCCTGCTCGATCTCGTCGGCGTTGCGGTGGACCTCCTCGAATACCCGCGGATGATTGTAGGGAAGGAACATCACGTCCGAAGGGAAGCGCTGGTACACCGCCGCCGCATTTCCACCCGTCAAGGCATGGAGGTCCATGAAGGCTCCCCTTCCGTGCTTGACGTGCCCGGCAAGCTGCTCGATGCGGCCGGTGCTCCCGCACCGATGCAGGGAGCGGAACAGGCCGTGAACCGCCTTGACCTCTTGGGGGGCCACATCCAGCAATCGAGCGAGCGAGTCCACGTCCTTGGCGGCCAGCAAGTCCAGGGCGGGATCGGAAAACAAACGGGCCGCGAAGCTGCCCCCAAGGGCATGGGCGACTTCACGGCTTGGATATTGGTCGGCCAAGGCATGAAGATTCGCCCTGGCCGATCCAAATCGGGGTTCCGCCAGCGTCTGAACCAGTTCGACGTAACGGCGCCGAAGCGTGAAATCCCGCTCGCGACCCAATGCGGAATCCAGCCTGAGCGCCATGTCTTGGGCACTCAGGTTTTTTAAGCACGACGCAGCGAGCAGACGCGTTTGGAACGGCGCGAACCCGTGGCTCATCCTCTGCCGGACAAACTCGGCAAAAGCCATCCAGTCGGGTCGCCGCGCTCCAACGGAAGAAAGGAACCGGCGCAGGTCGGGGTCAATCTTTTGAGCGTCGGCCGTGGCGCTCACGAGCTCTGCGCATTCCCCAAGCACGTGCAGCGCCGGAGGCTCTGCCGCAAGCGCCCCCAGCGTCACCCACTCGACCGTCTCGTGAGACAGGAGCGGCAGGAGCACCCCCTGGACGACCTTTTCGTCGACACGCGAAGGAACGTCCGTCAGCACCTGCGCCGCGGCGAGGGCAAGTCCCCGGCCGAGGCCCTTTGACTGCTCCGGCGGGAGCCGTGACCGCAGCTCGTCGCTCTCCAACACGGCACGGAAAAGAGCTGGGTGGGCCGCGGCCTCGTGTACTGCGGAGAGCCAGCACAAATACTCGTCCAGGACCGCCGCGAGGGCAGGACCAATTCGCGGGAGATCCTGTGCCGTGGCGCGCAGCACGATTCCGCAGGTTCGCTCTCCGGCTTGGAGTTCTGCGAGCACGCCCTCCTGCGCCCGCAGCCAGGTCGAAGACTGGAGCCCAGCCCAAATGCTCTCAAACGCTTCCCCCAAGCGGGCGAGCGCTTGCCGGGCATCCTGCGGGAGGGAACGGTCCTCGGGTTCCCGCAACAACGCGTTCCGCAGAGCGTTGCGACTCACCTTGGGCGAAAAGTGCGGCGCGAAACCGTCGAGGATTGAGTCAATCATTCGACGGTCCAGCTTGGGGAAGGCAGCGGAATGAGCCCGTTGAATCTCGATCTCCTTCAACGCCTCCGCGGCTGCAGAGAGCCACTCCGTCGCTTTCAACGGGCCTTCGTCCGTGCTGAATTGCTCGACCGCCTCGCGCAGCTGCCGGAGCGTCAGGACCCTCGCTTGGGCGTTTGCCGCGGCCGTCCGTGGGTTCCACGCAGGTTCCGAACGGACCCGAGCGTCGGGGCGATCAGGACGAGGCGCGAGCTGAGGCCGCTGTGCGGAACGAACTGTTTCACCCATGGAAGCGTCTATTCTCGTGGGATCCCAGGCTCAAGTTGCGGTCCGGATTCCAGTCCGCAGGGGAATCGCATCTTCGTGGGGATGGGCTTGTGGGCGGGGCCAGATGGCTCAGCAGGCTCCTGTCGGACCGGCTATGATGCGCCGGAATGGTTCGCTTGACGATTGATGTTCCTGAAGGCGCGTTGTCCTCGCTCCACAAGGACCCACAGGGGTTCACTCGCGAGCTGCGCCTGGCGGCAGCCGTGAAGTGGTACGAGCTACGGCTGCTCTCGCAGGGAAGGGCTGCCGAAGTGGCCGGGCTTTCCCGTGCCGAATTCCTCGACGCTCTGGGACGCTTCGGAGTGACCCCATTCCAGTACTCCGCCGACGAGGTAGTCGAGGAAGCCGCGCGTGGCTGAGGAGGTGTGGGTCGTCAACTCGTCGCCCACCATCCTGCTCGCGAAGAGCCGCCACCTGGACCTTCTCCTCCAGCTTTCCCGTGAGGTCCTCGTCCCCGAAGCGGTCGCGTCTGAAATCCTGAAGGGGCCTCCAACCGACCCGGCACGCGGACTCATCGAAGGGGGATGGGGCATCCGCGTTCCGGCGGCGGCCACCCCGCCCAGTGTCGTTGAGTGGGGCCTTGGCGCGGGAGAAACCGCCGTGATTGCGACGGGCCTGTCCCGGCCTGGGTCCACATTGGTGCTCGACGACGCCGCAGCCCGCGCGTGTGCTCGTGCGTTCGGTCTGCCAGTGATTGGCACGTTGGGTGTTGTGCTCCGGGCCAAGAAGACCGGGATGATTGAGTCGGCTTCGGCAGTGCTCCGAGCGCTACGCTCGGCTGGCCTCTACCTCGACGCGCTGATTCGGGACGCACTGGCTCGGGTCGCGGGCGAAGTCTGGGAGCCGTAGCTCGCCTGCGCGCGCCAGCCCCGGCGACGCTTGCTGACGCACGCCGGGGAGGGGCGCATCGCGTTTCGAATGAAGCGGTCGCTGCCGGACGGGCGGACGCACCTTCTCTTCACGCCCATGCAGCTGCTTCGGAAGTTGGCGACGCTGGTGCCGCCGCCGCGAAGCAACCTGGTGCGGTTTCACGGGGTATTCGCGCCAGGCGCGAAGTTGCGGCCCAGGGTGGTGAAGCAGGTGCCGTCGTCGGGGGTGCGAGTGGCGGAAGCCCACGCCCGCGTCCCAGGCGGTGCGACTGCCGAGGGAGGGGCGCGCGGGCCGCGCAAGAAGCGAGAGGGTGGGCCGGACTGGGCGGAGTTGCTGAGGCGGACGTTCGCCATCGACGTCCTGCAATGCCCCCGCTGCGGGGGACGACGGCGGGTGTTGGCGACGGTGATGGGGAAGGGTGCGAAAGCCATTCTGGAGCACCTTGGGCTGGAGACGAGAGCACCGCCCTTGGCGCCGCGCGTGGACCGCCGGAGGCGGCGTTCGACTGGGCCGGGTAGGCCGCTTCGTGCAGCGTGGATGTCAGGCGCGCTCGAAAGGGACGCGGGCGGGCCGGGGTGCGTGCGTGAGGGCCATTTGGGGCCTCGTTACCGCCCCCGTGCGCCCGCCTCCAACGACGTGGCCCGGGCTCGAAAGCGTCGGTTCACCGGCGTGACGTGCGCGAAAACCGCGGCTGTTCCGCCTATGCGCCTCGGTTGGCGGCCTCCATCAGCCCAGGCCCGCCTCCCGTCATGACCGTGAAACCGGCTTCCGCGAGCAAGAAACCCAAGCGGCGCGTGGGTGGGGGCGTAGGCCGCGTGCGTCTCTCCAAAGCGGGCGGAGCCAAAAACCGTCACACAGGGTCCAACGAAGTGCAGCGCGCGAAAACCCCGGATGATTTCGAAAAAGATGCTCAGCGCACGCCGCAGCTCCCAGCCTCGCGGCTGGGGCCCCTGGAGAAATTTTCGCTCACTGGTGTCGCGACTGCCCTTGCCCCACGTTTCCATGGCGTCAAGGGTTTAGCACTTCTGGCCTTTTCGATTCCCCAGAGGAGAGTGACGACGACAGTATCGTAATCTCGCCCCAAGCTCCCGAAACGACGGCCACTTCTGCCACTTCTCTTTTATGAGAAACTTCTAAGCGCCGGGCGCGAAAACTCAACATGCCCAACTCTTCCATTCCACCACCACCTCCCGCCTGGGCTCAGCGCGCCCAGGCCAACGCGCCCCTGGGTGACTACCTCCTCAAGACTGGCCAGGTGGTCGCGCGAGAGATCCCCTGGGTAGGGGATGGCGGCGCGGGCAGCACCGTCTTCGTCGATAAGGCGAACGGCACGCCTCTCTCGGGCCACACCGTTTTGACGCGCGAGTACCCGCACGAGATGCAGAAGTTCGATCCGCACTCGCTCCCTCGCGGAGCCCGCGTCGCGGCCGCTCTGGGAAAGACCCACGAGGGTCAATCGCTGCTGAACAACGCCGCTGCCTCACTCGGACGGAATGTGGTTCGCGTGATGCCATGGATGCAAGCCGCGCAGTTGGTAACCCAGGCGCTCGTCGCCATCGACCCCACCGTCAACGCCGAGCACGCCGCGGAGGTGAAGCACGCCGCGGACAATTGGCGCAATCCCGCAGTTCGCCAGGCCGCCGCCCAGGACCCGCTCTTCCTGTACGACGTGAACAAGGAGCTCGCGCGCCGAGACAAAGAGGGCGCTTAGCCCCACTGCTCGGTTGAGAAGGTCGTTCTTGCTCAGCCAAGCGACGGTAGCGCCGAACACCCCCGTAGGGGGCGTGGCTCCTTGGGACCGGGACTTCTCGGGTGAAAAGCGGACCCGGCGCACGGAAACCGGCACCCCGAGCGCATGCACGCGGTTGGATTGGGCAGACCTTCTGAAAGGACATTCGCCCTCGACGTGCTGCAATGCACGGGATGCGGCCAACGACGCCGCGTGCTGGCTCACGTCACCGGCAAGGGCGCCAAAAAGCCATCCTCCGACATCTCGGCCTTCCTTCGAAGCCGGGCCCCCTATGGCCCCTGCCCACGCTCCCCCAGAACCTTCCTGGCTCCACTAAACCTCTGCGTGCCGAGGGGGTCGGCACCAACGGTACCGGCGCCCAACGAAATCGGCGTCACCGACACCCGTCTGCAAGGGTGCCCCGCCGCGCGCGACATCACCCGGCTCATCGACGTGCTCGGCGGCGGGAGCGCGGCCGTGTGCGGCCACGACTGGGGTGGGATGACGGGGTGGCACACCGCGATGCTCTCGCCCGGGCACGTGTCGCGCTTGATGGTGCTGGCCGCGCCGGATCAAGGAAGCACTAACGGCCTTTTCGTGAATTGCAGAAGCAGTCGGAAGCGTCAGCGGTGCTCGGTATGGGTTGGAAGCCGTCGACACGAGGGTGGCTGTTGCTCGAAAAGGCGAGCGGGCGCATGGCTTGGCCGTCCTCGGCAGCGAGGTCCGAGGCCTAGAGGCATCGGTAGGGCGTCCGGGTGACCCCGGAGGAAGAAGTTCCGGGGGCAACATGAGGTCCGGCAGCGCGAAGGCACGCATCATTCGCGGTTGAGGCCCAACTTCTTGAGCGAAAGCAGGGCTTCACCACGGCAGCGCTCGTTCGCATCGCGCAACATGAGGCGTAGCGTGTCGATTGCCTGCTTTTTCAGGTCCTCATCTCGCGTTGCACGGGCCAAATATTCGAGGCCATGGGGAACCAGCTCCCGGGCAGGTAGCCGCGCGGTCCTCGCGAGCTCGCGTAAGCGCTTGGCAGCAAACGCGTCGGCACACTTTTCGCCCAATATTTCACCTGCGACAAATGCGCCCATCCAGTCAGAGAAACCGTCGAACGCGTCGCCAATCGCGGCGGCGAGGTCGCCTCGTCGTCTTTCCGGAATCCAGTCCCAGTTGTGAAGCAGGAAATGAAGCCACGCCCCACGGCGGTGGTGGCCGCTTCGGGCGGGAATCACGGTTTGGGTGTCAGCCTTGCCGCAAAAGTCATCGGTGCGCGTGCGCATGTGTTCGTGCCCGAAACAACGGCGCGGGAAAAACGCGAGCGCATCGTTCGGATGGGGGGCGAAATCGTGGTGGTGGGGCAGCGCTATGCTGACGCCGAACGTGCGGCTCGGGTCTTCGCGGCTGAGAAGCAGCTGCCTTGGATTCATCCGTTTGCCTCAAAAGACGTCATCGCCGGGCAAGGAACGCTCGCGCTTGAAATCGCCGAGCAGACACAAGGCAAGTGCGACGCCGTTTTGTGTTCGGTGGGTGGCGGCGGACTCTTGTCTGGCGTGGGCGTCGCGCTCGCCGGCACGGGCACGCGTGTTGTTGGCGTAGAGCCCGAAGGAATCCCCACGGTGCATCGCGCCTTGGCCGCGGGCAGTCCCGTGGATGTCGACATTCACTCGATGACGGCCTCCGCGCTCGGCGCGTCACGCACCGAAGCGTTGAATCTCGCGATTGTGGAACGCCTGACCGAAGGGGTTGTTCTCGTCAGCGACGCCGCCATTGCGGAAGCTCGACACGCGTTATGGGAAGCGTGCCGCTTGCTGGTTGAACCGGCCGCGGCGGCTCCGTTGGCCGCGTTGCTGTCGGGCGCGGTCACGGCACAAAGCCCGTGCATCGTTCTGTGTGGCGGAAACGGGCCGGCGGGGCTGTAGTGGAGTGAGCGCGCGGTGAATTTACAGCCGGGTTTTCAAGGAAGGCGCCTACCAGCGATTGTTCGACCACATTGCGACCGCATTGGCGGGCATGGATCATCTGCCCAATCCAACCGCGTGCTTGCGCTCTGGGTACCGCCTTCCGTGGGGCGGGTCCGCTTTTCGCCCAATGAGTCCCTGGCCGAAGGTGCCAAGCTCCCTACGGTGCTGTTCGGCGCTACGGTCACTTGGCTGAGCTGTCTTAGGACGCGCTAATACATTCCGCCCAAGACATATGGAATGCCGCGCCGATGGAGCACTTCGCCGTGCTGGTCGACCACGGTGTTCTCCACGTCGTTCAACCCCCTAGCCAAGGCCGTTTTCGGATCCACCGTGGTGTTGCCACGCGCGAGACGGAAGCGCGTTTGCGTTTCGTCCATGGGCGACCGTGCTTCCAAATGGACGATGAACTTATCCTCCTCGTTGAGGGCGGCGTTTCCGATTGTGATGCTGTTGGAATCAAACGGGTTCACTTCTCCTGTCCAAAAGGTGTTGAAGCCAAGGACGGCGCCAGCAAGCAGCTGGTCTTTCAGCTTGGAATTTGCCGCAAGAAGGGCCCGAAAGGCCTGGTTTGCTGCGTCCCCTGCAGTGATCTTCACGTACGGTTCCTTTCGCCTCACAGAAGCTTTGGCGTGGATTGTCTTCTGTCTTCGGGCGAAGTTGCCAAAGCGCTGTTCCCCGGGGGCAGGACTCAACTGAGGGCGGCCTCAGTAATTCCGATCACTTGCCCGCATTGAGTTGGGTTTCGACGCGGCTGCACTCGTGATCAGGTTTGGCCCCAGTTCCCCTCTGAGGCGTCGCCCTCGCTCGCCGAATCGGCCCTCATGGATCAACAGATTCAAACCCACCCAAAAAAGTCGACCGCTAAGCGCTTGTTTTCCGTGCCCTCCGCTGAAACCCGTCGTGCACCCCAACGTGCACCCAAGAGCAACAACGTCTTCGCCACTCAAGACAATGCTTATATGGCGACCAGTCGAGTCGATGGGCGGTCGTTTCTAGAAGACCTGTCGTTGAACCCTAAAACCCGGTCAACGTCCCTCGAAATTGACCGGCTCCGAGCTACGGCGCACCGTGCGCTTGCATCAGGAGACCCGCTGCAACTCAAGACGGCGCTCCGGGACGCACGCGCTCTTGCAAAGGCAACGTCACGCCTTCGGTTCCCTCCCGATGTGGCGGAATTGGCAGATCGAGCTGCTTTGATTGCTGCAGAAGTGGCGGCGGCCTCTCGCGTCGAGCGACCCATACGCCGGCTCTCCGCACCGACATTGCTATCCGAAAATCGAAGCCTGGAACTGGCGGCATTTCAATCCCGGGATCAAGGAAACATAACCGGCCTTTTCACGGAGACGGAGAAGCAATCGGAACCGGCAACGGTGGTTGGTTTGGGTTGGAAGCCGTCGACGCGACGGTGGTTGGCGTTCGAAAAGGCGAGCGGGCGCAAGGCTTCGCCGTCCTCGTCATCGAGGTTGGACGCCCGGGCGCAGGAGTTGGGGTGAATCAGGCGTAGAGTTCGAGTTGCGGTGAGTCCTGGGCGCGGGCTTGAGGCAGCGGCTGTGAGGGGAGGCCCAGGTGGCGAAGAATCTCCCGAACGGTGAGTTGGGCAGTGACGTACGCG
>JBJXGM010000042.1:0-103723 GCA_046155985.1 Myxococcaceae bacterium | reverse complement strand
AGACGTCGCCATGTTTGGGCAAACCCAATTCTTCATCTCTGGGGTAGAAGGTTTCCTTGCAGCCCTCGCAGTAGTGCTGGTTTCGAAGGAAGGTGTGCGTCCCGCTGAGTGACTTGAAAGTCCGCGGGACTGCCTTTTTTCGGACTCGTGCTTCCTTCTTACAAATGGGGCAGCGTTGCGCTGCCCCGTCCTCGGGCCGCAATTCCGAAAGGCGCTTGTCCACCATGGACTGGCCCACCATTCTCTTGGCGCCCTCCGCCCCGAACTCGGGCAGGCCGCGGCGTGCCTTCCAGACGCCCCACGCGCGCTAAGGTGTCCCGGTTGTGGGAGCAATCGGCGGTTCCCATCGAACCGCGCCGTCCTGTCGATGCCAAGATACAGGACTTCGCATTCGACGCCGCCGACTTGGTGCGGGGCCATCTTTTGAGGGCCGTCAATGCAGGTGGATTGCCTTATCCAGCGGCCGACGGGACCGCCGCGACCATCGACGTAACGCCCGCCTTCCGAGCCCACTTCTCGGGCTGAACGCCGCTCGCTCAACTCAACCGGCTGCGCGCCGTCGGTGTCGAGCAGGGCGTTTTTGGGCCGGAACCACCCGGATGCTGCCAGCGCGTCGGCCCCGGGCAGGCTCGATGGATATGACCACGTGGTTTCCGAGACGGGCCAGGGCCGCCATCAACTTCTCGGCGGAGATTCCCCGGAGGTCCAGACCGGAGACGACCTTGCTGACCTTTGGTTGCGGGAGCCCTGTGATGGCAGCCGCCTTGGTCTGGGTCAGGCCACGAGCACTGATCGCCTTGGCCGCCGCGATGGCAAGGTCCGTCTTCACCAGCAGGTCCTCAGCGTCAGGGACCTCCAGGTCCGCGAACACGTTGTCGCTTCCGGTGGTGACCTCCACATCTTCACCGTGGACCCGGTAGACCGTTGTCTTGGCATTCCGCTTCATGGCTGTTTCCCCTTTTCCCGCTTCGCTCTTTCTTCCTTCTGCTTCTCGATCTCCTGGGCGGTCTTCAGTCGAGAGCGCACCAGCTCGATGTCCCCTTTGTCCGTCTTCCTCCCCGAGTGGGACTTCTTCTGAAAGCAATGCAGGACATAGATCGCGCTCGCCAACCGCACGGTGTACACGCACCGATAAGCGTTCTTCTGGAACGACTCGACCACCTCCAGCACTCCAGCTCCCCCGAAGCCCTTCAGTGGCTTGACGCTGGACTCGTCGGAGCTGCCCTTCTGAGCGAAACGCAAAGCTCGCCCCACTGTGCGGCGCACCTCCAGCGGGAATTCCATCAGGTCAGCCTTGGCGCCGCCGACCCACTCCAGGGGCTTGTCGTTCTCGTTCACCCGCACAGGAGCCTATATCCATTTGGGTATAGCCACAAGCCCGCGTACTGCCATGACGGCACCGGCTCCAAGCGGTGTATCGGGTTCCTTGCGGGCTTTGTTTTTCGCGACACAGTACAAGCGGGGGGTGTCCGCACCACATGGGCGCGCTGACTCCCTTCTTGAAGGGTCCTGAAGAACGGGCATTTCTGGAGGCTTTCGGGCCAGTACTGAACGGCCCGGTCGGGGAGGCCTACCTGTCTCAGTTTCCTCCGAGCATGCGCGCTACGATTGCGGATCTCTTTGGCACGCACCGCTCCGAAAGAAGCTGCGGCCGCCGAGGGCGCTTCTGGCGCCGCCGCGCCCGGGGATGCATCCGCCAAACCTCCGACGACTTGAGTCGACGACGGCTCACGCCGCCCAAGATACAGCGAAACGCGCCGACGTTCCCTGCAACCCGAGCAGCTTCACCGTGACGCCGCGCACACCGGCCGCCGGGAAACCCGCTTCGAGAATGCCCTGCGTGAAGGTTGGCTCTGGCTCAACGACGTTGAAGAGTAACTCCGCCGAGGTGGGTCCAACGTTGACCATCTCGACCGTGGTGTAGTTGTTGCTGGTCCTAAAGTTCCTCGCCATCCTCTCGAGAATTCGTTTGGTTGGCAAAACGCGAAGCGCGGCAAAGAGCGCCTTGCCGACGATTGTTTCCTGGTAGCTCGTGATTATTTTTCGGCCCATTTCACGGTAGGCGTCACTGGGGTTGCGCCCCGGGAACACCTCTTGAGCGACGACGGCAAGTACCGCGAACCATTTGTCTCTTGGATAGGCAGGCAGCCAAGGGCCCGTCGGCGAAAAACCGATGGCTTGAAGCCGCGCAATGGCTTTCGGTGTCAGCTGGCCACGAAGGGTTCGCGACAGGAAAGCTTCAACCGTGTGTCCGAAAACCAGGGCTTCCTCGGCAACGCTCGCGCCCATCTGCGTCAGGGTTTCTTTTTCGGAATGACCGCCGCCAGCGCGGGCGCGTCCATCTGCGCGCGCAGGGCGATGGCCTGAGCTTGAAAGTCCCCGAGCAATTCTGGCGACAAGGGCTCTGAACGAGGGAAGTTTTGATTCATCGGATTCACGAAACGCCCGCCTCGCTTCATGGCGTAATGAAGGTGCGGGCCGGTGCTTCTCCCCGTGTTTCCGGAATACGCGATGACTTGTTTCTGCGAAACCCTGGCCCCAACGCGAACACCGGAGCCGAAGCCTGACAAATGCAGGTAACAGGTCTCCATCGCGTTGGCGTGACGCAGGCAAACCGTCTTGCCTCCCGCAGCGGAGTAGCCGGCTTGGCTGATGGTGCCATCTGCGACGGCCCAGACGGGTGTTCCAATGGGCGTTCCGTAATCGACGCCGTTGTGGGCCTTGAGGTAGCGAAGAATCGGGTGAAACCTTGAGCCAAAACGCGATGTGACGTTGGCGTATTTGAGCGGGCTCTTCAGAAACGCTTTGCGTGCCGAGCGACCATCTTCCTGAAAGTAGCTTGGCTCGCCCGAAGGAAGTGCGTAACGAAAGAGCGCTTTCTCACCCACGGCGCTGCCCACGTAGTGCACGGCGAGCACCTCGCCGTAGCGAACGATGCGGCCCTTGGAGACATACTTTTCAACCAGCGCACGAACGCGGTCGCCCTTGCGGACGTCTTGGTAAAAGTCCACGTCCCACGCGAGAACGTCAGACAGCCCCATGGCAATCAGCGGGTCCTCACCCGCCGCGAGCGCAGCCTCGTACACGGATGATTGCACGTCGAGGTCGACGCGGCTGACATGCTTTTCAACGTCAACACTGCGCTTGCTGGCCACCCAGTCATCGCCTTCGCGGCGCACGTTCCACTCGTCCAGCGCGTTTTGACGGTAGTCGAATCGCTCGAGCGTGCCGTTGTCGCGCATCACCAGCCGCAGCTGGTCTCCTGGGCGCGCCCGCTTGAAGTCGAAAACACCACGAAGCGAATTGATGATGGATTCGACGTCTGGCGTGGCAACGGCGGCCGAATGCAGTGCGCCCGCGAGGGTTTCGCGTGTCTGAATCCGCCGATTGATGACGCGAACCGTTGCGGCCTGAGCTTCAGAAACCAGCAAAAGTGCGACGAAGATAGAGATCGAACGCAAAGCCATGAACGCCTTCAAGCATAGAAGAATTTTCGCGCATCGCGAAGGCACGCCCAGCGACGCGCGCACGATGTACGCAATGTAGGCGAAGAGCGCAACATCGCGAGGTCTTTGCTACGCCCGCTCGCGCTTGAGGCGTTGGTACTCTTCCCAGTGGCCCTTGGCGGTTTCGAGCAGTTTCGCGACTTTTTCGTCGTCGGGGCTTGGGGTTCTGGGTGCCAGAAGTCCGCCGGCCGCAGGGCCGCCCACACCTTGCGGAGCACCGCCGCCCAGTGACGCGCCCTCGGCTGCAGGCTGTTCTGCGGCAAGGCCGGGGTAGTTCGTTTCGCCGGCTTGAATGCGAACCTCGGCGTAGTCACCTTCTCGGTTGCGGTCGGCGACGTTCCAGTAGACCCGTGCGTGAAAGTCTCCGCGAAACTGCACCATCAAAGGCCCCAGCACACGCTGAAGAAAGAGACCGCGTTCGTCATCGCGAAGTTGCACCGCGGTCAGTCTTGCGCGGCTCTTCTCGAGCGCGAAACGCAAGTGGCACTCGGCCTCCGTGACACACAAGACGCGCTCGCCTTCGTCTTCTTGAATGACCTCGACGCTGACCAGGCCCCCTTCTTCAGACAAACGCTGGAAGGCGGGGAGGGGCACTTCCAGCCGAAAAGACAAGATGTCTGCGTGCGAAATTTTGGGACCGCTGCGCGCCATTACAAATCCACTTTCTTTTCCGAATGGTTTTGACCGTCAAAACGAACCATCAGCCCTCGACCCTCTGTGCGCGTCAACAGGTTACACGGCCGTCGCCAAAGCGATTGAAGGTTTCGCAGGGTTTCGCGCGCGTAGTCGCCCTTGAGGTCTTGACCATCGTGGCGATGCGTCAACAACAGTTCTCCACGATTCTCGAAGTTGCCCTCGGCGACCTCGATGACGGGCTGACCAAAGTTGGTGAGCTGTGTCAGCAGCTTGTTCTTCACCTTCCGAAACTCGCGGTCCAAGATTTCCCAGGAGTTTCGTTTGTCGTTGAAACCGTAGACGAACAATTTTTGGTCGATGGCGAATTCGGGCGTCAAGAAGGTGTCGATGAACGTGACGTCGTTGTAGTGCTTGCGGACCTCGAAAATTTTTTCACGACCCGTGCCAAGCTTTTTGTCCCACGAGCGGCGCAGTCGCAAATCGTCACATTCGTCCCACTCTTTGCCAAAGCGGCCTTTGTTCCAGCGGTCTTCGATGTCGCGGAACAATTCAATGCCCAGCTTGTAGGGGTTCAAGGCGCCGGGCCGCGTGCCCGTCGTACCCGAATGGCGGTCAGCGTAGTCAATGACTTCGCTGTCCTTCAACGCCTTCTGGGTCATGATGTTGGAGTGCCAAAAAGAGTTGTGGTTGACGAAGCCCGCGGCGCAGTAGCGATGCGTCTCTTCGACCGAAATGTCGTAGACGTCTTCTCGGCCGCGTTCGACGGAGACAACTTCGTCCTCCCAGGCCTCCACTTTGAACCAGCGTCGGTCGGCGACGTAGCGCTCCAGTGCTTCCTGCTTGCGCTCGAGGCCAAATCCGATTCTCTCGGCGAAGCGAGCCGCAGCACTGCCCGTCACGTGAACGTGCCAACAGCCCTTTGGCTGAGGACGCCTTCGGCTCAAAATTCCATAGTTCAGTAGCAAGAGCTGAACGGTTTCTGCCAGTGCGCCGCTGGTTGTCGAAAGGATGACGCCTTGTTTCCCGGCGTAGCCGTCGCAATCGAAGTAGGCGCGCAAGAACGCCCGCACCACAGGTTCTGGCGATCGGAGCACCGACTCGGGTATTCGCTTCTCTCGGGCGCTGGGACCGGTCGTGAGGCCGATTGCCTCGACAAGAAAGTCTGAAAGCGTCTCGGAGTGGAGAAGCACGCGGAAGCGGTTTCCATCCAGTCGCACAGACGCTGAGAGGCCAAACAGTTCGTGGGCAAGCTGCGCGAAGGCGTGTGCCTGAGATTCATCACCGGTCGTCAGACCGACATTCCGCTTCACCCGGCTGATGTGGCCGTCGCCCACGAGGTACCCAAGGAACCCGGCCAGTTTTTCGTCGACCCTCTGTGGAACAGTGATCGCTGCTCGGTTCACAAGGGACATCGGGAGCGCAAGATTGGACGGCGTGTCGTAAACTTCGAGCGCGTTGTCGATTGCTGCCGCCTGCCGCGTGTTTCGTCCCGCGCGATGCCGGATGACGGTGCTCAGAGAAACACCCACGTGCTGCGCGACTTGGTCAAGCGAGACTCTGTGCGCAGGCCTCCACGACACCGCAACATTTTGCGTCGGCCACAGTTCCCGGCCATTGCCGACGGCAACCGCGTCGCCCGGCTTCAGCTCGTCGAGCCGCTTCCACGTCGCTCCGTCCGGAAGCAGCACGCGGTGGTTGTTCGAGCCGGTGAGCGTAAACCCGCGCCGCGTTTTCACGGTGACGACATCGCGGTCACGAATGATGTGTTGGTCGTAAACGCGGCGGTGCGTTTCGCCGTCTGAGACGTTCCAGCCGCGACCCGCGACGAGTTCGGCCATAGTGATGAGTCCTGCGTCAGTGAATACGCGCGTGTCGCCTCGGACGCAGGCCCAACCTTCATTCATGATTTTGGTCTGGCCCTGCGGCGCGAAGTAGTAGGCCTCTTCGCGCAAGGTCGCCAGGATGTCGAACTCCCAATCCTCGAGCGGCGCGTGGTCCAGCAAGAACAGCAACACATCGCGCTGCGTGCGTTCGGGAAACTTCTTGGAACGCTCTTTTTCGTCAGCAACCTTCTTGCGCTGCCCCTCCAGAAATTCCCGAGGGTTCACGTACCCGCGCATGTACTCGCGGTTCACTTTGAAGCCTTCCACCTTCTCGTTGCTCTTCGATTCTTCTTCGGCCCGTCGTGGGTCGGGGTTTCGACGGATGTAAGGAGAGTGAAAGTCGATGAGGTTTTCGAGTGACAGGGCGCGGTCGATGAAGTCTTCGACCTTTTCAACGCCCACTTTGTCAATCCAGCGCCGCACGCGAGTGGCGTGGTTCGCCATCTCGTCCATCATTTTTCGGTTGGTGTGTTGGAAGTAGAAGTTGTTCTTGAAGAAGTCGCAGTGGCCGTACACGTGGGCCATGACAAGCTTCTGATCGACTTCGGCGTTGCTCTCGAGCAGGTATGCGTAGCAAGGGTCGTTGTTGATGACGAGCTCGTAGATTTTGGAAAGCCCGTACTCGTAGCCTTTGGCCAGCTGCTCGTACGCCATGCCCCAACGCCAGTGCGGATAGCGATTGGGGAAACCGCCATAGGCGGCGACCATGTTGAGCTCGTCGTACCCAAGCACTTCAAAGACGGTCTGAAAGAAATCCAAGCCATAGCCGCGCGCGTAGCCTTCAATCTCGTCGCGGAGCGCAGCCAGCCTGGGCGTGAGGGCTTGAGGCACGGTGGCTATTTCCCCCGCCCGAGAAAGTCTTTGATGGAAGGGTAGATGGCTTCTTTGTCGGCGATTTCAGAAAGCGCCATTTTGTCGGATTCGCCCAAGGCTTCGCGCAAATCTTTGATGAACTGCCCGCTGCCGTAGGGGCTTTCCACTTGCCCGTAGGCAAACTGATTGACGTTCGGAAGAATGTGGTCGCGCAGCATGTCGATGCACTGCCTTGTGTCGTCTGCGCTCCAGTTGTCGCCGTCGGAAAAATGAAACGGGTAAATGTTCCAGGCGTTCGCGGGGTAGTCCGCCGCGATGATGTCGCGACAAAGCTTGTAGGCCGACGAAATCATCGTGCCGCCGGATTCTCGCGTATGAAAGAAAGTATCGCGGTCAACTTCGCGCGCGACGGCGTCATGGATGAGAAAGCGTGTCTCCAGGCCTTTGTATTGGTGGCGCAGCCACGTATCGAGCCAAAAACTCTCGATGCGGACGATTTCCTTCTGTTCGTCGCCCATCGAGCCAGAAACGTCCATCATGTAAATGATGACGGCGTTTGTCTCCGGCAGGTTTTGAAGACGGTAGGTCCGGTAACGGCGGTCTTCGCGCGTGGGCACAATGACTGGCCGTGCGGGGTCGTATTTCCCCAATGCGATTTGTCGTTTCAGCGCCTGTTTGTACGTGCGCTTGAAATGACGCAGTGACTCCGGGCCAATCGTGTTGACGCCGGTGTACTTCACCTTTTGCGCGACGATTTGCTCTTTGCCACGCCGTTCGATGTTCGGCAGCTGAAGCTCTTCGCCGAGAATCTGTGCGAGTTCATCGAGCGACACGTCGACTTCAAGCGCGTGTTCACCTTCGCCTTCACCGGCCTTGCCGCCGCCATCGCCCGGCTGAACCGCGCCTGGTGCGAGTTGTTGCCCGATGTCGCCATCGCCCTGACCAACGCCACCTTGTTCTTTGTGGCCGTACTTGAAGTGAGGAATGTCGATGAAGGGGACAGGAATCGAAATCGTGTCATTGCCGCGCTTCCCCAGCATCTCGCCCTTCTGAACGTATTGCCGAAGGTTCGCTTTGATCTTGCCGCGAACAATCTGCTTGAAGCGCGAGTGGTCCTGGTGGATTCGAAGCGACATGTTAGTGCTCCGACCCCGGCATCGTGCTCACTGCGGCGGCCGATCCTCTCGCTGCGGCCAGCGGCCTCGTCGCTTGCGCTGCTCGACGTGCCTCGTGGCACGCCTCCGCTGCGCGCTCCTCGGGCGTTGCCCTCGCTTCGGTCTCTGCCGCCTCGTTTTGAGCACGATGCCGGGGTCGGAGCACTTGGACTACTCCTTGGCGTCGCCGCGCGCGAAGATGCTGGCCACGAAATTGAGGACGTCGGTCGAGCAAATTTCGCAGTACGCGTAGTTCTTCTTCATGCGGTCTTTGACGAGGTCGATTTTCTCCTGTGTCTCTTTGTCGACCACTGAGGACACCAAGTTTTTGAGCTTGATGCTGTCCTTTTGGTCTTCAAACAGCTTGAGCTCCAGCGCTTTGTGCAAACGCTCGTTCGTGCGGTAGTTGAAGCTCTTCCCCTCGATGGCAAGGGCGCCGATGTAGTTCATGATTTCGCGGCGGAAGTCGTCTTTGCGCGAATCCGGAATATCGATTTTCTCTTCAATCGACCGCATCAGGCGCTCGTCCGGCTCTTCGTAAAGCCCGGTGTACTTGTTCCGGACCTTTTCCTTTTGCGTGTAGGCCTTGATGTTGTCGATGTAGTTGCCGCACAGCTTCGAAATCGCGTCTTCATCCGCGGAGATTGCCCGTTGGACTTCGTTTTTAACGACGTCCTCGTACTCTTGTTTCACGGCTGTCAGCAGTTCACGGAAGCGCTTTCGCGCTTCCTCACTGGAAATCAGCGAGTGGCCTTTGAGGCCGGATTCGAGTTCGTTCAGGACCATGAAGGGGTTCACGCACCCTTCGCCCTTGTCCGAGACGAGCGCGTTGGAAATCTTGTCTTGGACGTAGCGAGGGGAGATGCCGTCGAGTCCTTCGCGTGAGGACTCTTTGCGGAGTTCTTTGATGTTGTCTTCGGTGAAGTTCGGCAGCGTCTTGCCGTTGTAGAGCTTCAATTTCTGAAGCAGTGACAAGTTGTGCTTCTTGGGCTCTTCCAGACGTGTGAGCACGGCCCACATGGCGGCCATCTCGAGCGTGTGTGGCGCAATGTGTTTGCCCTTGATGACTTTGGCGTTGAAGTCCTTCTCGTAAATCTTCTGCTCTTCGGCGAGCTTCGTGATGTACGGGATGTCGATTTTGACCGTTCTGTCTCGCAGCGCTTCCATGAACTCGTTGTTCTCGAGCTTTTTGTATTCGGGCTCGTTCGTGTGGCCGAGAATCACTTCGTCGATGTCGGTCTGTGGGAACTTCTTCGGTTTGATTTTGTGCTCTTGCGAGGCGCCAAGCAGGTCGTAGAGGAACGCGACGTCGAGTTTCAGCACTTCGACAAATTCAATGATGCCGCGGTTGGCGATGTTGAACTCGCCGTCGAAGTTGAACGCCCGTGGGTCGGAGTCTGAACCGTATTCGGCGATTTTCCGGTAGTTAATGTCGCCGGTGAGTTCCGTGGAGTCTTGGTTCTTCTCGTCCTTGGGCTGAAACGTGCCGATGCCAATGCGGTCTTTTTCCGAGAAGATGAGCCGGTTGACCCGCACGTGTTCGAAGACACGCGTCAAATCGCCGCCGTATTGAGTTTGCAGGTCTTTGAAGACGAAGCGGCACGCGGGGCAGAGTTCTTTGCCCGGGGGAATGGTGTAGCCGCTTTCCGGCGGACACAGCTCAGAGAAGACGCGCTGACGCCAATCTCGTGGAACGAGGTTTAACGGCTCCTCGTTCATGGGGCACTTCATGCGTTCTTTGATGACCGTGCCGTCGGGCATTTTCTTGTCGGTCACCCACGCAAACGTGTAGGCCGCGCCTTCGGGTGTTCTCGAGTACTCCTCGATGCCCTTCTTCAAGAGCCTGGCGATGGTGGATTTCGAAGAGCCGACAGGGCCGTGCAACAAAATGACGCGGCGTTCGGTGCCGTAGCCTTGCGCGGCGGACTTGAACACGTTCACGAGTTTCATCAGGGGAACATCGAGTCCAAAAATCGCGTCTTTGCCACCAAAGCGTTCGTCGGAGAAGAAGTGGTAACGGTACAACTTCTTCTTGTTGTCGACGTAGTCACTTTTCCCGTGGCTCAGAATCATGTCGTAAATCCGCTGAAACGCGGTCCGAGTCACTTTGGGATTCTGACGAACAAGTGAAAGGTACTCCTCGAACGAGCCCTCCCAATGAAGCTCGGCGTATTGCTTCACGTCCTGAAGCGCCGCGATGCGTGAAATCCAACTGGCTGGCGAAGTGGCTTCCTTCATGACCTTCCTTTTCGGCAGTCATGTCTCGACCGCCTGGGAACTGGAAAAAGCCTCATCGGGTCCCCGACGCGGGTTTGGACCGCGGTCCCCCGGGGTGAAAAGGTCAACCTAAGTATACGAGGGAGCAGCGCGTTTCGCCGAATGCACGGCGCCGCGTAAGGAAGTGTGTGCTTCTCTGGGTGGTGGCGAAGCGTTCGGGAGTGTCCCATCTCGCTCGACTTTTCCTCGGGCCTACGCCAGCACCCACAATGCCGCTGACCACAACACCCGCCGGCCAGGCCACCGTGTGAGGCGTGCGGACGACAGTCGAAGCCGTCACCGAAGCGTGCACCCAGGATGTCGTGAAACCAACTCTGGAGCTCTGGCCGCGGGTGGGCGTGCCGCGCTAAGGAGCCCTCATGGCGCCGATCTACGATGACAACAGCCAGAGCATTGGCCGAACGCCGCTCGTTCGGCTGAATCGACTGACGCGGGGCCTGGGCGCGCAGGTGGTGGCGAAAATCGAAGGGCGCAACCCGGCTTACTCGGTCAAGTGCCGCATCGGCGCATCGATGATCCACGCCGCGGAACGGCAAGGGCTGCTCGTCCCCGGCTCCCGGGAGCGCAAGGTGGTTGAGCCCACCAGCGGCAACACGGGCATCGCGCTCGCGTTCGTGTGCGCCGCGCGCGGGTATCCGCTTGTGCTGACGATGCCCGAGACGATGTCGCTCGAGCGCCGCCGGATGCTGCGCGCCTTCGGTGCGGAGCTTGTATTGACGGAGGGGCCGAAAGGCATGAAGGGTGCCGTCGCCAAGGCCGAAGAAATCGTTGCGACGAACCCCCCGCAATACTTCATGCCGCAACAATTCAAGAACCCGGCGAATCCAGACGTGCACTACCGGACGACCGGCCCTGAAATCTGGGAGGACACGGAAGGCAAAGTGGACTTCCTTGTTTGTGGGATTGGGACGGGTGGAACCATCACGGGGGGTGGACGCTTCCTGAAGGAGAAAAAACCTTCGGTCCAGACCATCGGCGTCGAGCCCGCAGACTCGGCGATTCTCTCCCAAATGAGGCGGGGCGAAGAGCCCAAGCCGTCGCCGCACAAGATTCAGGGCATTGGTGCTGGCTTCAAGCCGGATGTCCTCGATCTCGCCCTCGTTGATGAACTGGGGACGGTCACGAACGACGAGGCCATCGAGATGGCGCGACGGTTGCACCGTGAAGAAGGCATCTCGTGCGGCATCTCGTGTGGCGCCGCGACCGTCGTCGCGCTCCGTGCCGCGGGCCGTCCGGAGAACAAGGGCAAGCTCATCGTCGTGGTGCTCCCAGATGCCGGCGAACGTTACCTCTCAACAGTGATGTTCCAGGACATCCCCGCCTAAGGGCCCTGGTCGAAATAGCCTATGCATCCTGAGCGTCGATCCATGCGAACGCGAGATGAACTGATCGAAGCGCTGATGAGCGCAGTCCCCTCGCCCGAGGCGGGCCAAGCGACTGGATTTCCGTCGCGGCACGAAGTCCTCGAGGTGGTCGACACGCTGCGCGGACTCTTTTTTCCTGGCTACGGCGGACCGTTGGGATCGACGCGAGACCAAAGGCATGTCGCTGCAGCCACCGCCTTGGCGCAGGTCGCGGCAGCGCTCTCAGAGCAGGTCCGCCGTGCGCTTCTCGCCGACGGGAACGTTCGCGGCGCCGATGCACCCCACGTTGTGGAGGCATTTCTTGCACGGCTGCCGCAGATCCAAGCGCTTCTTCAGTCCGACGTGGATGCTGCACTCGAGGGTGACCCGGCGGCGGGAAGCCGGGACGAGGTTGTTTTGAGCTACCCTGGCCTCTGCGCGATGACACATCAACGCGTCGCCCACGTGCTTTGGGGACTTGGTCTTCCGTTGATTCCCAGGATGATGACGGAGATCGCGCATGCGCAGACGGGCATCGATATCCACCCCGGCGCTGAGATCGGCCCGCGGTTCTTCATCGACCATGGTACGGGCGTCGTGGTCGGGGAGACTGCCGTCATCGGAAGCGCCGTGCGCATCTACCAGGGCGTCACGTTGGGGGCGAAGCGCATCGCTGTCGGTGTCCACGGTGGACCGGCCAGGGGCGCACCCCGCCATCCCATCGTCGAGGATGGCGTCGTCATCTATGCGAACGCCACGCTTCTGGGACGGATTCGTGTGGGTCGCGGGTCAATCATTGGCGGCAACGTGTGGTTGGATCACGACGTGCCCCCACACAGCGTCGTGACTCAAGCCCAAAGTCGCCAGGAGCGCTTCGACGATGGCGGCGGCATCTAGGCTCCATTTCCAGGCGCCTGGGGCCGCGACCCAGGCCCAGAAAAGCCCGCACCACGGGCAGTTGGCCCCGTGGGTTGACCGCCTGAGGGGACGCACTTAACGTTGCTGTCCAGTGCGCTCTCATCTGTGTCAGACGTGTTGCTGTCGTGTGCGGTGGTCTTCCACCTGCGACAGGACTCGTCCGAGCGCCTAGCCGTCGAGATCCGAAGCAGTCGAGGAAGCCCGCCGCGAAACCTTGGGTCGCGGGCTTTCGAAATCCAAGCCGTGGCCTCGCACTCAACCTGGAGGTCGTTCAATGTCTGTTTTTTCGTTCCCTCGTGAAGTCAATGAGCCTGCCGCGCGAATCGTCGCGGGCTTCGTCGCCCTGATGAGTTTGGCGGCCATCTGGACGCATTCCATCTGGATTCCCACACTGCTGGCCGCAGGGTTCCTGCTCCGTGTTGGGTGGGGACCCCGCTTCAGTCCGCTGGCGCGATTCGCGGTATGGGCCGCGCCGCGTTTGGCCCCCGTCGCGCCCGTCTTGGGCCGACCCAAGCGCTTCGCGCAAGGGATAGGCGCGACCGTCACGCTCAGCGTGGTGGCGTTGCAGGCGCTGGGACACACACCCGCGAGCAACGCGCTGCTCGTGATTCTTGTCGTCTTCGCCACCCTTGAGTCAGGGTTCGCGTTTTGCTTCGGCTGCTGGCTCTTCGGAAGGTTTCAGATCGCAGGCTGGATCAGCAGTGATATCTGCGAGGACTGCGGGCCGGACGCCCGCGCGCACGCGCCATGAATCTGCCCAACGGATCGACGCCGCTCGACGGCATGACAGCGGCGATCGGAAACACGCCGCTCATCCGGCTGCGGCGGGTGTCCAACCTCACCCGGTGCGAAATTTACGGGAAGGCGGAATTCCTGAACCCGGGAGGCTCAGTCAAGGATCGCGCCGCCCTCGCCATCGTGCTCGACGCCGAGCGCCGGGGGCTCATCCAGCCTGGCGGGGTCATCGTCGAGGGGACCGCCGGCAACACGGGAATCGGGCTCGCTTTGGTGGGAAACGCGCGCGGCTACCGTACGGTGATTGTCATCCCCGAAACCCAAAGCCAGGAAAAGAAGGACATGCTTCGCTTGGCGGGCGTGACCCTCTACGAAGTTCCGGCAGTGCCGTACAAGAATCCCAACAACTACGTTCACATTGCGCAGCGGGTCGCCGAACAGCTCGCCAAGACGGAGTCCCACGGCGTTGTTTGGGCCCAGCAGTTCGACAATGTGGCGAATCGCGAAGGGCACTTTGCGACGACAGGCCAAGAAATTTGGCAGCAAACCGATGGCCGTGTGGACGCTTTCGTCTGCGCCATTGGGACGGGTGGCACCCTCGCCGGTGTCGCCGCCGCGCTCCGCGAGAAGAAGCCTCACGTGAAGATCGGTCTGGCGGACCCTCCTGGCGCAGCGATGCACGCCTACTTCACGACGGGTGAGCTCAAAGCGGAAGGAACCTCCATCACCGAAGGGATTGGCCAAGCCCGCATCACGCGGAATGTCGAAGGGCTCCGGGTGGACCGCAGTTGGCAGATTTCCGACACCGAAACCGCACAGATGGTGTTCGACCTGGCGGAACACGAAGGCCTGGTGTTGGGGAGCTCCTCGGGAATCAACGTGGTGGGCGCCGTCCGCATGGCGCAGGAGCTGGGGCCTGGGCATGTGATCGTCACGGTGCTGTGCGACTCGGGGACGCGCTACGCTTCTCGGCTCTTCAACGCCGAGTTCCTCAGGAGCAAGGGTTTGCCGGTTCCCGCGTGGATTGCCAAACCCACGTCGACGCCCCCGCCGGGGGCATTCGTTCATCCTCCCGGAGCGACCTAAACCGGTTCTAGCGCTTTCGCTTCTTTCCGCCGCTTCGTTTCGTGGCGGGACTCTTGCGAAAAAATCGCCGCTGCCACTCCTCCACGGCCGCTTCATGGCATTTCAGCGTGGGGCAAAAGACGTGTGTGCCGTCGTTGCGCGAAACAAAGAACAAGTCTTCGCAATCCAAAGGCGCCAACGTTGCACGAAGCGCTGCTGCACCGGGGCTCGCAATGGGTCCCGGCGGCAAGCCGGTACGCGTGTAGGTGTTGTAAGGGTGGTCCGTCACCAAGTCTTTGGACGTGATGTTTTTCACGAATCGTCCACGCACGAGCATCGTCGCGTAGAGCACCGTGGGGTCCGTCTGCAGTTTCATTCGCTGGCGCAGTCGGTTGTGAAAGACGCACGAAATACGCGGGCGTTCTTCCACGGCGCCGGTTTCCTTTTCCACGATGGAGGCAAGGGTGAACGTCTGCAAAAGCCCCAGACGCACGCCCGGCTTTCGTTGCGCATCGGCGGTTTTGTATTCCTCCATCGCGCGCGAGACCATCTTCTTGAGCACCGAATCCGGCGTGAAGGGTTTGGTGAACGTATAGGTGTCGGGGAAAAGAAAACCTTCAAGCGTTCCTGCGGGAATGCCGAGCGTCTCAAGGAATGCGGCGTCGTCGGTGAGGGTTTCAAGCTCTTTCGCGTCGAGCCGAAGCTCGGAGGACGTCAACAAAGGAAGAATTTCGTCGAGGCGAAGACCTTCGGGAATCGTGAAGCGGTACGTTTTGACTTCGCCGTTGACGATTTTCTCCAACACCTGACGCGGTGTGAGTGCGCCCTTGAAGCCGTACTCACCCGCCTGAAGCTTGGGGCCGAGCGCCTCGTGCCGAATCCAGCGGTAGGTGAGGTCGGCATCCCGGACCACGCCCGCGGCGTGAAGTTGAGTGGCGAGGCGCCTAGGGCCCGTGCCGGACGCAACCAAAACCAGTGTCTCGGTATCGTCTGCCACAGCGGTGTAGGGCGCGCTGGAGAAGGTGACCAACTGGCGCTCACGCCACAGGACAATCGCCCCGCCAGCGGCTGCAACCACAAAAAGGAGAATGCCGAGGATGACGAGCCAACGTTTCACTTACTCCTCCTGTGGGGCCTTGGCCTGGGAATCCAGCCACCCCTGCAGGATGAGGGCAGCAGCGACCTGGTCAATAACTTGTCGCCGGCGTTGGCGGGACACATCTCCTTCCAAAAGCGCGCGCTCCGCAGCGACCGAGGACAGGCGCTCGTCCCAGAAAATGACATGTAGACGCGTCGCCGCCTCAAGCTGCGCGCCAAACCCACGGGCCATCTGCGCCATGGGGCCTTCGGTGCCATCCATGTTGAGGGGCAGTCCGACGACCCAGCACTGAACCTCATGGGTCTTGGCCAGGTTCGCCAACTCGCGGATGACCGCCTTGCCGCGATTCTCCAGAACGGCGAGCGGCTGCGCGGTCATTCCGAGTTCGTCGGAGAGCGCCACGCCGATTCGCTTCGTTCCAATGTCCAGCCCCAGCGCGCGCAAGAGTCTCCCCAGCCGCCATCCATGGCACTAGACGACGCGGTCCTTGAGACGAGACCACGGCCTAGGCGTGCGACGCAAACTCTTGGAATGACACGTCTGCGGCGATGGCGCAGGCCATGCAACGGCACGCTGGCACAGGAGACTCATACATGAACCCATTGATGCTGATGCCATTGCTGCAGCCGTTGATCCAACTCGTGATTCCAAACCAAGGCGGGAAGGCGGGCCCCGCCAACCCCATTATCGCCATTCTCACGGGAAATATTTTTTCGTTTATCGAAGCCATCGCCGGACTGGCACGGGGTGGGCACTGCCCGCCTCAAGCCTCGACGGAATACTGCTGCGAACGGGACAGGCATGGGGGTTATCGACGAGACGCCGAATCGAAAGAACTGGCGGAAAAGAAGGAAACGCTGGAAGCCATGCGGACGATTCGTCAGCACTACCAACGCGTCGATGTCGCCGGCGCTTTCATCAAGAGTCCGGACGGGCTGATTGGCCGAAATGACCTTGATGCCATCATCCGAGACCCAAGTTCATCTTCTGCGCTGCGCGATGCAGCCCAGCACCTACTCAACACGCCAGGGGTATTCGACGAGATCGCTCGACGTGGCCCCTTCATCACGAGATCGGGTCTGGACGACGCGATTGAACGGGGCAAGGAAGCGACGACACCGGTGCGCGGTGCCGACGCAGCGAGTGCGCTGGCGCAAGGTGCCTCGGGCGCACGTGAAGCGCGGGCTTCCCATGCGGAGGGTTCCAAACCCAAAGCCCCGGCTTCGAATGCGGGGACGAGTACCTCAATTCGCGACATCGTGAACAACCCTTCGCTGAGTGTCGAAGAGAAGCTTCGAATGATTCTGCTCGAGGTCATGCGCACTCTCGATGACGACATGCTCAAGGTGGGCGAAGAAATGTCGGCAGTCGCAGAGGAGCGCGAGTCACTTCCAAGCGACGACAGGAGCCAAGACAGCAAGTTGGGAAGAGACATGGACCGTTTGTCGGACCGTCTTCAGAACCTCGCGCAAAAGAGAAAAGCGATGTTCGAACTTCTGTCTCACATGACCTCAAACTTCGGCGAGATGTCGATGCTTGCCATTAGCAATCTGGGGAAGGCGTAGCCATGAACCCGACAACTCAGGTGTCGATTGACGTGGAACAACTCCCGGTATCGCTGAAGCGTTTTCTCCAAGGGGAGTGGACGTGGGCACAGGTCGAAGGCATGACTGAAGCGCAAGCCCGTGAGATTGCGGAACTGGGCTGTCAGCTGGCAGCGTCCGGTCGGTTGCGCGAGGCGCAGACCTTGTTCGAAGGCCTCGTGGCCGGGAACCCCAAAGACGCAGCTGCGCAAGCGGCCTTGGGAACCGTGTTGCAGCGCCAAGGGAACACCGACTTGGCGAAGCGTGCGTATGAGGAAGCGCTGAAGCACGACCCTGGGCAAGTTGTGGCGCTGTGCAACCGTGGCGAACTTCGTCTGTATGCCAGGGATGCCGGCGGCATTGCCGACCTGATGGAAGCCATGAAGTCAGACCCCCAAGAGGGGACAGCTTCGGGCAAGCGTGCGCGTGCGCTGTTGGAGGTGGTCAACGCGTGGCACGCGGATGGTCGGATTCGCGCGGACGCGACTGCGCACGGGACAATGTAGCGGGTGAACATGTTGACGGGCGAGCGGGGCTGTCTCGTGGTCAGGGCAGCGTGGTGGGGGGGCGAACAGCCTCGCTCGTCCAGTTGTGCGCAAGCTGCAGGCGTTCGCCCATGGGCGGGTGGTCAGCCAGCCAACGAATCCAAAGCGGGGGCGATGGGTCGGCTTTGTTGAGGCGTGCCACCTTGCGCAACATGGCTTCGTAGGTTTGCGCGTCTTGTGTCAGCGCCAGTGCGAAACGGTCCGCTTCGGCTTCACGCTTTCTGGAGAGGAAACTCGAAACGGGTTCCATCGCCAGGCCAACGACGAACTGCATGAGCAAAAGCAACGGAAGGGCACGCGCATCGGCGGGGCTCGTCATGCCCAGCCAGGCGCGCTGCGCAGCGAATTCCAAGAGACGCTTCACGCAGTACAGGACCAGCAAGAGCCCAAGCCCCGCGCCGATGCGTCCCAGCCAGCGCGGTTGATGAACATGGCCACTTTCATGCGCGACAACGGCTTCGACTTCTGCCGGGGTCAGATGCCCCAGAAGCACGTCGTTCAGGATGATGACCCGCGTGGCGCCCTGGCCCGCAAAATACGCCTCTGGACGGGAGACGAGTTCAGAGCTTTTTTCGACGTGGATGTCTCGAAAGGGAACCTTCGCCTGTGCGAGGACGCGTTCGAGTTGGCCCCGAAGAGGCCCCGGTTCCAGGGGGTGTTGTCCGACATGGAGGCGTGCACGGTAGGGGTCGAGCACGGACGCCATCATGAGAAGTAGCGCGGCTGGAACACCCAAGACTAACCACCAACGCGGAGTCCGGCGAGCGAGTCCAAAAACGCCGAACACCAGGCAGGCTTGGCCGAGGGACTGCAACACAAGTGTTTTGGTGTGTTCCCAAGCGAAGCGGGAGAATGAGGCGGTCCAAAGGCCGTGCGCACGCTCCTGGAAGAATCCGAAGTAAAGCGTGAAAGGCAGGTAGGTGAGTTCAAACAGAATGAAAAAAGTCAGCGCGTAGAGAAGTGCGCCACTCCAATCGGCCCCGCCCCAAACGCGCTCCAGAATCCGCGAGCGCAGCCGTTGTCCCGCGCGCTGACAAAGGGCGTAGAGCGGATGTGCGGCCCAAGCCATGAAGGCGAGGAGCAACAGCAAGTACGAAGCTGGCGCGACGTACGCCCAGATGTAGCGAGGTGCGTGGTACGCGTGGACTTGCGCGAGTTCCGACGCCGAATAAAGCGGTTCCATCAGCTCTTGGGCGCAAAGCCCGAAGAGACGCCGGCGGCACCGGCTTCCTCAGGGGCAGCGCTGTCCGGCGTGTCGCCGGCGGCATCGGCGTCAGGGTCGGACTGCGCATCCGCAAGAAGCATCGCCTTCATCTTCGCTAAACTGGCGCGTGTCTTCTCGATGAAGTGCCCGCGGGAAGCGACGCGCTCCGCGGCTTCGAGAGTGCCTTCATAGATGGTGATGGCTTTGTGAAGCAGCACGCGAAGTTTCTTGCGGAGCTCTTGAAGGTAGATTTGAGCTGCTTCGGCGTCGAGCTCGCGCGGCGCCGGTGCGCGCGTCATCTGCTCGTAGAGATTCTGGTAGAGCTCGCCGATTTGCGCACCCGACGCCGTGGCCCAATACCCGTGGCCAACCCGAATGGCGCGCAGGTAGTGGCCTTGTGCCGACAAGAGAAGCTCGGACTTGAGGTTCAAGTCCGCGGCGAGTTCTGACGTGACTTTCTCGGCGTCGAGCGCGACACCCTCGTAACGAAGTCGAAACAACTCCCCCAAGAAAAAGTGAGCCTGTGCGAGGAAGTAAAGGTCGACAGCTTCGGATTCATCGCTTGTGGCATGTTTTGCAATGGCTTCGCGGAGCAGCGCCTCGCCCATGTCCGGCCGGCCGGCCTCGATGTGACAAATGCCGAGCTGAACGGACGCTTCAATCCGGCGCCCAGGTGGGATGTCTTGGCGCGACGCCAAACGTTGCAGCAGCTGCCCGGCTTCGTCGTAGCGAGCGAGGTGGTAGTGCGCCAAGGCGAGATGAAACGTCGCTTCCAAGCGGTCGGCCTGACCCTTCTCAGCGTCGGCCAATGCGCCAAAGCGTTCAGCGGCTTCAGACCAGCGCTCGAGCTTTTCCAGCGAGAGTCCGGCGTTGAAGACGGACGTGGCCTGGTGAGGGCTGTTCGGATGGAGGTCTGCGACGCGCCCAAAGAGGTCTGCGGCCTTTGCGTATTCACCCGCGGCAAATGCGGCAGATGCTTTCGTGAACAGCTCTTCGTCATTCAGCTTCGCGAGTGCTGCGTCGCCCTGGATTTCGAGTGCGTCAAAAGCCAAGGTGGCTCGGGTCGGTCCATGGGCGCACCCCGAGCCCAGAAGGGCCAAAGCGACCAGCCTCAAAGCGACGGCGGGGGCAGGCTTTTTCGACATGCGAAGTGCATCCTACCCTTCGCCCAGCAAATGCTGAGCGGTGTGCGCCAAACTCGGTAAATCATGAACTTCTTTGTCGAGTCGTGGCACGACGATGACCAGCGTCGGTGCGCAAGCGCGGGTGAGGTGCTCAACAGCCTCGGCGTCCTTCTTGGCCCAAAACGAGAGGTCGTCGAGCAAAGCGCGTGTGCGCTCTCGCAGGTGTTCTGGCAAGCGGGTGGCGGCTTCAAAAGCTTCCGCTGAAACCGGTGGATGCACCCGGTTGACCACCACAGCGTCGACGCGAAATCCGCTGCGCAAAAGCTCGGCATGAAATGCAAGGACTTCGGCACGTCGTTCCGGCTCGGCACCCGTCACCAGGATAAAGGCGGTGCCTGCATCGGCGAGCAGCTGGTTCACCTGCCGGGCGCGTGCGCGAAACGTCGACTCCATGCCGCGGAGCGCTTGAAGGAAATCGGCCAATTCTTGAAGCGTTTCTGCGCCTGTGAACCGTGTCAACGCACGTGCCAGAAATCCGCTGCTCGCCTGAAAAAAGCGAAGACCCACCCGTCCGGCCACCATCATGGGTGCGAGCAAAAGTCGGGCCGCATCGTTCTCAAGGAAATCGAGAACGCGCTTGGGGGCGCTCAAAAAGTCGCGTGCGTGTTCGCTCGGGGGCGTATCCAAGACGATGAGCCCTTCGCGTTGTGCCCCTCGCAATTGGCACAGCTTTTCCATCGCGATGTACTCCTGAGAACCGGCGAGGACGGTGGAGAGTGTGCGGTAGAAGCGACTTTGAAAAATGCGCCGCTGGTCTTTCTGCGGTGCGTTGGCGGTAATCAGTTCGTCCCACGTCTGCCGCATGTCGAGCATCATGGCTGACAAGGTGGAACGCGCCGCGACACCCGCTTGCGCAAGCGCCTCGGGGGGCAGTTGGGTTTCTAAACTGCCCAGCTGCTGAAGTCCCAGTGCGTTGGCCAAGCGACGCGCTGGGTCGATGGTGCACACGAGCCCCGGTCGACCCGAAACGGCCGCGCCGAGCGCCAGGCTCGCAGAGACGGTTGTCTTCCCCACGCCACCAGGGCCGACGGCAATCCAGATGCGCCTTTGGCGCAGAAGGGGAGTCAGTGCTGTTGCTGTCATGGCGCAGCCCCCAAGAGCCAGGGTGTCAGCGTTCGCGCCAGGGCTTCAATGGACGCCCGGTCCAGACCACTTTGCCTCAATCGGGGAAGCGTGCAGATGGGGACGCCGCAGGGGGTCAGGCGTTCCAGCGCATCACGAGACGCCTGCTGCAAAGCCCGTTGCGTCGCCAGAGGTACCGCGAGTTCTGGGCTCGCGGAGAGTTGCGCCATTTCCTCAGGTAAAAAGCGTTCTGCTTCAAAAGCATTGAGCAGGATTCCGCCCACACGAATCGCCAAGCGCTCCGTCAGCGTCTGGTGGAGTTCGAGTGCTTCGTTGACGGGCATCTCTTCGGGCAGCGTCGCCAAAATCGCAGCCGTCGTTTTCGGGTCGACCAGAACGTTGCGCATGGTCTGAGCTTGGTCGAACAGCGGACCCTTCGGCACCGTGTCCAGCAACGCTTGCGGCACACCCAGGAATGAAACGGCATGGCCGGTCGCGGGTGCATCCAAGACGATGGTGTCGAAGCGCCAGGCCTGCGAATCGCTCTTTTCGCGAACGTGAAACAGCACCTTGCCCAGCATCATGAGTTCGGCCAACGACGGCAGAAACCTTACGAATTGCTGGACCAGCTTGTTTTCAAACACCGCTTTGGAGACACGTTCGAAACGCAGCACCATCAGACCGTACTCGTGAAGCGCTTCTTCGGGCGTGATGGCGACAGCCCAAAGATTGGGCTCAATTTCTTTGAGCACTGGGCCGCAGCGGGGATGTCCGAGGAGTGGGGCAATGCGTTCTTCCGCACCGACTTGGCAAACAAGTGTTCGCCGGCCCTGCTGATGCGCGGCCAACGCGAGCGCAGCCGACAGCGTGGTTTTTCCCACGCCGCCCTTGCCGGACACAATCCACAGGCGTTGCCGAAGAAGGTCGTTCATTCGAAGACGCGGGACCCTACTCAAAAACGCATCGACCGCGGGCGATGGCTTGGAGGATGCGAAAACGCGCGCAGCACGCCTTGACACGCCGCGTGGCTTCCTTTCACAGTAGTGGAACGAATTGGGGGCACTCTGGGAACGCTCAAAGACAACCCGGTCATGAAGCGGCTGATGGAGACCGGCGAGGAGCACCTTGGCAAGTTCGCGCAGCAGCTTCTGTCTAACGAGCGGTTTGTTTCAACGGTCCAGACTCTCGTGTCGCGCACGCTCGCGGCGAAGGGGACTTTGGACAAGAGCCTGCGGTCGGCGCTTTCGGCCATGAACTTTCCCACGACCCAGGAGGTCGAGGCGCTTCGCGCTAAGGTGGCTGATTTAGAGGCTTTGGTGACTCGGCTCGAAGCGAAACTCGGTCAGCAGGCCAAGACAGACGAGCCGTGAGCTCCGCCAGTCGGGTGTCTTGGCAATGCTAAGGCCCGTCAGCGAGTTTCTTGCGGATGTCGCCTAGGCCCCCGGGCTCAGGGTCTGGCCGGCTTCGGCTACGCCTTCTTACTGGCCTTCTCGAGCTGACTGACCAGGGACTCCAGCGACGCGAGGCGTTGTTCCAGCGCGTGCAGGTCCTTGCCTGCGGCGGGCAGCCTGTCGCTGAGGCCGTCGAGTGCCACGCGAATGCGTTCGTCGATTTTTCGCTGCCACTCTTCAAACGCCCGGTGTGATGCCTTGACGACTTCGGCCGGTGCGAAGCCCTCGGTTGCGCCGTCTTCTCGGCGGAGGAGTCGGTCGACGCGTGGGCTGACTTCCTTCTCAATGAAACCGGAAAGAGTCTCTCCGGGTCGCCGAATCAGCTCACGGAGGGTGGCCAGCGGCATGTGGTTTCGCTTCTTCTCTTCTTCGAAGATGATTTGTGCAAGCGTGACCGAGGTGAGGTCTTCCTTGTTGCGGTTGTCGATGATGCGAACTTCAACGCCGACCTTCACCATCTGGGCGATTTCATCGAGTGTGACGTAACGGCTCTCCACCGTGTCGTAGAGTTTGCGATTGGTGTATCGCTTGATGATTTTCGGTTCCCGCCCAGGGACAGGCGGGGGTGGCGTAGAAGGGGCCTCAATCATGGAACGCCAATATACTCGGGATTTAGGGCCATGATCGTTACCTGTGAACAGTGCCAGACACGCTTCCGCATCCCTGATGAGAAAGTGACGCCCAAAGGGGTTCGGGTTCGGTGCACAAGGTGTCAGCACACGTTTCGCGTCGCCAAGCCTTTTGAAGCGGCCGCCGTGCAACAAGGCGCAAGTGACCCAGACCCTTTCGCTTTTTTCAAAGAGGCCGAGTCTCCAGCCGAGGTTCCGGCATTTTCTGCGGCGCCGCCGTCAGAACCAGAACCAGAACCAGAACCCCACCCACAGCCTGAGTCGCAACCCGAAGAGTCCCCATCATTCGACGAACTCTTTGGCGATGCAGCGAGTGTGTCGGCACATCCACCGCCCCTGCCACAGCAAGAGTCGCAGCCGGTCGAGGAGGATCCTTTCGCGGCGATGGGCGACGGGTCGTTCGAGCCTGCACCGGTGGGGGGCTCGGCCTCTCCGTCTTTTGATGACCTTGCCGAGGCCTCCTCAGACGCCCACGGCGCGGGTGGCGATTTTCTGGCGGACGTTCCCGAGGCCAGCGCTGTCCGACCCCCGCTGCCGCCAGAACTTTCCCCACCGCCGCCTTCGGAAGGCCGTCCCCCGCGTCGTTTGTTTGCGAAAAGCGTCGCCGATCAGCGTGGCGGCAACTCCGACTCAGCGGCACCCAAACTCGGTTGGGGTGGGCGCATCTTTCGGGGGGTCGCGGGAATTGCGGTGATTTCCCTGTTGGGCGGGCTCGCGTTTCTGCTGATGCGCGGTGGCCAATGGACATCCGAGGGGAATGTGGATGCTCGGGTCGTCGAGTTGACCAACGGGCTCTATGAAACCCGGGCCGGCAAGCCGGTCTTTTTCGTTCGCGGTGATGTCGAGAACCGCGGGTCTTCGGCACAAACGCTCCGGGTTCGGGTGGAGCTCTTGGATGGCAAGTCTGTTGTCCGCACGGCCGAAACCCGGGCAGGCGCGTTGCCCACGCCGGAGGAATTACACGACGTGGCCTCCACGACCGACGCGGAAGCCCTTTTCTTGCGGCTTGTGAAGGAAGCGCGAACCGTCGACGTGGGAAAGAGCGCGCCCTTCTTGGTGGCTTGGTTTGACTATCCTCCGGAGATCACCACGCTTCGGCTACGGGTCAAGGTGGAGCGCGACGAACACGCCCGCGTTCCGTGATGACCGATGCGAGTGATGGGCTTCAGCGTTTGGGGTCGGTATCCGAAGGCGTCTTGCGAAACGCGTCGACAAGCTTTCCGACCGCGTTTCCCAAAGGGCCCATGCGAGAAGCCGAGAAAACAACCACGAGAACGAACACGATGACAATCCACTCGCCCGTACCCAGCATGGGTGTCACCTTGCTTTGTCTGGCGGCCAGGAAGCAAGCGGGTCAGACCCCATGAAAGTTTGGGCCCATCGTGGGGCCAGCGCCGATGCCCCAGAAAACACGCTGATGGCGTTTGCGGAGGCCGTGCGGCAGGGCGCTGACGGTGTCGAACTGGACGCGATGGTGTGTGGCAGTGGTGAGGTCGTCGTGTGTCATGACGAACACCTGGGGCGCTTGGCGGGAGTCGATCGCCACGTGCGAGACATGTCGGCGCAGGCGCTTCGAGAATCCCGCGCGGCAGTGCCCACCCTCGAGGCGGTTTTGGGCGCGCTGCCAGGGCATTTCGAAATCAACATTGAACTCAAGTCAGACGGCTGGAACGACCGTGGGCTGGCGCGCCGCCTTGCGGAAATGCTGCGCGACAGACAACTGGCTTCCCGTGTCATCGTCTCCAGCTTCAATCCCATCGTTCTCCGCCGTTTTGAACGGTTTGCGCCCGAAGTTCGGCTGGGGTGGCTGATTGATCCCGACAAACCCTATTGGCTGCATGGCACGTTGTTGACGAAGTGTCTGGCCCGATTTTCGGTTCACCCCCCGGACAGTGCTTGCACTGAAAAGCGTCTTCGAAGTTGGAAACAACGCGGATGGGCCATTGTCGTCTGGACTGTCGACAGCCCGGAGCGGGCGCAATGGCTTGCAGCGCGTGGCGTCGAATACTGCATCACGAATCGCCCTGGGCTGATTCGTGACGCTCTGGTTTCCCAACCCGGCTAAAACGCGAGCGCCAGGCTCGAATTCAGTGCCAACACCGCGGGCAGGCTTCGGTCGATCAGCGTCCCCGGGTCATCGGGGCTGGGTGCCTGAATTCCACTGAAAGCGACGACGGCGCCTTCGACGGTCAACTGGAGAACCCCCACGCCGAGTCGAAGCCCAAGGTAGGCACGATGATGAATGTTTGCACCGGGACGTACCGCTTGGAACGTCGCTGTGTCCTCCAAGCGTTCGGGGACCGTGTCAGCCTCCGTCTGGGGGTCTCGCGCCGGGTTGAAGTCGACCACGTTGGATGATGCGTTGACCCAGTTGAGGTCGTAGCCGCCGTAGGGCGTCAACGTGAGTGCGCCCCCGACAGCGAAGGATTTTCCAAGACCCAGGTCGATGCCACCGGTGGTGAGCGAGAAGTCTCGGGTGTTGAAGAGCCGTGTGATGTGTCCACGAATCGCGGCATCCGGAAGCGCAGAAAGCCCATCCCCAAAGGCCCACTTCACGTCGAAACTTGCTCCGGTGGTCGCACTCTTTTCCATCCAAGTCAGGCGAGCCCCTACTTCGAAGGACAAGGGCAACCCCTTGCGAATACGCAACGACGGCACGAGCAGGGGTGCGCGGAAAGCGCCGCGGGTCGGAAAAAGAAAGCTGTCGGTGTTGAGATGGACGACGCCCAATTCGAGCCCGACGAAGAATCCGTTGTGTCCCAGCGTTCCCGGTGGCGCCAGCGTGGCAAGCGTGAATGCAGAAGCGAGCTGACGCATCAGCACGCGGAAGTTCGCGTTGGCGTCTGGTGCATGGGCGGCGCCACCCGGCGTGGGGTTGCCCAAACGGTGAAGTTCAACGTCGTATGGGTCGGCCAAGCCAGGGCCGCCCATGAGGCAAAGGGCTGCTGCAAAACCAAGTGCCGACGCTCGCTTGCGAAAATGCTTCACGCGCGCTGGACGCTAAACCCCCCGGAAAAAAAGCGCCAAAGAAAGAAGCGCTAGGGGCGTGCGCGCGGGAGAGTGCCCAAGGCGCGTGCCACAGTGGCGGATCGGCGCCGCAACACCAGAACACGCCGAAGGCCAAAGTCTTGTGTTTCGCGTGCCACGACGACGACGTAGTTGTTTCCTTCCTTCAGCGGAAACTCCGTCAAGAAAGGCAGCTTGACCGGCGGTGCTGCCTTGGTGTCGGCGGTCTTGAAAAACACTTTTTGGTCGTTGACGAGCACGTAGAGGTCCAGAAGCCCTTCAGGCTCGATGACTTCGCCGGAGAGGGTGAAGCGATCGCCCTCGACGACGACGCCGCCGCGTGTGCTGTCGACGCTGAGCGCGATTTTGGGTGGCGAGCGGAAGGGCAGGGACACGCGCTGGGTGAGCGCTTCTGCCTTGCCTCGAACGGGCTTGGCGTCGCTCTCACGCACGAAAGCAAACCGTTGAGACTCAACTTCCACCTTGAGCCACGGCCCCGAACGGCCCAGTTGTGTGAGGGTCCCGCCGCGTGGCGCCTTGAACAGGGGTTTCGCCTGAGCACTCGGCGCGCCAAACAGTTCTGCACCCTCCTGAAGCCGTACGGTGGCTCGTTTCGCCTCCAAGGGCAGAGCCTTCTCGAGGACAACAAACTCGAGTTTTTCGGTCGCGAGCTCTTCCAGCGGCTCATCAAACACGTTCAACTTCAGGCCGAAGGTGTTGCCGATGTATCCGCGTTTGACTTCAAGCGTGAAGCGCGCCGTTTTTGTTTCACCCGGCGCGATTTCGCCAAGTTTGAATCGACCTTTGTCGATGAAGACTTGAGCGTCGGAGTTGTTCTTGATGGCCGCAAAAGTGCCCAGCGCTTTGCCGGGGCCTTGGTTCGTGACGTCCACCAGAATATCGACTTGCTCCCCCCGCTGAATTGCACCGTCGGCGTTGCAATGGTTGCAGCTGTCTTGAACTTGCCAGCTCAGCGCAAACGCAGGTCTGGGCAATTCGGCGAAATTGAGTTCAGTCACCAACGGTTCGCCGATCTGCCCCTGGTCGCCGTAGAAGCGCACGGTGACGTCGTCACGGCGCGACGCCAGCTCTTTGGGCAACTGAATCGGGACAGACCAGGTCTTCTTCTCGCCGGGCTTGAGTGCACCGAAGACAAACTCTCGCCGGTCGAGAAAGACATTCTCGGACTCGGTCCATGCGCGAAGCCGATGAAGCGGCTCTGCGCCCTTGTTTTCGACAACGAGTTCCAGCTGCAGGCGCGCGCCCGCCGTGACGCGCTCATCCAGGCCGGGATTGAGCGCGGCCAGCAGTTGAGCGTTCTTGGGGGTCGGACCCGCATCCCAATTGGGTCCCAAACGCGCCAACGCCGCGCTGATGCGTTCCTGCTCTTCTGCGCGGCGTTCGTTCAAGAAAGCCTTCGAAGCACCCAGCATCTGGTCGCGCGTGGTGAATCCGGCACGCAATGTCAGGTCACGTGCGAAGCGAACTTCAAAGTCTTCTTTGATCTCGTCTTGCGCTTCCGCATCGAGTTGGTCGTAGAGTTCTTCGTCGACGCCATCCAAATCTTCTGCGTCGAGCAGCGGGTTGCTCGCCTCGCCATGGCGAGGTTTCGCTTTCTCGGGTTTGCCACCTGGCCGCTGAGCACTCTCTTTGGGTTTCGCCGCGTCTTTGAGGTAGCGCAGCTCGTCAAAAGGCTTGTCTCGGTTCAGGACGTCGTCCCGTTTTTTCGCAGCGACACTGGTCGCGGTGTTTCCAAAGTGTTGTTCCAGGTCTGCCTCACCCACTGATTTTCGCGGAGCAAATACGTTGATGCGTTCGGGAGTGACACGGGTCGGAATCAAAGCGATGTCGGGGCCCACGCCGACTTCTTGAATGGAGACATCGCCGGGGGTCAGGTATTTCGCGATGGTCAGCTTGAGCGCGCTGTCATCCGGGAAATCGTAGAGGACTTGAACCGAACCTTTGCCAAACGTCTGCTGCCCGACGACCACGGCTCGGTTGAGATTCTTGAGCGCGCCGGCAACGATTTCAGAAGCGGATGCGGACCCCGCGTTGACCAGAACGACCATCGGATAAGCCAAGTCGCGATCGTCCGGGTGGGCACGCTTCTCTTCACGCAGCTTATCGGACAAGCCCACGGTGGCGACGATGGTCCCGCGGTCCAAGAAGAGGTCGGACACCTGAATCGCTTGTTCCAACAGTCCGCCGGGATTGCCGCGAAGGTCCAACACCAGGCCCTTCATTTGTCCTTTGGCCTGAAGATTGAGTTCGGACAACGCTGACTGGAGTTCGCGCGTCGTGTTGCCCTGAAAATTCTTCAGCCGGACATAGCCAACGTTCTGGCCCAACAGTTTGGCCTGGACGGACTCAATCGTGATGATGGCACGCGACAGCGTTACCGGGGAGGGACGTTCGAAATTGCGGCACTCTTCGACGAGCTTCGCGCTCGCTTCGGGCGAGAGCTTGGGGCATCGCGGACGTGAAATGAGAATGGTGACCTTCGAGTCCACAGTCCCGCGAAGCTTTGAAACGGCTTCGTTAAGGTCCATGTTGACCGTCGATTCCTCGCCAATCTTGAGGATGTGGTCATCTTTGCGCAGGTTTGCCCGCGCCGCGGGCGTCTTGGGCAACACCTTGACGATGTTGAGATTGCCTTCCTTCGTCTGAAGGACCATTCCCAGCCCGCCGAACTCGCCTTTCGTCTGAAGCTTCATCTCCTGGTACAGCTCGGGGCGGAGCAACACGGAGTGCGGGTCGAGCGTTGACAACATCCCGTTCACCGCGGCGTATTCGACGTCGCGAGTGTCTTCGACCGGGCGCATGTGCTGGGCGATGAACTCAAAGACGTCTTTGAGGATGAACGACATGCGCCAAAGCGAGTCGACCGCGGAAATGTCGAACTCGCGCGCGTGCCCGTTGACGTTGAGGCGCACTTTTCCACTTTCGGGTGTGCCCTCGACGAGAACGTCGGGCACGGTTTTCTCCACGTACTCCAGCCCGGCGATCATCATTTCTTTGGGTTTCACCCGACGCTGGTCGACGTAGTTGTCCTTGACGTACAGGATGACTTTGTTGAGCACGCGAAGGCTCGACAGGTCATGAGGCGACCGGTTGTTGTATTTCGCAGCGGCGGTGGTGGAGACCACCCAGCGCGTGAGCGGGCTTGCGGCAAGGGCATCGCCGTAGGTGACCGGTGAGGGTGCCCGGTCGCCACCGACAAATGCCCAAAGGCCCAGCAACACAGCAATGAGTGTGACCCGGCGAGCGGTTCGCGGCATCAAGTTAAGTACCTGTACGGCGCGGTCGAACCGGCCAAGGAGAAAACACCCAAACGGAGGAAGCCCTCAATCGTAACTGCCGCCATTTCAAGCATCAAGCTGTGCTTGGGTCGAATCGGCGCCCGGGGCGAGTGTCTCGACGTACAGCAGGGTGCCCCCGACGACGGCGAGGGGAACCAAAAAGAGGTTCAAAAGGGGCAACCACAGCAGCACATAGACTGCGCTTCCAAAGCTCATGCACAGCCAGGGTCTTGTGCGCAGCAGCTGTCGGATGCGCTGCGCGGGATGCCCGTGTCGTGTCAGTGGAATGTCAACGTACTCAGCGGAAAGCCAGGCAAACGTCCACAGGAGCCCCAAAACCCCCCAAAGGGCAGCCCCCGCGAAAGGAATGAACACGACCGGAAGCAACGCCAGGAGTCCGAAAAGGTAGGTGGCGATGCGTAGGGCAGTGTGCGCGAGCGCTGTCATGGCACCGCGGAGCCAGGTTTGGCGCACGGCAATAGGTCTTCCGACCGCGCGTTCTGTCGCTTCGGACAGCGCATCATGGAGGGGTGCCAACAGCAGAAGTGGCAGGGTCTGCGCCGTGACGCCAAAAAACAGCAAGAACGTGACGGCGCGAACGGCGTGCCAGCCGAAGGCAAGAAATCCGTTCGCTGGCTTCGACCAAAGCGATTCAATCACCGCACGGCTGGCGGGAATCGAACCGGTCAGCAGTGCTGCCAAAATCAGGAAGGTGAGGGCACTGGCCAAAAGCGCCAGTCGCCGCAGGGGGCGATCGCGACGAATGACGGAAATCGCGCGGAAAACGAATCCCCAACCTCGCCAGAGGTCTGCGCGCGATGCCAAAAAGCCGGGTGTGGGCATGAAGACTCATTAGTATAGATGCTGGTCATGTCGCTCGATGTGTCGAATGCCCTCGCAGCGCCGCTGACCTCCACGAGCCAGCTCGTCGACACGTTTCGGACGGCGGAGAAGCCGGTTGAGGCCCATCGGCTGGGGCTCGAGCACGAGAAACTCTTGTACGCCGTCGGCAGCGCGGAGGCTGTGACTTACGAGGGGCCGCGCGGGATCGGCGCAGTTTTGGAAGCGCTCGCCGGAGAAGAGGGCGAAGCGTTTCGCGAGGCCCCTGACCGTCCCGTCATTGCGCTGCGGTCCGGTGACAGGACCGTGACGTTGGAGCCAGGTGGACAGTTCGAACATGCGGGCTCGCCTTTTCGCACCGCGCGTGAAGCCGACGCCGAAAACCGCCAGCACCTCGGCCGCTTGAAGCACGCGGCCGCGAAACTGGGGCTTCGTGTGGTGATGCTCGGGTATCGACCCGCTGGCCGTACTTCGGACGTGGGTTGGATGCCCAAGTCGCGATACCAAGCCATGCGCGAAACGCTTGGGACACGAGGGCCGCTGGCCCTTCACATGATGCTGATGACGGCGACGAGCCAGGTTTCGCTCGACTTCAGCTCGGAAGCGGATTGCGCGCGAAAGATGACCGTGGCTTCGAGAACGGCACCGCTTTTGGTCGCCCTTTTCGCGAACAGCACGATCGTTGAAGGACAGCCGTCGGCCTACAAGTCATACCGAAGTCATGTGTGGACCGGAGTCGATTCGGCGCGTTGCGGTTTCTTTGCAACCATGCTGGATGGCTCGTTTTCATATGCCAAATACGTGGCATGGGCCTTGGAGGCGCCCGTGTTGTTTTTGCGCCGGGGCGGACGCTACCTGACCCCGCGGATGACTTTTGGCGACTTGATGACGCAAGGCTGGGAAGGGAAGCCGCTGACCGAAGACGACTGGCTCGACCATTTATCGACGCTTTTCCCAGAAGTGCGCCTCAAGCGGGTCTTGGAAATTCGCAGCGCGGACAGCGGCAGTGCTGAGATGACGGGCGCGCTGGGGGCCCTGATGCGGGGCCAGCTCTACGACGCGATGGCACTTGGCGAGGTCGAAACGCTTTTGCCGGTGCCGTCGCTCGCGCAGCAGCAGGAGTTCATGGCCATCGCGCGGCGTGATGGGCTGAACGGCGTCTACGCGGGCAGACGACTTCAAGCGTGGGCAAAGGAGTGGCTCGACATGGTCGAGCGCGGATTGCGCCGAATCGACGTTGCCGACGTGCCGCTCTTGGCGCCGCTGCGAGCGCGCGTCGAATCGGGATGCAGTCCGGCGGACGACACCTTGGCGCTCTGGAAGGCTTCTCCCAGCGTGGAGACTGTGTTGGCGAACGCAACGCTATGAAGTGGCGGTGCGGCGCAGGAAACGTCGAAACCGCCCAAAGAACCCCGGCGAAGGTTCTGGTGACGTCGCAGGCGCGGCCGACGGCTCGCTCGGCGGTGCGTCGTTCAACCCGGTGAGTTCGACCGGTTCCATCGTGCCGCCGGATTCGATGGACAATCCCAGCAGGCCATCTGCCGAGAGATGAAACCGGAGTTCGGCATCACGCCCAACGGTGAGCGAGACAGGCGAGTCCAAGACCGCGGTGCCCAAGTACGCTGGGGGTCCCGCCCCGATGACCTGCAGCAGCGCCACGCGACGTCGCTCGGGCGAAAGCGGCAGGCTTTTTTGCGCGGGCAATCGCGTTCCGCGTTCAAACAGGCGCTCGCGGTGAGCATTCTCCCAACGAACATCGATGGGCGCGCTCAGCACTTCGGACATGTGCGTCGTCAGCGGTCCTGCCTTGTCACCCAGCAGTGCGTGGCCGAGCAGCGCAGCGCCCGCGACAGCGATGGCTGGGGCGTCGTCCAGACAGCGTGGACGCTGCCCCAAGCCCTGGGTGAAGTTGTCCACAAAGCCTGGCAAGCGTGTGAGCGCGCCAATGCAGACGGTCTCATCCAAACCCTGTGCGGTGACGCCTGCGATTTCCAGCGCGCGCTGCGAAACGCGCGACGCGCGCGTGGCCCAGCTTGCCCCCAAAGGCGCAAGGCTGGGGTCCGACAACGCGTCAGCGGTTGACGTTCCTTGGGCGAGCGCTGCCATTGCCGCGTCAAGCTCGGTTGGCGAAGGGTGGGTGTCGGCCGCCGCAGCCAGCTGCTCAAGGTCGTCGCCTGTCAGCGCCACCACCGTGGCTTCAATTCGCGATGCCCCGATGGAACACACCAGCAGCCGCCGGCGCGCAAAACCCCGGCCGTGGCCGAGCGCGAGTGCGGCCCCGCAAGAAGGCTGCACAAGTCGCAAGGGCCCCAAGCCCGCATCTTGCGCCGCGCGCCAGAGGGCCTGACGCTGGCGATGGCTCCAGTCGGTTGGTGCACAAAGCACCGCACGCGGTGTGGCCCCACCCAACCGTGCATGAACGTTGTCAGCGACCAACCGCAGCGCATGGGTGCTGAGGTCGAGCGCGCTCCATCGGCGGTCGCCCACCTGAAATGCGACTTCGCCACGTTCGTCGGAAACGAGAGGGTAGGGGCCTTCAGAAAACAGTCCACGTGCGAGCGCAGTATTCGCTTCCAGACCCAAGCCGCGAACCCATCCAAACCAGGGCTTCTCAGACGCGAGCGCTGAAAACCCCAAAACAGGTTCTCCATTTGCTGTGAAACTCAAAGCGGAGGGCAAGTGGGGTTCGTCCCGTGTGCCGAGCCCGAGCACTTGAGGCACACCGTCTTGAATCCATGCCGCACGCATGACGAAAGCGCCCAGCTCGATGCCCACGCCCCGCTCGACCTCAGGCTGCGAATCGCCGGAATGTGCGGTGCTTGAGGTGGCCAGCGAAGCTGGAGCCACTGACGTCTCGTGCGGAGGCAAGGCAGCAGCTTCGGACTCCCCGCCGGGTTCCCCGGCGCACATGCGATCGATGAGGGACTTGCTGCGTGCATCGAGTCGTCGGAAACGAATCAGCATGCCCGAGGGCGCGCCCGAGGCGTGGGGGCGTACTTCAGCGACCCATCCCTCGCCCCGAAGGAGACGCGTCCCGTCTTGGAGAATCAACTCAAAAGACAACGCTGTTCCTTCGGGCTTGGGGCTTCGCGTAGCGATGAAAATACCTGCCCGACCGACATGAGACCCATAACGGGCGGCGAACTCTTCTTCGCTGACATAGGGCAGCCGAATGCGCAGGGACACGGGTTTTTGCTCGGTGGGAACGGTCATCCGCTTACCAGCGCATAAAACTTGTCCAGCGCGGCGGGCAGTTTGCTCGGCTCTGACCCGCCCGCCTGGGCGAGGTCTGCCTTGCCGCCACCGGAGCCGTTCACTTCCTTGGCCAGTTCGCGCACCAGTGCGCCAGCGTTGAATCCACGCGCCACAGCATCGGCGGTTGCCGCCACGAGCAACAACACCTTGCCGTCTTTCTCGCCACCGATGGCCACCACGCCCGACTTGAGCTGCGTTCGAAAGCGGTCAGCCAATTCGCGAAACACCCGCGCGTCGGCCGGGTCTACCCGCAGGGCGAGCACTTTGAGCCCGTTGATGTCGCGCGCCTGAGCGAGAACGTCCTGTCCTGTGCCCACTGCGCCACGCACCGCGGCCTCTTCCGCTTTGCGTTCGAGCTCCTTGACACGCTTCTGCAGTGACTCGATGCGTTGCGAAACTTCGCGCGGAGCGGCCTTGAGCAGTTCTGCAGCTCGATGCAACTCCAGCTCTTGCTCTCGCACGAAACGCATGGCCACAGCGCCCGTCAACGCCACGATGCGACGAACGCCAGAAGCAATCGAAGACTCGCTAGAAATCTTGAAGGCGCCGATGTCGCCCGTTCGCTTCACGTGGGTGCCGCCACAGAGCTCGGTGGATTCGGGATGCACGGTGACGACGCGGACGCGGTCTCCGTACTTTTCGCCAAAGAGTGCGACGGCGCCAGCACGCTTCGCGTCATCGAGCGACATCACGCGGGTCTGCGCCTCGGTGTTTTCACGAATCCAGGCATTGACGGTGTCTTCGACTTCCTCCAGCTGCTGGGGCGTGGGTGCTGCAAAGTGCGCGTAGTCGAATCGAAGCAAGTCGTGCGCCACCACAGAACCTGCTTGCTTGACGTGCTCGCCCAGCACTTTGCGCAACGCGCGGTGCAAGAGGTGCGTGGCCGAGTGATTGCGTCTCAATTCTTGGCGGCGCTGAGCGTCCACGGTGAGTTGAAACGACTCACCCACGCGGAGCGTGCCGGTGACGACGCGAACCTTGTGCGCAATCAGCGCGCCGATGGGACGCGTGGCATCCTCGACGTTCGCTAACGGGGTTCCGCTTGCGGCTTGGACAGAACCTTTGTCCCCCAACTGGCCGCCGGACTCGCCGTAGAAAGGTGTGCGGTCGAAAACGAGTTCCACAGTCTGCCCGGCGCTCGCGGTCTCGGCCCGGCTCCCGTTCTCACCCACGATGGCCAAAAGCTTGGCCTGGGCTTGCGGAGTCTCGTAGCCCAAGAACTGGGTCTCGCCGGTGCTGTCGAGAATCGCGCGGAAGACGTCGGATGTGGCTCTTTCGCCCGAGCCACCAAACTCGGCGCGCTCGCGCTGGGCCTGCATGCGGGCCTCGTAGCCCGCCAGGTCGATGTCGAAGCCGCGCTCTTTCGCGATGACCTGGGTGAGGTCCCAGGGGAACCCGTGGGTGTCGTGCAGAAAGAAAACCACGTCGCCCGTTAATGTCTTTGAAGAAGACCGTTGAAGCCGCGCGATTTCCTCGTCAATCATTCGGAGCCCGCGGTCGAGCGTGCGACGGAACGACTCTTCTTCATGTCGCGTGGCCTCCAACACGAACGCTCGGCTTGTTTCCAGTTCAGGAAAAGCCTCGGCCATGGCGTCGATGACGGTTTCGACTGTTCGGTGAAAGAAAGGTTCATCGAGTCCGAGGCGCGCGCCGTGACGAATGGCGCGACGCATGATGCGCCGAAGCACATAGCCGCGACCTTCGTTCGAGGGCTGAACGCCATCGGCGAGGAGAAAAGCAGTGGCGCGCGAATGGTCGGCAATGACCCGCATGGATGCGCTGTCGGCCTCTGTTGCGCCGTATTTTTTCTGAGAGAGCTGCTCCGCCATTCGCAGCAACGGTTCAAACAAGTCGGTGTCGTAGTTCGACCGCTTGCGTTGGACGACCGACGCGAGTCGCTCTAGACCTGCACCCGTGTCGATGGAGGGTTTGGGCAGCGGAAGCAGGGCGCCGTCTTTTTCCCGGCGTTCGAACTGCATGAAGACGAGGTTCCAAATCTCCAGCCAGCGGTCGCAGTCGCACGCGACGCCTTGGCAAACACCGCCTTTGGCTTCGACTGCGCAGGGCAAGTCGTTGCCTTGATGGAAGTGAATCTCCGAGCAGGGACCGCAGGGACCTGTGTCGCCCATTGCCCAAAAGTTGTCTGCAAAACCCAGTTTGTGAATCCGGTTTTTCGACACGCCTTGCTTCGCCCAAAGGGCGTAGGCCTCTTCGTCCCAAGGAATGCCGCGTTCACCATTGAACACCGTCACGGCCAGCCGCGCGGGGTCGATGCCCAGGGTCACGGTGACCCATTCCCAGGCGTACGCAATCGCGTCGGCCTTGAAGTAGTCACCAAAGGAAAAGTTCCCGAGCATTTCAAAAAATGTGTGGTGACGTGCGGTGAATCCCACATTGTCGAGGTCGTTGTGTTTGCCGCCGGCGCGCACACACTTCTGAGAAGAAGTGGCGCGCGAGATCGCGCGACGTTCACGGCCGGTGAAAACATCTTTGAACTGCACCATGCCGGCGTTGGTGAAAAGCAGCGTCGGGTCTTGGTGAGGGACCAGACTGGAGGACGCCACGCGCTCGTGGCCCCGCGCTTCGAAATAGCGAAGGAAGGATTCACGGAGTTCGGCAGCGGTCTTCGGGGGTGGCATGGTGACGTGTGGTATATGTCAGCCCGGGTCAACGCGCTCGCAGATGGATAGGATGAAAACGCCTTGCGCGTTTTTGCCCTCACCCTGGGAACCTGCCTTCTGCTCACCAGTTTTGTAGCGAGGGGGCAGTCCGACGCCAAGCTCACGTTTTTGAACCGGCAGCTCGAACAGGCCAAGGATCCCCGTGCCAGAGCACAAGCGGCCCTGCTTCTTGGACAAACGGAAGAGCCCCTGGTGCGTGCTGCGCTCTGCCAGGCGGCGACGGATTCGAGCGAACTGGTGCGCGCGGCCGTTGCCCAGGCCCTGGCGACGCTCGCCGAGCCCGATGGTTTGGGGTGCTTGGACTCACTCGCATTGGACGCCCATGCAGATGTTCGTGCAGCTGCGTCTTCTGCACGTGCGCGGCTTGAGGCGGAGCGCAATCGGCCGACACGGTATTACGTGTCGTTGCTCAGGCCGCAGGTCGATTCCCCCCTGGCCAACGAACTCGCCAACTTGGCAGATGCGCGGATGCGGCGTGCGTTGCGCCTGCGTGGCGGGCGTTTGGCACCGTCCCAAGAAAAAGCGGCGGAAGCGCGCCGCGTGATTCGCAGTGCCTCTCTAAAAGGATTTGCGCTACGTCCGTCGCTGCGGTCGCTTCCACAGGGGGGTGTCGAGTTGAAAATTCTTTGTCTCACATACCCCGAGCAAGCGATTCGCGGTGAGGTGCGCGTGAAGGCTTCGGGGGCGAGTGAAGCCGAGTTGGTGCGTGCTTTGGCTGAGCGCGCAGTGAGCGAAACTGCCGAGACGCTGGAGTGGATGCCATGATGCCGAAGCGCCGGATAAGCAACTATCTCTTGGACAGACCGCTGCAGCTTCGGTTTACAGGCTACAGCGTGAGCGCCGCACTCTGCATTGCTGCGTTGCTCGGTGTCTTTCTGTGGAATTCGCATCGCGTGTTGATGCGAGAGGCAGAGGCCGCAGTGGACGCGCGCGCCGAGGCGGCATCGACCAGCCGTGAGCTGGGACGCGTGGCGCTTTCCAGCACTTTGGCGCAAGGCACTGTCGACCCGGTGTTTGAGAAGCAGCTTCTGGCGAAGTCAGCGGCCATCGACGAGGCCTACCAGAAGGAACATGCGCAAGTCGTCGCGCAGCGCAGCGACTTGTTGCGTCGTCAGCGGTGGGCCTGGTTCAACGTCGTGTTGAGTCTCGCACTGTTCATCGTCTTGATTGGGGCGGCGGGTATCGTCGCGACGCATCGCATCGCGGGTCCGCTGTATCGGCTGAAGCGCACACTGGACGCCATCGCAGCGGGCCAGCTCACACAGCCCCCCGTGACCCTGCGAGAACACGACGAACTCCAAGAGCACTTCACCGCGTTGGGGGAAATGGTGAAAGCGCTTCGCATGAGGGATGAAGCGGCGTTGGCGACGCTTGAGCGCGTTCGACGGCAAGCGGAAGAAGCGGGAATGAAAAGCATCGCTGAATCGCTGACCGCGCTCGAAGAACACATTCGAACGCGGCTCGAGCGACCGGTGTCGGGGACTTGACTTCAAACCGTACGGTCCGTACAGTTCAAGTATGGCGGGTCGAAAGAAGCCACCAAAGTCGATTGGCTCGGAGTACGCGCGCGCGCATCTTCCCGAGCTGTTGACTCGCGTGGAAGAAGGCGAGGCGATTGAAATCTCCCGCCGTGGGCGAAAAGTCGCCGTCCTCATGTCGGCGCGAGACGCACGATTGCCGGTCGCAACAGCTTTCAGCCACATGCGTGGCAGTGGCCAGAAGCAGTGGGGCGAGGACATTGCCGCGGCTGTGGGCCGACTTCGGGGCGAGTGGGATTGAATCTTCTCGATGCCATTCCGGCTGGTGTTCGGGTTGCTGTCGATTCGCCCCCGCTCATTTACTTTCTGGATGGGCGCTCTGAGCTCGCCGCGCGGTTTGCGCCGCTTTTCGAAGCTGCAGAGAGCGGCCGCAATGAGCTGGTTGTTTCCACCATCGCACTGGCAGAAGTTTTGGCGGGGCCGCTCTCCCATGGCAACGAGGCGCTGGCGGAACGCTATCGAAAAGTTCTCGCCTCGAGTCCCGGTTTCTCCCTCCAGCCTGTGGACGCTGAAGTCGCTGCGACAGCGGCCCGGCTCCGAGCGCGGTATCGGCTCAAGCTTCCCGACGCCATTCAACTCGCCACCGCTGTGACGACCGGCTGCCATGCCCTCGTCACGCACGACCGCGATTTTTCGCGCGTGAAAGATGTGTTGGTGCTTGGGCGCTAGTGCTCCGGCGAGGGATTTTCGATCATGGCGAGGGTACAGAGACGCGAGCAAGACAAGGAAGGCCGAAGCGAGAGTACCTCGTGGTACGGCGCGAGGCGTGACGCAGAATTGCGATGCGGATCGGTGGCCGCAGCGAGCGAAAATCCCTCGCCGGGGCACGAGGGTCGCCATCGGCACTCCACGCCTTGTGGATTGAGCTAAAAATGCCCTGACTTGGTTTGGACCAAGTGACTGCCAACGCAGTAGCGCGGAAACGGGGCGCGCCGTCTACTTCCCAAACGCCTCCTGGGCCCCGAGCACTTCAGGCAGCGTCAGAACAAGGTCGATGCCCTGGTTCCATGAGCGGCTGTCTGCGTCGCAGACGACCGCATTGAACGGACGCTCGGATTTCACGATGAACCTGTTTTGAAGTGCAGGTTCCAAGTCGAAGTCTGCATCCAGCGTCGATTGCCCTTGAGGGAGCGTCGGCAAAGCGAAGTGGCAGGCACCGTAGCCGGCCGCGAAATGGCCTTCCGTCTCGACGCGGACGACGCTGCCATCATCTGCGCGCACTGCGACGCGCAGATGGCGACACGCGATTTTCGCGAGCGCGTCGTCGGGGTTTAGCGCGAGAACCTCCGGTGCGACACTGACGCGGCCGCGCAAAAAACAAGAAACGGGGCTCTCGACCCAAGACGGGGCGCGCAATCCCGGCGAGCTGCTGTGAGCGCAGCCAACCATGAACAGAAGGGGGGTGAGGAAACGCATGCCGCCAGCTTGGCTTAGCTCACACCCACGGTTCAATCTTTGCGATTCGCGGTCAGCGCCAGGGCGACCTGATTTCGCTCTGCCTCGTTGCGGCATGCCCGGTACAGGACGGGCACGTTGGACCTGTCGAGAAGTCCCGGGACGAGCAAGCGGAGGGTTTCCAAACGATCCTCCGGTGCACGGAGCTCTTCCAAGAGCGCGATGATCTGCTCGGTCGAGAAGGCTTTGCCGGGCGCTGCGCGGGCAATCACCCGAACTTTGTCGCCGCGCAGTGACTGGTCCTGGATGGCGACGACGAGGCTCCGCATTTCAACTTCGCCGACCACCTCTCGTTTGCCGGGAGGCTTGGGCAGCGGAGGGCCGATGGGCTGTTGCGAAACCTCGTTGGATGTCCCCGCCGTTGATTCCGCGCGGGGCACGTGGCCCGCGTCTGGGGCGTCCTGCGTTTTTGACTTCACCCACGCGCTGACTTCCGACGCGTTCTCCAGTTGGCCCAAGACGGCGGCCAATTCCGCTCGCGCGTCCTCCAAGAGCGCGAGGTCCTGGGGCTTCGCACTTGAAAGAGAGAGTCGTTCGTGCAGCGCCGACAAACTTTCGTCGAGTCGGCGCAGTCGTTCGGTCATTCGTGTCGTGTCGAGCACGCGCAATGCATCTGGCGCTGAGGTGGCGCTGAAAGAAACGGCGATGGCGAAAACAACCACAAGACCCGGACAGTGCATCGCTTAGCCTCGGTCAAGCGCCGAAAGCGCGTGCAGAGGGACCCACCACTCGCGGCCTTCGGTACCGAGCACAATGTCGAAGGGTCCCACCGCAAGCAGGTTCTCGTAGAGGCGCATCCCGTTTCGCAGCGTGCCCCGGACGGTGTGTCCTACCCAAGGCTCAAAGGGGCGAGGGTCCCACACCGGGCGCCGCTCGGGCTCTTTTGGAACTGCGACCGGACGTGTCGGCCGTTCCCGAGGAATCGAGGGCAGATCGCCGACGTTGTGGCTCGGCGTCATGGCCAGAACGCGAAGCTTTTCGACACGCCCGTTGTCGCGCAATGAGAGCGTGGAAGGGCGAGCGCGCACCAGCGTGTCGAGCCAAGTGCGCTGCTGAAGAACGACCGCGAGCAACGTGGCGTCTTCAATCCATCGCTTCGTCAGGGTGTCCACAGCCGTCGCGTCAAGTTGGGCGCGTGCATCGTCAACGAGAGACCGTGCCTGAAGGCGCGCCTTCTTGGCCAGCAGGGCCTCGGGCGGACGCTCGCTAGAAATCACCGCAAACGCGTCCGCCAGCGTCAGCGTTGTATGCTTCGCCACGAGCGCATGCGCTTGGTCGAAACGCCGCGCTTCTGTCGAATGCAACTTTCGCCAGATCCGTGCTTTCATTTTGCCTTCCAGTTCACCTTTTGCGATTCGAAGTGGGACTCGCTCTCGCAGTGCCAGGGCTCGAACTTGTTCAAGGTTGGGGAGCCGTGGGGCGGGTTTTGAGGGCATCGGCCCCTTTGAGTAAAGCGTCTGGCGTTCGAATGCACGTCGAAGTGACGGGGCCTCCGTGGCACTAGGTGCGCTGCAAGCGTGCCCGAAAAACGGATTGGCCGGTCGTGAGGTATCGCCGTTCGCGCGTCGAAGGAATTTCATTGGGGTCATGCGGGTGAAACACACCGGGTCCCAAGGGGTTATGAAACCCAGCGGCCTCTAAGATCGCCAGCATTCCTTTGCCTCGGTCCTCGACGTCGGTCCGTAAGTCGAACAAGCCTCCGGGCTGAACGCGGTCCAGCAGCATGATGGCGAACGCGAGGCTCAGCACCGCACGCTTCTGCTGTGCCCGCTTCCACCAAGGGTCGGGAAACTGAAGGTGAACCCCCGAGAGCGAGGCCTTGCGAAAGAGGTGAGGGACCTCAATTCGGGCGTCGCCCTCGATGACGCGCAGATTCTGAAGGCCTGTCGCATTCGCCTGGTGTTGAACTTCACGGGCGTACTTCTTGCGCCATTCGAAGGCGACCAACCGCGTGCGAGGGAACGCCGCCGCGTACGCCAAGGCGAATCCTCCCGCGCCACAGCCGATTTCAAGCTCCAGCGGCCCCCCGAAACCAAAGACCGCATCCCAGTCTGGAGGTGTGGTTCGGCCCACGAACTCTTGGCCTACGGGCATCGGGCGCAGCAGGGGTCCACGCGTCATCGCGGCGTGCGGTATACCCGTGGCCTATGCAGGTTTTCCACGGATTGGCGCAAGCGAAGGGTCTTTCTGGGGCAGCCCTCTGTTTGGGCAACTTCGATGGTGTCCACCTGGGCCACCAAGCGTTGTTTCAAACGGCGAAGCGCTTGGGCGTGCCGGCCGCGCTCACGTTTGAGCCGCACCCTGGAAAGGTTCTGTCGCCACACCTGGCTCCCAAACTCATCACTTTGCTCCCGCGAAAACTGGAACTCATCGGGGCGTACGGCATTTCGTCCACCCTGGTGCAGCCTTTTGACCAGGCCTACGCAAAGACACTGCCTCGACTGTTCGAGGAAGCACTGTTTGACCGGCTCGGTGTGCGCTGGGCGGTCGTGGGTTCCGATTTTACGTACGGCGCGATGCGGGCAGGAACAGTCCACACGCTTTCCACAGCAGCGCAAGGCCGCGGCGCGAACGTCGAAGTGGTCCCAGGGGTAGGCGTCGAAGGCGTTTTGGCGAGCAGCAGCCGCATCCGCGAATACATTCTCGAAGGCCGCGTGTCGGCCGCCCGCCAGCTTTTGGGGCGTTACTTCGACCTCGACGGAACAGTCGTCAAAGGACAAGGCAGGGGTCGACAGCTCGGCTTTCCGACGGCCAACGTTGACACTCAGAATGAGCTTCGACCCGCACCCGGAGTCTATGCGGTCCGGGTGTGCGCGTTACCAAGCGTGAAGTCAGCATGGTTCTTGGGCGCAGCGAACATCGGCGTCAAGCCGACGTTTGGTGCGAGCGAGGTGACCATTGAGGTGCACCTTTTCGACTTCGACCAAGACCTCTATGGAATGAACTTGAGGGTCGAGTTCATCGATCGCTTGCGCGCCGAGCAGCGTTTCGCTTCCGCCGGTGAGCTAACGGTTCAAATTCGTCGCGACATCGATGCTGCGCGCGCCGCGCTCGCACGTGCGGCGTTCACGGTGCCGTAGTCTGCACACATTGGCGTTCATGCGGCTTCCTTGACACCCCAGAGTGCGGCTCTTTTAATCCTCGACGCTTTCCCAACTCTTTTCGCGAGGTTCATTCATGTCGGGGCGTCTTGGTGAGTTGCTCGTTCGCGACAATCTCATCTCCGTCCAGCAGCTTCGAAAAGCCCAAGAAGAGCAGCAGAAGGCGGGCTCGCGTATTGGCACGGCGCTCATCAAGACAGGCGCCATCGAAGAGTCGAAGCTCACCGACTTTTTGTCGAAGCAGTACGGCGTTCCGGCCATCAACCTCAAAGACTTCGACATCGACCCGGAAATCATCAAGCTGGTGTCGAAAGAAGTTGCCGAAAAGCACCTCGTCATTCCGGTGAACCGCGCCGGCCCTTCGCTGATTGTCGCGATGGCCGACCCCTCGAACATTTACGCCGTCGACGACCTCAAATTCTTAACCGGCTACAACATTGAGCCTGTCGTCGCCTCCGAGCCCTCTCTGCGCGAGGCCATTGAAAAATACTACGCAGAAAAAGGACAGTCGCTCGAGGACATCGTCGGTGAAGTCACCGAAGACGTCGAAGTCGCCCACGAAGAAGAAGTTAACATCGATGAAGCGGCGAAGGCCGCGGACGATGCCCCGGTTGTTAAGCTCGTCAACCTCATTCTGCTGGATGCCATCAAGAAGCACGCTTCCGACATTCACGTCGAGCCCTACGAGAAGGATTTTCGCGTTCGTTTCCGCATTGACGGTGTGCTGTACGACGTCATGAAGCCGCCGATGAAATTGAAGAACGCCATCACCTCGCGCTTGAAAATCATGGCCGATCTCGACATCTCCGAGCGTCGCTTGCCGCAAGACGGACGCATCAAGATCAAGATTGGTGGCGGCAAGGAGATGGACTTTCGCGTCAGCGTGTGTCCCACGCTGTTCGGCGAGAAAGTCGTGCTCCGTTTGTTGGACAAGTCCAACTTGCAGCTCGACATGACGAAGCTCGGCTTCGACGCCGAGCCACTGCAATGGTTCAAAGAAGCCATCGACCGTCCTTACGGCATGGTGCTTGTGACGGGGCCCACGGGTTCCGGAAAGACGACGACCCTGTACTCCGCCTTGGCATCGCTGAACACGCCTGACGTCAACATCGCCACGGCAGAAGACCCGGTGGAGTTCAACTTTGCCGGCATCAACCAGGTCCAGATGAAGGACGACATCGGTCTGAACTTCGCGGCGGCGCTTCGCAGCTTTCTGCGTCAGGACCCCGACACCATCATGATTGGTGAGATCCGCGACTTCGAAACCGCAGAAATCGGCGTGAAGGCGGCGTTGACCGGACACTTGGTGCTGTCCACGCTTCACACGAACGACGCGCCAGGCACGGTGAGTCGTTTGCTGAACATGGGCATTGAGCCGTTCTTGGTGACCGCATCGCTGAACTTGATCCTCGCCCAGCGTCTTGCCCGGCGGCTGTGTCAAAACTGTAAAGCGCCGGCAGATGCGGAACAGCAAGCGCTCATCGACGCTGGCGTCCCGCCCGATAAAATCGGGAGCTTCACGCCGTACAAGGCTGTGGGGTGCCGAGACTGCAACGACCGTGGATACCGTGGCCGCGTGGCGCTCTACGAAGTGATGCCGTTTTGGGACCCACTGAAAGAACTCGTGATCAACGGTGCGTCGGCAGCAGAGCTCAAGCAAGAGGCGATTCGCCTGGGCATGCAGACGCTGCGAATGGCGTCGCTCGCCAAGATGATGGCGGGCATGACCACGCTGGAAGAGTGCGTCGGCAACACGGCGCCGGATCGGTTCTAACGACATGGCGAATCTGCACCAGTTGCTCAAGGCGATGGTCGAAAAGGGCGCGTCCGACCTGCACATCACCACGGGCTCACCGCCACAACTGCGTGTCGACGGGGAGCTGGTGCCGCTCAAGACAGCACCGCTCACCCCGGTCGAAACGAAACAGCTGTGCTACTCCATTTTGACCGATGGGCAGAAACACAAGTTCGAAGAGGACAACGAACTCGACCTGTCTTTCGGCGTGAAGGGGCTCTCGCGTTTTCGCGCCAACGTATACATGCAGCGCGGCGCGGTTGCGGGCGCGTTTCGAACGATTCCGTTCAAGATTCTGTCGTTTCAGGAGCTGAATCTGCCGCCCATCGTGGCGGAACTCACCAAGAAGCCTCGCGGCATGATTCTGGTGACGGGGCCGACGGGTTCTGGGAAGAGCACGACGCTCGCCTCCATCATCGACAAGATCAACACCGAACGTCATGAGCACATTATGACGATTGAAGACCCCATCGAGTACTTGCATCCGCACAAGAATTGCGTCGTCAACCAACGCGAAGTCGGTGCGGACACGCGCAGCTTCAAACTCGCGCTCAAGTACATTATGCGTCAGGACCCCGACGTGGTGCTCGTCGGCGAAATGCGAGACCTCGAAACCATTGAGGCGGCGCTCGTCATCGCGGAAACCGGACACACCTGCTTCGGCACGCTGCACACGAACAGCGCCGTCCAAACCATCAACCGCATTCTCGACGTTTTTCCGCCCTACCAGCAGCCCCAGGTGCGGGCTCAGCTCTCGTTCGTTCTCGAAGGCGTGATGTCGCAGTCGCTCCTACCTCGTGCGGGTGGACCTGGGCGCGTCTTGGCATTGGAAGTGATGGTTCCCAACGCCGCGATTCGGAACCTGATTCGCGAAGACAAAGTTCACCAAATTTATTCTTCGATGCAGGTCGGGCAAGCCAAGTTTGGCATGCAGACGTTCAATCAGGCCCTGGCGGCGCTTTTGCTCAAGCGGCAAATCACCCAGGAAGAAGCATTTGGTCGCAGCTCGGACGTCGATGAGCTGAAGAACATCTTGGCGCAGGGTGGGAGCGCTTTGCCCACACAAGCACCCAGAACCGGCCCTCAGGGTCGGTAACCGAGTTGACCGGCGCCTGCTTCCCTCGGGAAGCTGGCGGCGGAGGGAGGCACGATGGCGACGGCAGCGGTCCAACAGAAGGCCCCCAAGAAGAATGTCCAGCTGTGGATCTGGGAAGCAAAGACCAAGTCGGGCGAGACGAAGAAGGGCGAGATGGAGGCTGGCGATGCCGGCGCCGTCGACGCGCGTCTCAAGTCGTTGGGGCTGTCGCCCACCAAAGTTCGTCGCAAGGGCGCACTCGACGGCGACTTTTCCATTCCCGGCGTCGGTGGCGTTACCGGAAGAGATATTCTCATTTTCACGCGTCAATTCGCGACAATGATTGATGCCGGTTTGCCGCTTGTGCAGTGTTTGGACATTTTGGGGTCTCAGGCAGACAATCCCGCGTTCCGGAAAGTCATATTCGCCATCAAGGCGAAGGTCGAAACGGGCGCGACCTTCGCCGACTCATTGAAAGATCACCCCAAAGTCTTCGATGAACTGTTCGTTCAGCTCTGCGCTGCCGGTGAAGTCGGCGGTATTTTGGATACGATCATGAACCGCCTCGCGACCTACCGTGAGAAGGCGGAAAAGCTCAAACGCAAGGTCAAGGGCGCGATGATGTACCCGTCGATCGTCATCGTGGTTGCGATTGGCGTCGTCGCGCTTCTTTTGCTCAAAGTGACGCCCGTCTTCGCGAAAATGTTCGGCGATTTTGGATCCGAGCTGCCCGCGCCAACGCAATTCGTCGTCGACATGTCCGAGTGGCTGCAGAAGTACATTCTGCACATGGTGGGCATCATCGTTGCCGTCGTCGTGTCCGCGGTCGCCATCTATCGAAACCCAAAGGGCCGAAGAATCGTCGACAAGATTTCGCTGAAAGCGCCGATCGTTGGCCCCGTTATCCGCAAAGTAGCTGTGGCACGATTCACACGGACGCTCGGAACCATGATCAGCTCAGGCGTTCCCATCCTTGACGCACTTGATGTTACTGCGAAGACGGCAGGCAATCGCTCGGTGGAAGAGGGCATCTATTACGTCCGTACGAAAATCTCCGAGGGCAAGAACATTGCGACTCCGCTTGCCGAGACCAAAGTCTTTCCATCGATGGTCGTTCAGATGATTGGCGTCGGCGAGGCGACGGGCGCGATGGACGCAATGCTTGGAAAAATCGCCGACTTCTATGATGACGAAGTCGACGCCGCCGTTGCGGGTTTGACCGCCATGATTGAGCCTATCTTGATGGTGTTTTTGGGTGGCGTGGTGGGTGGTTTCCTCGTGGCGATGTACCTCCCCATTTTCTCCATCGCAGGCGCCATCAAGTAGCGCGCGGCCATGGAGCCGCTTCTGTTGGATGATCTTCGGCTCAAGTTGACGTGGCTGTCGGTGTTTCGCACCGTGGCCACGAGTCTCCTCCTTGCGGCCACGGCCCTGCGGCTCTTGCCCCACCCGGCACAGGAGCTGTCACGAGAAGACTCGCTCTCATTTGTCATCATCGGCGTCGTCTATGCGCTGACACTGACCTATGCGCTCCTGATTCGCGCAGGGCGAGTCGCACTCGGGTACGCGTACGTCCAGGTGTTGGGAGACGTCGTGTTGGCGTCTGCTTTGGTTTACGTCACGGGCGGCGCCGAGTCCCCATTCACGTTCGCCTTTTCCCTGGCCATTGTCGCGGGTGCGGTTGTGCTCGGACAGCGCGGCGCCATCGTCGCGGCGCTGGCCTCAGGCGCGGCGTTCACTGGGCTTGTGTTCGCCATGCAGACCGGGTGGTTGCGTTCTGCCGTCGGACGTCTTCCCGAAGGGCGCGTGGTGTTCGTGCTGGTCAGCACGCTCTTGGCGCAGTCGCTGATTGCGGTGCTGGCGGCATTTTTGAGCCGGCAGCTGGCCGCCGCCGGCGGTGCCTTACAAGCGCGCGAAGCTGACCTTCGCCGCTTGGCGAGCATTCACGAACAAATCGTCGCAGCGATTCCTTCGGGAATCGTCACGTGCGATGCCGAGCGAAAAATCACTTTTGTGAACCAGGCCGCGCGCACGATGTTGGGCCTTGCGCTCGAAGGTGCCGTGTGGGGCCAGGTCGAGGACATCCTTCCGGGCATCGGGGCTTTTTTCCCTGGCGCGCGGCGGCAGGAACTCTCGGTGCAGACGACCGCCGGCCTGCGCTCACTTGGCCTCGCGGTGGCGCAGTTGCCCGAATCGGCCGGGTTGCTGGTGGTCTTTCAGGACCTCACCGAGCTGCGTCACGCAGAGCAAGAACTCAAACGCATGGACCAATTGGCGGCGCTCGGTGCACTGTCCGCGGAGCTGGCGCATGAGATTCGCAACCCGCTTGCAGCAATGCGTGGTGCAGCGCAGATGATGGGACAGGAAGCTTCCGACCCGAATTCGCCCTCGCGGTCGTCTTCAACAGGGCGTTTGGCTGCGATTCTCGTTCGGGAGTCCGACAGACTCGCCGGATTGGTGGACAACTTCTTGCGGTTTGCGCGACCGCCCGAGCCCAAACTGGGCGCGTGCGACTTGAAAGGCGTTGTTGAAGACATCGTCCAGATGTTGGGGAGCGACCCACTCGCCGATGGCATCCGCATCGGGACAGTGCTGGAGCCCGTGATGGCAATGGCCGATGGCGACCAGATACGACAGGTATTGCTCAACCTCTTGCGCAATGCGCTCTTGGCGGCCGCGCGTGGTGGCGCGGTGCGCATTGGTGTCGAACACGCGGCAGGAATGGCGCGCCTGCGCGTCTGGGACTCAGGCGGAAGCATTCCCGCTGCCGATATTGAGCGCATTTTTGAGCCTTTTTTTACAACGCGGCACGGGGGTACCGGACTGGGTTTGTCTGCGGCCCATTCCATCGTCCGCGCGCACAAAGGCACAATCCGCGTAAGCTCTTCGGTGTCGGACGGCACTGAATTCGTCGTTGAACTTCCTCTTGCAGCCGAGGCGCGCCTTGAACGTGCTGGTGGTCGATGATGAGTTGTCGATGCGGGAGTACCTGGAGGTTCTGCTTTCCAGAGCTGGCCATGAAGTCTCCGCTGTGGGCAACGTCAGTGAAGCGCGCGCGCGACTGACCGCCGATCCCTTCGACCTTGTCATCACCGACATGCGTGTGGGGCCGGACAGCGGCCTTGAAGTCCTGCGCACCGCAAGGGCACTCAAGCGCGCACCCGAAGTGATTGTCATCACGGCCTTCGGCGATCCCGCTGGCGCTGTCGAAGCCATGCGCCAGGGGGCCTACGACTACATTCTCAAGCCTTTCGACAACGAAGAATTCAAGTTGCTGGTGCAAAAGGCGCTCGAGAAGCGCGTCCTGCTTGAAGAGAACGCCGAGTTGCGTCGCTCGCTTCAGCCCCAGGGCTTTGGGGTTGGGCAAAGCGAGCGAATGGCAAAGTTGTGGGCGCTGATTGAAAAGGTCGCGCCGACGCGGTCAACGGTTCTGATTACGGGCGAAAGCGGGACCGGCAAAGAACTCGTGGCGCGTGCCATTCACTGGCGCAGCGATCGAGCCGCGCAACCCTTTGTGCCTGTCAATTGTGCGGCCCTCGCGGAGGGTGTTCTCGAGAGCGAGCTCTTTGGTCACGTCAAAGGCGCGTTTACGGGTGCGGCTTCCGACCGGCCAGGGCTTTTGGTGTCGGCGGGGCAGGGGACTGTTTTCCTGGACGAAATCGGAGAAATCGCGCCGTCCATTCAAGTGCGCCTGCTTCGCGTGCTTCAGGAAAAGCAGGTCAAGCCCGTGGGCAGCAGCCAGGAGGTGCCGTTTCACGCCCGCATGCTCGCCGCCACGAACCGAAATCTCGAAGCCGAAGTAAAAGCCGGACGCTTTCGTGAAGACCTGTTCTACCGACTGAACGTCATTTCTCTGGAACTCCCACCTTTAAGGGAGCGCAGCGGGGACATCCCACTCTTGGCCAATCACTTTCTGGCGCAGGTGGCCCAAGAACTCGCTCGTCCGAAACTCCGTTTTGCGCCCACAACGCTTGAGTTGCTCTCGGCGTATCGGTTCCCCGGCAACGTGCGACAGCTTCAGAACATTGTGGAACGTGCTGCCACATTGGCGGACAAAGACATTCTCGATCCGGAGACCCTGCCGCCCGCGCTGCGAGGTGAGTCGGATACCGGGAGTGCTGCGCCCGAAGTGCCGATGGGTGAGGGGTTCTCGCTTGAACGGTGGTTGGATGAGCGAGAACGGGCTTTTCTGCAGACTGCGCTCTCGCGGGCAGGCGGCGTGAGGGTTCGGGCGGCGCAGCTGTTGGGGTTGTCGTTTCGTTCGTTTCGATACCGGCTCGCGAAGCACGGCCTGGGCGATGTAGGCGAAGGTGAGCCGCGGGAGTGACGAAAAACGTCACCTGAAATCGAGCCAAGTGACGAAATACGTCACGTCGCTTTGTGTGGGGGAACGAAAAGTCTCGAAATCCCTTGCTGGCGAAAAACTTGGGTCAACGGCACAGCGCCTGCAGAATGTCCCCCCAACGCAGGTCACCCGGCCTGCGCTGTTGTGAACCCATTAATGAAAGAAAGAAAGGCAGCCTCAGTATGAACGTTCGCTTCAAGCGCCGGTCGGGCTTCACCCTGATCGAACTCATGATTGTTGTCGCGATTATCGGAATTCTTGCCGCAATCGCTATCCCTAACTTCATCCGCTTCCAAGCACGTGCGAAGCAGTCGGAGGCCAAGGGTAATCTCAAGGCCATCTTCACCGGCGAGCGCGCGTACTACCAGGAGAAGGACCGCTACTCGGCGTCCTTCACGGCGATCGGTTTCGCGCCGGAGCGCGGCAACCGCTACGGATACGCCCTCGGCGCGACGGCGACGTCACCCCAGGTCCGCACCGCAGTGGACATCACGGGTACCGCGGGTGACACGAACCGCATCGAAGTCGACACCTTCAAGTACGCGGGTGCGACGGCCCAACCTGTGGCCACGGGTGCAGCTTCGGTGACTTGGGCGACCGACCCAGGTGATCCGGGTGCAATCCCCGGTGAAGACTTCACCAACTGCCCGGCGACCACGTGTGCGTGGTCGGCAGACGCCACGGGCAACATCGACTCGGACAGCATCGTCGACAACTGGTTTGTGGCGAGCACCGACGGCGTGTACGACCCCACCTCCGGTTGCGGTCGTGACCCGACGGACACGGCAGCTCCGGCCGGTGAGCCCCAGCTGCACGAGAACGACGTCTCTTGCTAGTCGGTTAAGAACGTTGATTCACCTGGCGGGGCCGGTAACATCCGGCCCCGCTTTTTTTATGCCTGCTGGAAACTCAAAATTGTGGATGCCGCTCAGCGCAGCACTGGTCACCAGTGCTGCGATTGCATTTGGCCGATTCACGGCGCCAGCAGTCGAAAAAGAAGAACCCGATGTCCTCGCACTTCCAGCGCCTGGCGTCGCGAAGCTCATGAGCCTCGGTTTCGAAAATTTCGCAGCCGACTTGTATTTCATTCAGGCGGTTCAGCATTTTGGGAATCCGTACAACAACAAAATTCACTACCCCTACCTGTTCCCGTTGCTGGATCTGGTGTCTGAGCTCGACCCGGAGTTCAGCGACCCACTTTTGTGGGGCGGCGTGGCGCTCCAAAAGAACCTCGGGCGTGAAACGTGGATCAATACTGCTGAAAGCACGCGCATTCTCCGCAAAGGTGCAGAGCGGTTCCCCAAAGAGTGGCGCTTCTTGCTGTTCTTGGCTTACAACCTGGCAACCTTCCACCACGATTTCCGGGGTGCCGCCGCGGCCCTGGAGAAAATCCTGCCGCTTCCTGACCGACCAGAATACGTACCCGGGCTCATCACACGCATGTATTCCAGTGCCGGTGATTTGGGGACCGCGCAGGCGTTCGCACAAGCCATGGCGCAGGAAAACGATGCTGACCCTGCACTGCGAGAGCTCATGTCGGACCGACTGACGGACATTGAAACGGAGCGCGTGCTGCGCCAACTGGACGCGTTGGGAGAACAGTTTCATACACAGCTCGGGCGATGGCCTGTCCATCCACAAGAATTGGTTTTGCAAGGCCTGCTCGTCGCGTTACCCCAGGAGCCCCGCGGCGGAGAATGGCTCTTTGACGACGTCGACAAGGTGTTTCTGAGCACACGCATGCACAAACGGCTTCAGGTGTTCAAATTTCGTCGCGGCAGTGGGTTTCCGGAGGCGCGTCAGTGATGGAAACGGCCATCGAGTGCAAAGGGCTTCGAAAAGTTTTTCAACTTGGTTTTTGGATGAACCGACGGGTCGAAGCGCTGGCGCATCTCGACTTGACCGTTCTTCGGGGCGAGGTGTTCGGATTCCTCGGACCCAACGGTGCCGGCAAGTCGACGACAATCAAAATTCTCACGCGCTTGATTCGCCCGACTTCGGGCGAGGCGACGGTGTTGGGCGCACCGCCCGGCGACCCACGCACCGAACAACGCGTGGGGTTTCTGCCCGAGAATCCTGTTTTCTACGACCACCTCACGGGTCGCGAACTCTTGGCGTACTACGCACAACTCGTGCGGCTCCCACGCCCACAACGCGCCGCGAGAATTGCCGAGCTGCTCGACCTCGTTGGGCTGACCCGCGCTGCCGATTATCAAGTTCGCCGCTACTCCAAAGGCATGGTGGAGCGTTTGGGAATCGCCCAGGCCCTCCTTCAAGATCCCGACCTGGTCATCCTCGATGAACCCACCAGCGGACTTGATCCCGTGGGACGCCGCGAAGTGCGAGACATCATCTTGTCGCTGCGTCAGCGCGGAAAGACCGTGTTCTTCTCCACACACATCATTCCGGATGTTGAAGCGGTCTGTGACCGCGTGGGGATGGTGGTGAACGGCCGGCTGAGCGCGCTCGGAACCGTGGGCGAGCTGATGCGCAGCGCGGTGGCCAGTGTGGAGATCGACCTCGAGGGAAACGTGGCGCCCCTGATTCAGCGATTCTCGGGCGACATTGTCTCTTCGCGGGGGGTCGGAAGCCTGACGACCGTCACCCTCGGCAGCGAACAATCCGTGGAGGCCCTGCTCCGCGGCGCGTTCGATGTCGGCGCCAAAGTCACGCGTCTCGCGCGCGGGCGCTATTCGTTGGAAGACTTGTTTCTGAAAGAAACGCGCAGCTCCGCGGACAAGAGCGCGCCAGAACGCTGAAAGAGAGTTGGACGCCCATGCATGCCTTGTGGCCCATTGCGCTCAACACGTTTCGGGAAGCCCGGCGAAATCGGGTCTTCTATTCGATTCTGTTGTTCGCGGTTCTGCTGATTTTGTTCTCGGTGTTGTTCACCGAAGTGACGTTTGTGGCCCAGGACCGAATTCTTCGGGACGTTGGATTCGCCACCATCAACCTTTTCGGGGTTGGCATGGCGATTTTCCTTGGCATTGGAATGGTCAATCGCGAAATCGAACGCAAGACGATTTACACCGTCATCAGCAAGCCGGTTCCGAGGTGGGCGTTCGTTGTGGGGAAAGACCTTGGGCTGTTGTTGACCGTCGGCGCGACGGTGGGACTCATGTTCGGGGGTTTCTTGCTGACGCTGCTCAGCTACCGCTCGCCGATTGAATGGGTTTTGCTACAGCCCTTGTACACGCTGTTTCTCGAATTGGCGGTTCTCACGGCATTCGCGGTGTTTTGCAGCACATGGACATCGTCGGCACTCTCGGCGTTTTTGACCGCAGGCCTTTTCGTTATTGGCCATTTTGCTCAAGACATTCGGGACTTCGGTGCGCGGAGCCAAACCGAGATGATTCGCCTGGGCTCGAGCCTGCTGTACCATGCGCTGCCTGACCTGGAACGCTTCAACTTGAAGCACGCCGTGGCCTACCTCAAGCCGGTTCCGCTGACGGACTTGGGGCTGCTGACGGTTTACGCGACGCTGTGGAGCGCGGTGTTTTTGCTGGCCGCAATCTGGGTGTTTCGACAGCGCGATCTTCGCTAGACGCACCCGGGGGCGATAGGCTTTTGGCGCCTTGCAAACGCCACCGCCTCTCCCCTTGGTGCAAACACTTTTGGTCACGTGGGTCGCTGTGTTGGGCCTTGTGGTCGGAAGCTTTCTCAACGTGGTCATCGTGCGGCTTCCCCAGGGGAAGTCGTTGGCTTGGCCGGCATCGCACTGCCCCAAATGCCAAGCGCCGCTCCGGTGGTACGACAACATTCCGCTCTTCTCGTGGCTGTGGCTTCGCGCGCGCTGTCGGGCATGTCAGCAATCCATCTCAGCGCGCTACCCCCTTGTGGAGGCGTTGACTGGGGCTCTGTTTGGCCTCTGCGCCGCTCGCTTTGGAGTGGCCTACGGGCTTCTGCCGGCGTTGGTTCTGGTGACGTTGCTCACCGCGCTGACTTTCATCGACCTTGAAACATGGCTTCTGCCGTTCAGCGTGACGCTTCCTGGAATTGGGCTCGGGCTTCTTTTGGCGTTGCCTCAAGGTTGGGGTGCCCTGCGCGACGCCGTCCTTGGGGGGGCGTTGGGGTTTGGACTGTTTTGGGCGATGGAATGGGTCGGCGAAAAAATCTTCAAGAAGGAGGCGCTTGGCGGTGGGGACAAGTACCTGCTCGCGCTCTTGGGCGTCTTTCTTTCGCACCGGGCGTTGTTCGCCATCGTGTTCTTGGCGTCGCTGCAGGGTTCCATTTTTGGGATTCTGATGTTGATGCTTCGGGGCCGCGCCGGCCCCGCCGCGGTCCTGCCGTCCGCGCCCACGGCGCCGGGTGAGCCAGCGGACGACTGGCAGCCGGGTCCGACAAACATGCCTTTTGGGCCTTGGCTGGCGCTGGCCGGTCTCGAAGTGCTGTTGTTCTGGGAGGCGCTTGCGCGGTTTTTGCCTGAGCCGCTGGCGATGGTGCTGTTCCCGATGGGTCTTGGCGGATGAAGCTCCGCATCGCCAGTTTTGCCTTCTTGATTGGTTCATTGGGCACGGCACTGACGGGGTTGGCGCTGCTTCCCACACTTGTTCGCCTGGCACGAGCGATGGCGAACGTTGCGGCGAGCCCAGGCGTCGAACCCGAGGCGGTTGAACAGTTGCGCGCGCTGCTCCCTGGGCAAGGCCGCGTCTTCGTGTGGATGGGTTTTGCGCTGCTGATGTTGACGGCAATCACCTACCTGTTGCTGGAGTGGATGGTGGGAAGGCCGCTTCGCGATGTCGAGCGACAGCTGGGACAGTTGCAGGGCCTTGAACCCCAGCTGCCGGGAGACGTGGCTTCTGCCGGACCTCTGCTCTCGCGGGTTCAAGCTTCGCTTCGGCGTACGGCAGACGCGCTGCGCAGCGAAAAAGCGCTGACTGCCCGTCAGATGCAAGAGCTGCAAGAGGCGAACAGCCGGCTTCAACAAGCGCACGTGGGGATACTCGCCTCCGAAAGACTCGCCAGCGTTGGGCGCCTGGCTGCAGGGGTGGCACACGAAGTGGGAAACCCACTGTCGGGCATTCTGGGGTACCTCTCGTTGGCGAGGGCCCGCGTCGACGACGCAGAGGTGAAAGACTTTCTCTCGCGCATCGATGAGGAAGTGCATCGTATTGACGGCATCGTCCGAAACCTTTTGGATTTGGGCAGACCGAAAGACGCGACGCTTCGACCCGTGGCCGTTCGGCCCGTCCTCGAGGGCTGCATACGGCTGCTGAGCGCTTCACCCGATTTCAAGGAAGTTGAATTGCGCTTGATGGCGGACGACGCCTTGTTCGCGCGCGCTGAACCGGGCTCGCTTTCTCAAATCGTATTGAATCTCTTGCTCAACGCGGCCCAGGCGATGGGAGGACGCGGGGCCGTCATGGTGTCGGCGCACGGTCAGGGAAGCGACGTCTTCATCGAGGTGGTCGACCAAGGCCCAGGACTCCCCCCCGCCGCCAAGGCGCGTTTGTTCGAGCCCTTTTTCACCACCAAGCCGGCGGGCAAAGGAACAGGACTGGGTCTGGCGGTCTCCCACCACCTCGCTCATGCGATGGAAGGCGTTCTTGAGGCGGAAGACCGACCCAGTGGCGGCGCCCTTTTTCGCGTGCGTTTGCGAGGGGTTGAAGGTGCTCAGGCAAACACGCCTGGGGATTAGCCCAAGGGTCAAAACGGGCGGTCGCCACAAATTGGGAGAGCGCCCCATCAGGGAGCACAATCCCTCTTCCTGCCGATGTCTCTCTTTCGCTCCGTGCTCGTCGCTGACGACGAGGCTTCGATTCGCCACGTGTTGTCGCTCGTCCTCTCGGAACGGGGGTACGAAGTGCGTGCGGTTGCCAACGGTGAAGACGTTCTGGCCGAACTGGGTCAGCGCGCATACGACGTTGTCCTTTGCGACGTCCGAATGCCGAAACTGAGCGGGCTGGAGGTTTTGCCCAAAGCGCTGGCGCTCTCGCCCGACATCACGTTCATCATGATGAGCGCTTACGGCTCCCCTGAGATGGCACTGGAGGCGGTGGGGGCGGGTGCCTACGACTACATTCAGAAGCCCTTCAAGCCCGAAGAAGTCGTTGTCACCCTTCGAAAAGCCGAAGAACGGCAACGGCTGCTTCGCGAAAACCGTCGCCTTCAAGCGTCGCTGGGCCACGGGGGGCCGCTGGATGCCCTGGTCGGCAAAAGCGAGGCGATGGAGAAAGTGCGGCGGCAGGTGGCCAAGCTGGCACCGGTCAACACCACGGTGCTGGTGACTGGCGAGAGCGGTACCGGCAAAGAGTTGGTCGCGCGTGCGCTCCATGGGCTCTCGCCTCGGGCTGCTTGGCCTTTTGTTGCCGTGAACTGCGGGGCGATTTCCGAAGGGCTGATTGAGTCTGAGCTCTTCGGCCACACGAAGGGCGCATTCACAGATGCCAAGACCGCCAAGCGGGGTCTTTTCGCAGAAGCCGACGGTGGGACGATTCTGCTGGATGAAGTGGGCGAGTTGCCCCCCAGCGCCCAGGTCGCGCTGCTTCGCGTGTTGCAGGAAGGTGAAATTCGTCCCGTCGGCGAAGCGCGCGCGGAAAAGATCGACGTTCGTGTGGTGGCCGCAACCCTGCGCGACCTTGCGAAGTTGGTCGAACGGGGCGAGTTCCGCGAAGACCTCTACTACCGGCTCAATGTGGTGAACATCGCTGTTCCCCCCCTGCGCGCGCGGTCCGAGGACGTTCTCTTGCTCGCAGACTTGTTTCGCGAGCGCTTCAACCGAGAGTTCAATCGCGACCCCCCGGTGCGTGAATTCACCCGCGAGGCGAAGGAGTTGCTCAAAGCTTATCGATGGCCAGGAAACGTTCGGGAACTCGAAAACGCGGTGGAACGCGCTGTGCTTCTCGCCGAGGGTGAGGCGGCGTCGCCGGAACACTTGCCCGAGCGATTGTGGGAAATGCCGCCAAAGGGCCTTTCACCGACACGGCCCGAAGCCGGGAGCGACCTGTCACTCAAACGCGCGATGCGGGCCCTGGAGGAAAGCCACATTCGGGCGGCGCTGAAACAAACCAAGGGAAACCGGACCCGCGCCGCAGAGCTTCTGGAAATCAGCCATCGGGCGTTGCTCTACAAAATCAAAGAATACGGGATTGACCCCGATGAGGGCCGATCATGAAAACGCACACAACCGCTTGCGGGTGGGGCACACTGCGACCCCTAGCGGCAGTAGAAAGACATCTCTTTGATACGTCAAAGACGGTGCATGTATGCACCAGTCGTTTGACGGCGCCCGGTTTTGGAACTGATGATTCGCCGGCACAGTGTGAGGACCATGCAGGACGAGGAGAACCAAAAGGCGAACCAACTTCGGCGGCTCCGCGAGGAGCGGTTGCTGTCCAAAGCGGAGTTGGCGCGGCGGGCAGGCGTATCGGTGTTGACCATCGATCGCGTCGAACGCGGGGCCGAGTGTCGGTTGGATACGAAGCGGAAAATCATCCTCGCCCTCGGGTTGAAGGTGACGGAACGGGAAAAGGTGTTTGGCGGCAGTCAACCGGATTCTGATCGGAAGAACGGTCGCTAAGAGGAGCGTGCAGTGGCGAAGAGGAAAATGACAGTGGGCGTGGACATCGGCACGACGTCGGTGAAAATCGTCCAACTCAAAGAGCAGCGAAAGCGCGGACAAGTCGCGTATTCGCTTCAGGCCTTTGGGATGAAGCCGCTGCCGCCGGAAGCCATCGTCGATGGCGCGTTGATGAACAGCACGGCGATCGTTCAGGCGATTCAAGAACTCTTGGCGGAGCTGAAAATCAAAGCCAAAGACGCCGCGATTGGCGTGAGCGGCCACTCGGTCATCATCAAGAAAATCAGCATGCCGCGCATGACCCAGGAAGAGCTCGAAGAGAGCATCCAGTGGGAAGCGGAGCAGTACATTCCGTTTGACGTCAAAGACGTGAACATCGACACGCAGATTTTGGTGTCCGACCCGAACGACCAGTCGGGTCAAATGGACGTGCTGCTCGTTGCCGCCAAGAAGGACATGATCAACGACTACACGACAGTCGTGACCGAAGCAGGCCTGACGCCCAACGTTGTCGATGTCGACGCGTTCGCTGTCCAAAACATGTTCGGGGTGAACTACGAATTTCCACAAAAAGAAGCCGTCGTGTTGATCAACGCCGGTGCTTCGGTCGTGAACATCAACATCGTCAACGACGGCGTGACTGTGTTTACCCGCGACGTCACCATCGGCGGCAACCAATTCACCGAAGAAATCCAGAAGCAGCTCAACATCTCCTACGAAGAGGCCGAAGCCCTCAAAATTGGTGGTGGGAGAAACGACACCGATGCGGTCGTGCCCCAGGATGTTGAGCGCGTGATGCAGCAAGTGGCCGAGCAGGTCGGCGGCGAAATTCAACGTTCGCTGGACTTCTACGCAGGCACGGCGGCCGATGCGCGCTTCACACGGGTTTACCTGTCAGGCGGCACCGCGAAAGTGCCAGCGCTTTTCAAGACGCTGGAGTCCCGCGTGGGCGTGCCAGTAGAAATTGTCGATCCGTTCAGGAACATTGAAATCGATCCCCGCAGGTTTGATGCGGACTTCCTCCGCGACATTGCGCCAATGGCGGCCGTGTCCGTGGGTCTTGCGCTGCGGCACGCAGGAGACAAGTTCGAATGATGATTCGGATCAACCTCCTGCCTGTCCGGCAGGGAAAAAAGCGAGAGCTCGGCAAACAGTGGCTCGTTCTGGGTGGCGTGTTGGTCCTCGGCACGCTCATTGGCAATGCGCTTTGGTACACGTCGCGCGCCTCCGTCGCGAGCAACAAGCACCAGGAACTCAAACAGCGCCAGCAGCGCAATGCGGAGCTCGAAAAAGTCATTGGCGAAGTGACGAACATCAACAAGCGCAAGAAGGAAGTTGAAGACAAGCTCAAAGTCCTGGGCGACTTGCGCAAGAGCCGTTCAGGCCCTGTGCGGATGCTGGATGCGTTGGCCATTGCCACGCCCCGAAAGGTGTGGGTGACGCGCTTTGAGGAAGTCACCAAGAAGGCGGATCAGGGCAGCAGCAGCACCGGCCGCAATCCCATCAAAATCCTGGGATTTGGGTTTACCCACGAAGATGTCGCTGAGTTCATGAAGGGTCTGTCGAGCATCGTCTGGACGCCCAAGGGCATGGCGCGATTCATTGAGCAAAAACGGGACTCCAACATGACGCGCGTGGAGCTCTTGGCCGCCAACGGGGCGCTTGAAGAGTTCCCCAGCAGCGAAGCGGGGCACTTCTTCTCCGACGTGGAACTCGAGAAGGCCGAGCAGACCGAAAAGAAGAGCGCCAGCGGTCCGACGGCGAAAATGGTGAGTTTCGAAATCAGTCTTAACGCGAGCTACGCGCTCTAACGAGGAACGATGGAACAGCTTCTCGACAGACTGATGAAGCTTCCGGCAGCTGCGAAGATCGGCGGCTCAGTAGGCCTCGTTGCGCTCTTGACGGCGCTGAATTTCTTTTTCCTCATCACGCCGGTGGAGGATGAGCTGACGAAGTTGTCCGGTGAACTCGACAAGGCGCAGCGCACCTATGCCGAAAAGAAGGAAATCGCCGACAACCTGAACGAGCGCCGGCGTGAGATGGCGGTCTTGGAAGAGCGGTTGGCCGAGGCACTGACCGAGTTGCCCGAACGGCGTGACGTCGAAGACTTGCTCGCTCAGCTGAATGATGTCGGCCGGAAGTCGGGCCTCGAAATCGCCAAGGTACAGCCGGGCGAACCCAGGGCGGCGGAGTTCTTCGAGAAGATTCCCATCAAAATGATGGTGTCGGGTAACTACCACGAGATTGCGATGTTCCTTCAAGAGGTCGCGAACCTGCGCCGCATTGTCAACATCAGTGCCCTGTTGCTCACTTCTCCCGAAGTGAAGAACGAAAAAGTGATTCTCAAGAGCGAATTTTTGGCGACCACGTTCCGGTTCATAGAGGCCAAGGCCAAAGCTGATTCCAAGAAGGCTGCGAAGAAAGGGAAGGCAGAATGATTCCCAAGTTCTCCGTTCGAGTCGTCTTGGTGTGCTTGGGGTGCTTCGCTGCGGCATGTGGCAGCGATGCGCCGACCAAGGCCATCGGGCAGGCGGGTGCAAAGAAAGCCGCACCCAAAGCAGCAGCGGCCGCAACGTCGCAGGCCTCCGCGCCGATTGCGTACGCGTATAACCCCATGGGCAAGCGCGACCCCTTTCGGAGCCCTGTCGCCGACATTCAGGCGAGCGGACAGTCCGAACTGGGCGCGTGCAATGATCCCTTGTGCCAATGGGACCTCGACCAGTTGGCGTTGGTTGCCGTCGTGACGGGCGACGCCAACCCGATTGGCATGATGGAAGACCCGCAAGGGCGAGGGCACATCATTCGGCGCAACACGCGCATTGGAAAACGGGGTGGGCGGGTCACGCAGATTCTGCGCAGCTCGGTCACCGTGACAGAAATGTTTACGGACGCCACCGGAAAGGCAAGCCCAAGCCCGGTGAGTCTGGAATTGAAAGCTGACCGGCAACACTCGCCGGAACTCGACTTGTTGACGGGGCAGACCTACCCATGAGGACGCGCATGTTCCAAGACACCACCCTAAACGCGAGCCGTCACCGCTGGTGGGGGGCGCTCTATGCCCTTCTGATGGCACCTGCGGCCCTGGCCTCCGAGCTCAATGCGCTGTCTCACGTTCAAGTGTCACCCATGGCGGCCGGTGCAGAGGTCGTCGTCTCGGGGAGCCGTCCACCGACATTTACGGTATTCCAGCTGAACGACCCCGATCGCCTCGTCGTCGATGTGGCGGCGGCCGACGCTTCCAAAGTCCAGGGGCACCATGAAGGTGCGGGCCCTGTTTCGGGTGTCGTGGCGTCGCAATTCTCTGACGAGCGTTCGCGCGTGGCACGGGTCTTGGTCGCGCTGAACAAAGCGGTGTCGCACGACGTTCGGGCCGATGGAAACAAGGTTCGCATCGTGGTTCGTGAATCGGCGAATGCGGCTCAAACGGCCGCGCATGCGGTGGTGTTGCCAAAGTCCGAAGTGTCCACCCCAGCCGTCTCATCGGCTGAGGCCCCAGCCCGGGCGAAGGCTGAAAACGTGATTGCCGCAGAATCTGACGAACGCCAGGTCCGAAAGCCGGCTCGGCGTATCACGGGCCTGCGCGTGGATGCACAAGGCGTTTCGGTGGACGCAGACGGTGAACTGTCGCGGTATGAGTTGATTGAACTCACCGACCCGCCACGCTTGGCGTTGGACGTTTACGGCGTAAAGTTGGCGGCCCGACTGCCCAAGGCGAAGGCGAAGTTCGTGAAGGAAGTACGCGGCGGCGAGCATGCCGACAAGGTGCGCCTTGTTCTGGACATGCGTGAGGAGATGCCCAGCTATCAGGTGAAATGGACGCGCTCTGGTGGCTTGGCGGTGAAGCTCGCGGCGCAGCAGGCTGTTGCAGCCAAGCCGGCCACCGCTTTGGGCCAAGGCGCTGAGCCCACCATCGAAATCGACGGTCAGCGCGTTGCGCTCGACGGAGTGAAAACCGAAAGCGAGCCCATCGCTGTGGCACCGACTGCGCCTCCCACAGAGGGGCTGAGCGAAGTGAAAGACTTGTCCTTTGAAGAAAACCCGCGCGGCGGTGAAGTCGCCTTGAAGCTTTCTGGAAAAGCAGGCTTCGCCGTCGAGCGGCCAGATTCACGGAGTGCTGTTCTCACCCTCAAGGGAGCGCGTCTCCCGAAGCGGTTGGAGCGCAGTCTGGACACCAGTGCACTGGAAACACCCGTCAAGATGGTGAGTGCTTTCGCGGTTCCAGGCACCGACAACGTTCGTGTTGTCATTGCGGCGGATGGCGAAATTTCTGACGAGGTGAAGGAGTCGGCGTCGGGCTTGTCGTGGAAGCTCCGGGTCAAGACGGCGGCCGCGGGTGTGGAAGCGGCCACGGTGGTTCAGAAGACCGCCGGGTTCAGCACCGAAGCGCCGACTTATGCGATGGAAGGCGCGCCACAGCAATCTCGTCGATACAGCGGTCGGCGCGTGTCGTTCGAATTCAAGGACATCGACATTCAGAACTTGCTGCGCGTCATTGCTGAGGTGTCCAAGCGCAACGTCATTGTTGCGGACGATGTCAGCGGCAAAGTGACCATTCGTTTGCGCAACGTGCCTTGGGACCAGGCGCTTGACCTCATTCTGCGCTCGAAGAGCCTGGGCAAAGAAGTCTTGGGCAACATTATTCGGGTCGCGCCACTCAAGACGCTTGAAGAGGAAGCCAAGCTTCGCGAAGAGCGCAAGAAAGCGTTGATGCGGCAGGAAGACTTGGTGGTGAACCTCATCCCGGTCAACTACTCGCTGCCCAACCTGCTGGCCGACAAGGTGAAAGAAGTTCTGTCGGAACGCGGTTCTGTGAGCCATGACCCGCGCACCGGTGTCCTGATTGTGCGCGACGTGCCTTCGAAGATTCACAACGCTCGCAATCTCGTCAAAGCGCTCGATATCCCGACGCCGCAAGTCATGATTGAGAGCCGCATCGTCGAAGCGAACACCAACTTCACGCGCCAGCTTGGCGTTCAGTGGGGCGGTCAAGGTGCGCTTTCCCCGGCGACCGGCAACCCGACAGGGCTCTCGTTCCCGAATACCTTTGGTGTCTTTGGCGGCGTTGCTGGAACCGCACCCGGTGTGTCCGCGACGCCCAATTTCGCGGTCAACTTGCCCGCAGCAGTGGGTCCGGGCTCCGGCGGCGCGTTGGGCTTCTTGTTTGGGTCGGCCGGCGGCGCGGTTGGCCTTAACCTGCGCTTGTCGGCTTTGGAAGCCCAGGGCAGCGTGAAAACGATTTCGGCACCTAAAGTCACGACGCTCGACAAGAGCACTGCGAAAATCAGCCAGGGTGTGTCGATTCCCTTTAGCCAGGTGTCGGCGGGTGGCGTGAACACGACATTCATCGAGGCCCGTCTGCAGTTGGAAGTGACCCCGTACATCAATCAGGACGGCGGCGTTCTGTTGAAAATCAAGGCGGAGAACAACCAGCCCGACCCTTCGACCACGGGCGCCAACGGTCAGCCCGCCATTCAAAGAAAAGAAGCCGAAACGCTTGTGTCGGTCAAAGACGGGGACACCACCGTCATCGGTGGAATTTACGTGCGCCGTTCGGCGAACCAAACCGACATGGTCCCGTTTTTGGGACGCATCCCCATTCTCGGGTTCTTCTTCAAGAACACGTTTGAGCAAGAACAGCGGCAGGAGCTCTTGATTTTCATCACGCCGCGCATTCTCAACCGCACCACGTTTGCGCAGTCTCTCTAGGAGTGAGTGAAGCCATGAACCGTATTCGCGCGACCATTTTCATGGGTGCCATCGCCTTCGTCACCGCCGGTTGCCCGGTGGGAAGAACCGAAAGCCCGATCCGAATCGTGGGGTTCCAGCAGGGTTCGTACGCACAAGGCTCGGAGCTTTGCGGTGCGACAGCGGACATCTACCGGCACAGCTCCAACGTCGCTCACTTTCCAGGATTATTGGTGGACGCACGGGTGGAGAATTCAATCGAGCGCGCCATCGGTAGCGTCAATGGCGTTGATTATGTCCAAGCTGGCCGCAACGACTTCCTCGTTGAAGAGATTTTTCGCACTTATACGGTGACCGGGGGTTCCAGCATTTCGCTCCCGGACGAGACGCTGCCCGTTTTCTTCTACGTGCCGGAAGGTTCGGACCGAGACAATGAGCCGTCGTGCATTCGGATGTTCACGCTCGGTCCAGGCGCCCGGCAGATCCTGACCACCTCGCTCGGAGTGGCTCAGTCGGTTGAGGTCACGATTGGTATTGAACTTCGGGGTCGCCTGGTTTCTGGCCAATATCTGGTGAGTAACCTTACTCAATTCCCGGGCAGCGTTTTCAACACCTACGACCTGTGTGAGGATCCGTTCGTGAATTGCACCGACGTGGTGGGGATGGAGACCAAAGCCGAACTCTGTGGAGAGCTGTACTGCAACTAGGGTTGGTCCCGCCATGTCCTTTCAAACCGAGCTCCAAAATGTTGTCTCGCAAGTCGATGGGGCGGTCGCCTGCAGCGTGATGGGGTTTGACGGCATCACCGTTGAAACCGTGCAAGCGAACGAGCAGACGAGTGGAGAGCTCGAGCTCTCCACCACGTGGGTGGAGTTCGCGAACATTCTCACGCAGCTCAAGAATGCTGCGCAGGTGCTAAAAACAGGCGGTGTGAACGAAGTGTCGATTCACGCCGAGAATGTTGTCACCCTGATGCGCCTGGTTTCTCCAGAGTACTTCCTGGTGCTCGCCCTCAAGCCCGACGGCAACTTCGGTCGTGGGCGCTTTGCGCTCAGAGTCGCCGCACCAAAGGTGAAAGCCGAGCTGTAGCAAGCTGGCATTTCGTTGCCGCGTGGTTCGGCGCCTTACACTTCCCCTGATGGCCGGGTTCGGATAGACACCCCGCACTTTTCTTGCGGCCCCCAGTGAGGGGGGCTCGCCACAGGGTGGGTACGATGGCCGGGGCGATTGATACATCCGAATTCCGCAAGGGTCTGAAGATTGAAGTCGATGGGGATCCCTACGAAATCATTGAGTTTCAACACGTGAAGCCTGGAAAAGGCTCTGCGTTTGTTCGGACGTCCATCAAGAACCTCATCACGGGACGGGTTCTTCAGCCGACGTTCAAGTCGGGCGACAAGGTGGGCAAGCCCGATATCGATGAGCGGGAGATGCAATACCTCTATCGACAAGGTGACGACTTCTACTTCATGGATACCCGCAACTACGAGCAGACGTTCATTCCCGAGTCCGGACTGGGCGAAGCGAAAAATTTTCTCAAAGAGAACATCAACGCGTCCATTCTCTTTTACAACAGCAAGGCGATTGGGGTGTCGCTGCCCAATTCGGTCGACCTCAAAGTGGCCAAATGCGATCCCGGCATTCGCGGAGACACCGTGTCCGGCGCTTTGAAGTCCGCTGTCCTTGAGACTGGGTATACCGTGAGCGTCCCCTTGTTCATCAACGAGGGTGACGTGTTGAAAATCGATACGCGCGACGGAAAATACCTGACGCGGGTGTCTTCTGGCAGCTAGCGCGCACCACGGAATCACGCGAAGGGAAGCCATGACCAAGAAAACCAAATCGCAGGGCAGTGCCCAGGAACCGACGGTGGCAGGGACATCGCTGGACATCGATTCGCTGCGCCGAGTGGTGGAGATCCTCGAAGCCTCCGAGGTCAGCCACTTGTCCTGGAGCAACGGCAGCGAACGCATGGTGATTCGCCGGGGCGGTCATGGCGCGCCGCTCACGTTTGTTGAGCCTCATCCGGCAGCCTCGGCAGCCATTGCGTCCGTTTCCGCGCCTGCGTCAGCGTATGCTTCGCCCGCTCCGTCGGCGAAAGCTGCAGCCCCCACGCCTGCCCCGGCGGCAAAACCTGGCCAGGTGGTGACTTCGCCCTTCGTGGGCACTTTCTACCGAACACCGAGCCCAGACCAACCGGCCTTCGTCGACGTGGGTGCGGCCGTGAAGAAGGGTCAAGTGCTCTGCATCGTCGAAGCGATGAAGTTGATGAATGAAATTGAGTCTGAAATCGCGGGCAAGGTGACAGAAGTATTGGTGGAGAACGGGCAGCCCGTCGAGTTTGGGCAGGCCTTGTTCCGCATTGAGCCGGTGAGCTGAGAAACCGTGTTTAAGAAAATACTGATCGCCAACCGAGGCGAAATTGCGTTGCGAGTCATTCGCGCGTGCCGTGAACTTGGCATTGCGACCGTCGCCGTACACTCCACCGCCGACGCGTCCGCGCTCCACGTTCGGTTTGCGGATGAAGCGGTCTGCATTGGTCCGCCACCCTCCAAAGAGAGTTACCTCAATATTCCGGCCGTGTTGTCGGCAGCAGAAATCACCCGCGCTGATGCCATTCATCCGGGTTACGGGTTTTTGTCCGAGAACGCGGATTTCGCTGAGGTCTGCGAGCAGTGTCAGATTCGTTTCATCGGGCCGCGGCCTGACATGATTCGGTTGATGGGAAACAAGGTGAGTGCGCGGAAAGCGGCGCGCGAAGCAGGATTGCCGCTGCTGCCTGGCTCGCCGGGGGTCGTTCGCACGCCCAAGGAAGCCGAGGCCTTCGCCGCTGAAATTGGCTTCCCCGTCATTTTGAAGGCCGCCGCAGGGGGCGGTGGGCGCGGCATGAAAATCGTCCGTGACCCCAAGGTGCTTTCGATGGCGTTCTCAACAGCGTCCGCCGAGGCGGCGGCCGCGTTTAACAACGGCGATTTGTATGTCGAGCGCTACGTCGAAAAGCCGCGGCATATCGAAATTCAAATTGTGGCCGACGAGCACGGCAACGTGTCGCATCTCAACGAGCGCGAGTGCTCGGTGCAGCGCCGGCACCAGAAACTGATTGAGGAGTCGCCATCGCCCGGTGTGTCGCCCGAATTGCGCGAAGAAATGGGACGTATCTCGCTGAAGGCGATGAACGCGCTTCGCTACAACAACTTGGGAACCATCGAATACTTGATGGATGAAAACGGCCGTTTTTACTTCATGGAAATGAACACTCGCGTTCAGGTGGAACATCCGGTCACAGAGCTTGTGTCCGGTGTCGACCTCGTCAAAACACAGATTCTTCTCGCCGCTGGCGAGCCGCTGCCCTGGAAGCAGGAAGACGTTCAGATGCGAGGGGCCTCGATGGAATGCCGCGTCAATGCGGAAGACCCCGTCACGTTCGCGCCCTCTCCAGGTAAAATTACCGGGTACAGCGTGCCTGGGGGATATGGCGTGCGTGTGGACTCTGCTGCGTACGAGAACTACACTGTCCTACCGCACTATGATTCTCTGCTCGCGAAAGTGATCGTCCACGCTGACGACCGGCCGACGGCGATTCGTCGCATGCAGCGCGCCCTGTCAGAGTATGTGGTGCAAGGGATTCGGACGAATATCCCTTTTCATCGCGCCGCTTTGGCGGATTCAGGGTTCATGGCGGGCGAATACGACACGCGGTTGGTGGAGCGACTTTTGGCGTCGGAAACAGGAACGCACCGGTTGCGCAAAGCGATAGAGCAAACGCCGTGAAAGCGTGCGATGTCACTGGTGCCGTTAAACCATTGATTCCTCTCTGAAAAGTCTCGCGCCGAGCCTTGACCCAAGGCCCTGCACTTCGTTACTTTTTCGTCTTTCCGTTGGAGCTCGCGGCGCGGTGGCGCGGGTGTTTGGCTGTGGGGCCATCGGCCCTTCGGGTGGTGTGGGCTTCGCTCGATGGACAAGAACAAAATCATCGAAGCGGCCACAAAGCTCGTCCAGAAGGGCGCCTACGACAAGGCCATCAAAGAGTACCAGAAGGTGTTGGATGCGGACCCACGTGAGGTTCGGGTTCTCCAGAAGATGGGCGAGTTGTACCAGAAGAAGAACGACAATGTTCGCGCGGCCCAGTTCTTTGGGCGTGTCGCGGAGAGCTACTCCAGCGGTGGTTTTTTTCTCAAGGCGGTCGCGCTCTACAAGCAGGTCCTCAAGCTTGATCCCAACGCCAGCGAGGTCAATCTCAAGCTCGCTGACCTGCATGAGCAGCTTGGGCTTGTTTCGGAGTCGATGGGGTACTTACAGATTGTCGCCAATCAGTATGACAAGTCCGGCGACCCGAAAGCATCGCTCGACACGCTCAAGCGAATGGTCGACTTGGACCCCGAGAACGTCGCGAGCCGCGTCAAGCTCGCGGAAATGTACGTGCGTGAAAAGCTGATTGAACCCGCGATCGGCGAATTTCGGTTTGCCGCTGACTACCTCAAGCAGAACAGTCGAATGGACGACTACCTTCGCGTGGCAGAACGCATTTCGACACTTGTGCCCACGGATGCCGTTCTCGCGCGCGAACTCGCGGAGTTGTACCTGGGTCGTGCAGACCCCAAGCGCGCGCTTTCCAAGTTGCAGATTTGTTTCAAGGCCAATCCACGGGACGTCGAAACCCTCAACCTGTTGTCCCGGGCGTTCGAGGGATTGGGTCAAACGTCAAAGACTGTGTCGGTTCTCAAGGAACTCGCGAAGATTCACAAGGAGCAGGGGCGAACCGGAGAAGCCACCGGGACATGGCAGCGCATTGGTGAGCTTGACCCCGACGATGCGGATTGGCTCGCCAAACAAGGAACGCAGGTCAGCGCGCGGCCGGCGGCGCCGTCCACGCCGCGCTCGGAAGCCACTGGGGTTTCTCAACGTCGAGAGCCCGTCTCAGGCGTTTCGAGCGCAGGGGCGCCAGCCCATCGCGAGAGTCTGGCCAAATTGCTGACCGAGACGGACGTGTACCTGAAATACGGGCTTCACGACAAAGCGCTCGACCACTTGAAACGAATCTTTGAGGCCGACCCCGAAAGCCTGGATGCGCACGAAAAGGCGTACCAAATCTACGTCGCTGCCGAGCAAACGGAGCAAGCGGCCGAGCAGTTGCTCAATGTGCTGCGGTTGTGCACGCGACGCAACGACGTGAGCCGGGCGCAGCCTTACCTGCGCGCCATGCTTGCCGAGAATCCAGACCACCCCGAGGTTCCGGCCTTTCTCGCGGTGCTTCAAGCCGAAGGGGAAATTGTCGAAGCCGAAGAGGAGATCGCGGAAGAAGCGATTTTGGTCGACGAAGACCGGGAAGAAGTGGTCGTTTCGGAGGCCCCGCCCGATGCGCTTGCTCCGGCGCCCGAAGAACTTGCGCTGGCCAGCGCCGAAGAACCGGAAGAGGTCATTGAGGAAGAGGCAGCGATCGTCCCGGATGACGATGCGCCCGAGCTCGACGACGAGCCGCTGACTTATGCGTCAGAACCTTTGCCCGAGGCGATATCTCCTTGGGCTGACGAGGAGCCCGCTGCAGAAGAACTCTCGGAAGCGGAGTTCTTGGTGCAGCAGGGGTTGTACGACGAAGCCCGAGAGATTCTTGAGGCCGTTCTGATTGCGCATCCTGACCATGCCAAGGCCAGCGCGTTGCTCGAGCAGATGCCCGAATCGCACCCTGAGGTGACTTCGGACGCGGCACCCGTGTCTGGCGGTCAAGATGCCTTTGACCTTGCTTCAGAGCTGGCCGATGAGCTGGGTCCAAACAGCGGCGTCAACGTGGTTCCAGAACCCGGCCCAGACGACTTCCAGTATTCGGTCGAAGAGGTCTTCCAGGACTTCAAGAAGGGCTTGCAGAAAGTCGTGAAGCCCGGCGACATCGACACGCACTACGACTTGGGAATCGCCTACAAAGAAATGGGACTCGTGGATGACGCCATCAGCGAGTTCAAGCTGGCTCGCGAGGGCTCAGCGAAGAAGAAGAAAGAACTCGACTGTCTGACGATGATTGGCTTGTTGCAACTGCAGAAGGGCGACGCACAGGCCGCCGTGGCTGCTTTTCAGCAGGCTCTGGCGACAGAGTTTGCAGCTGGCGACACTGCCAAGGCGCTCGAGTTTGAGTTGGGGATCGCGTGGGAGGCCGCCGGGAACATCGAAAAAGCGCTCGCCCATTTCCAGCGTGTGGCCCAACAGGATCCGGCCTATCGTGGGGTGGGTGAAATTGTTTCCAAGCTGCGGACCCTCCCGCCCAAGTCACGCAAGGTAGGGTATCTGTGACCTACTTGGACTACTTTGGGCTGGCGCAGGAACCGTTCTCCAACGCGCCCGTTTCCCGCTTCTATTACAACTCGACGCAGCATGCGCAGGCGCTCATTCGGCTGATGCACGCTGTTTCGGCGATGAAGGGCCTGTCGATTCTCGTGGGCGATATTGGTGCCGGGAAGACCACCCTTGCACGGCGACTTCTCGATGCCTTGCCCGAGGAAGAATACGAAGCAGCCCTTCTGGTGATTATTCATTCCGGCATCACCGCGAATTGGCTCTTGCGTCGCATCGCGCTGCAGCTTGGGGTCGAAAGCCCGGCACAAGACAAACTCACGTTGCTTTCGCAGCTCTATCAGCGGCTTCTTCAGATTTATGAAGAAGGCAGAAAGGCCGTTGTTCTTATCGATGAAGCGCAGATGCTCGAGACCCGTGAACTCATGGAAGAGTTTCGAGGGCTGCTGAACCTAGAGGTGCCGGAAAGAAAACTGATTTCGTTTGTTTTCTTTGGGCTGCCCGAAATCGAAAAGAATCTGAGGCTGGATCCCCCGTTGGCCCAGCGTGTCGCGGTTCGCTATCGGTTGGAGCCGCTGACAGAAGAGTCCACAACGGCATATGTGAAACACCGCTTGAGACTGGCCGGTTGCCCGAAGATGCCTTTTTCGCCCGGTGCTGTTCGCGCCATTCATCACTGTTCGGGCGGAACACCGCGGATCATCAACACGCTTTGTGACAACGCGCTCTTTGAGGCCTTCCTGGCAGGGGTCGACAGTGTCGACGAGGCAGGGGTGCAGGCGGCAGCGGCCCAACTCGGCCTCGACCTGGAACTGGGGCCTGCGTCGTCGCCGGCCTCCCAGGAGAAGGACGTGCTGACCCACTTTGGGGCAGCTGCGCAGCATGGAAAAGTAGACCTGGCTGAAATCGACCGTTATCTGGAAGCCCTCGGTAAGCTCTAAGCGGTGCGTGGGCGAATTCGAAGGGGTAGCCCCGGGCGGGTACTCCTCGTGCTTTTCGTGTTGGCGGCGGCCAGTGTTCTTACCCTGCGTTCGAAGCTCGCCGCTGACCAGGCCTGTCGCCTCCTGCGCCACCAGCTTCCTCGTCTGCTCAAGCTGGAAGTCGAGATCGCACACTGCACTATCGATCCCCTGAGCCAGCGAGTGGAACTCGCGGGTGTGGCCCTGAGGCCGAAAGGGGGCGAACCGGTGTTTTCGGCCGAGTCCCTCGAAGTCACGGTTGGCGTGTTGGACCCGCTTTTCTTCTCGGCGCGGCTCGGGCGAATCCGAGCGCTCCGCCCGGTGGTTCGGCTGGACTTGAGCACACCTGTGGCGCCTTCCCCGACGGACCCCCTCACGCCATGTCCGTTGCGCCTTCTCGAACGCGTGGGCATCGACCGGATAGATGTCGAGCAGGCGGACGTTGCCGTGCGTCTTCCCGGCCAACGTTCGCTGGAGATCGGAGGAATCGATATTCGGTGGCGAGGTCGCGGTGACAATGCCGAAGTCCAAGTCCAAGCCAGTCGTGGAATCGTCGACCTGGGCCCGGAGACGGAACCTCTTGCGTTGGCCCAGCTGGCCGTTGGGGCGCGCTACGCTGTTCGGCAACAACAAGTGTCGCTGACTCGCGCCGAGATTGGCCTCGATGACTTTTCAGTGACTGTGGCGGGCACCATCGAACGCTTGTGTGAGCCCCGTTTGCAGCTCGATGCCCAACTCTTTGTGCCGATGCGGACGCTGGCCAAGGCGACGGGGCTCAAACAGGTGGTGAAGGGCCATTTGTGGACTCGCCTCGGCGTGAGCGGCGATGCCAAGGCTCCCGCCGTATCTGCCGAAGTCCGAGGAACGGCAGTAGGCATCGGCGTGTATCAGCCCGGCGATTTTCGGGGACGGCTTTCTCTGGCAGGCACCGAGCTCACGCTTCAGGAACTTCTGCTGCCGTTGGGCCCTGGGACGGCGCGCGTGTCGGGGCAGATGCAGCTGTCTGGGTCGTTTCCCGTGCGCGCGAAGATGGACGCGGAGCGCGCCAGCTTTGCCGCTGCCGTCGAGAAGGCGGGTCTCGAAGGCCCATGGGTCAACTTTCTCGGGTCGGGGAAGGCCCAAGTCTCTGGGCATGTTTCACCCAGCCTCTTTCTTCAGGGTGAGGCCGACATCGCGGGCGAGGACTTTATTTTGACGAGTCAGTCGTGGCGGTTGCCGCACAACCCAGAGCGCACCGTGCTGGACTTCCCTCAGGGGAGGGTGACGACTCGTCTCGTTTTTCACAGCGATCGTGTTGAATTTAAGAACGCACGCGTTTCGAGGAAATCGAGCGTTGCGGAAGGCGAGGTCACCATTTGGTACGCCGACCCTGATCGACTTCTGCACATCGAGGGGAAGATGCCGTCCTTGGACCTGAGCGATTTTGAAGAAATTGCGGGTTTTCGAACGCTGGGGCGTGGAACCGCCGAATACAAAGTGTGGGGACCCAGCGGTGATGTGCAAGTCGAAGCGTCTGTCGCGCTGCGTGACCTGTTGTTTTGGGACTACGCGATGGGCGTTGCAGAAGGACGCTTGAAGTATCGTCGCAACGTGCTCGAGTTTCCAAACGTGGCAGGTCAAAAAGGCCGGACCGCGTACCAAGGGTCTTTGGGCCTCGATTTTGCTGCCAAGGGGGGGCTTCATGCGAAGCTCTCGGTGTCGGCGCCGAAAGCACGCGTCGAGGATCTCATTGACCTGATTGTCCCGTTAGATCCCTCCGTGGAGGTTTTGCAAGGGCGGCTGACAGGACAAGCCACCGCGAGCGTGGAGGTCGACAGCCCCGTCAAGACACTTGCAGGGGATATCGATGTCACCCTGGCGGATGTCCGATTCATGGACCGGCGCCTGGGAGATGGGGCGCTGGCCCTTCGCTTCATCAACGGCGAAACGCTCAATCTCGCGACGCTCGAACTCGATGGTCCGGCGGGAAAGCTGAGCATGACAGGCGACTACGCGCTGGATGGCGGTCGCCTGGATTACGCGTTCGCGATGGAGCCTGCACGGCTTTCGGAACTCGTGGGCGCAGAGCGCAGCGAAAAGCACGCGATTCGGGGCAACCTCGTGCTCCGGGGTCGAATCGATGGAACCAGCGAAGTTCCACGGGTGAGTGCCACCCTCAAGGGGGCAAGCGTCTTCATCGGGCAGCGCGACATGGGCGCTCTCTCCTTGTGGGCAAGTCTTGTGGGACGTGACTTCACGACGGGCGGGCAGCTTTTCACGGGTGCCGATGTGGAAGCGCGGGTGAAGCTCAAAGAGCCGTATCCGTACGACGCGAGCCTTGCGCTGGCGCTGGCTGAGCTGCGGCCCTTTCTCCCCGCGCGCAACGTCGCCCAGGGTCTCGACGGGCGGCTGTCGGGTCAGCTGGCCGCGCGCGGCTTTCTGGGAGGCACTCAGTCCCCAGAGTTTTCTGCGGACGTGGCCCAGTTGGAGTTGGGCCGGGAGAACCTCAAGCTTCGAAACGATGGCCCGATTGAGTTGCGTTTCGACGGCCGGAAGCTTTTCGTCGACAAGTTTCAGATGGCCGGTCCCAACAGCGCAGTGTCGGCGCTGGGTGTTCTCGGCGGGCCAGGCCTCGACCTTCAGATTCAGGGGGCGATGGACCTCGCGCTTTTGGAAAGCTTTGTTCCACGGCTGGAGCGCGCCAGCGGAAAGTTTGAGCTCAACGCTGCAATGGGCGGCCCCGTTCGCCGTCCGTCTTTCGTGGGCCGTGCCACATGGACCAATGCGCGTTTCGGCGTCCGTGAACAGGCCTTGTCCGTTCGTGATTTCTCGGGTCGCGCTGATTTCTCCGACGCGCGCGTCCTCTTGGAAGACGTGGAACTTTGGCTGAATGAGGGGCGAGTGCGTGCACGCGGGGAGATGGCGCTCGAAGGTTTCTCGCCCCGTGCGACGCAAGTGCGCGCATCGCTGGAGAACGTGGGGTTTCGACCGCTGCCCGAGTTGCCGATGAAAACGAGCGGCGAACTCATTCTGACGCGAAGGGGTACGGAGACGCCAAAGCTGGGTGGGGAGCTGACCTTCTCTCAGGTTCGCTACGAGCAGCCCATCGTCCTGGAGTCGTTCCTGGAGCGTCTTCTGCGCGACTCGGGTGGGCGCCGCGCGGAGGAGTCGACAGAGTGGCTTCGCTTGGACATCGCAGCGCGTCTGACCGACGCGCGGATTGACAACAATCTTGCACGCGGGCGCTTGTCCGGAAATTTGCGGCTCGTTGGAACGAATCAACGCCCTGCGATTTTGGGAACCATCGAAGCGGCATCGGGTGGCCAGGCGTTCTTCCGGGGCAATCAATTCACGGTCACGCAGGGGCTCTTGGAGTTCAAGGACCCCGAAGCGCAAAGTGTGATGTTCGATCTCCGCGCAGAAACACAAGTACGCGAGTATCGCGTGCTCTTGCATGCTTTCGGTCGCACGGCAGATCCCAAGCTGCTGTTCACTTCGGAGCCTCCACTGCCGGAGGGTGACATCGTGTCTTTGCTGACACTGGGAATTACCTCGCGCGACCGAACCAACACGGCGGGGACGGGTGCCGGCTTGGCCGCGGAAGCGCTGTTGGCGGCTTCGGGCCTCGATCGCCAGGTGCAGCGGTTCTTCCCAAAGAACGCGCTCCTGCGTGATGTCTCGCTTCGCGTCGCCACCCTGTACAACAGCGCGACAGGCGTCGTGGAATCCACGCCGCAGTTGGAGTCCAAGCTTCTGACCGAACAGCTCAAGATTCGGATTGCTCAACCCGTCTCTGGACGGGGAACACGTGCGCAGGCCGAGTACCAGTTTAGCGACAGGCTTTCTGCTCAGGCGCAATGGGACAACGAAAATCTCGACTACTCCTTTGGGAACCTGGGCCTTGATTTGAAACTGCGATGGGAAATCGAATAGCCCTCGCTGCCATTGTCGGCATGTCGCTGGCCTTGCCAGCTTGGGCGCAGCCATCGCTTGCCCCCACGGTGACGGCCGTGGAAATTCATTTGCCCGCTGGCGCCAATGAGATGGGCTTGAGCGACTTGATCGCCGTGCGCCGGGGACAACGGCTTTCTGTCCGTGCGGTGCGGCGCTCCATCGAAAGACTCATGGCAACGGGCAAGTTTGCCGACGTCGTCGTCACCTCACGCCCGGAAGCGGAAGGGGTTCGGATTGCTTTTGAGCTCTCACTTCCCGTGCGTGTCGGTGAAGTTCGTTTTGTGGGGCACAAAGTGTTGCCCGAAGCGACGCTGCGTGAGGGCGCGAATCTCGAGTCAGGGAGCGAGTTCCATGGTGAAAAATTGGCGCGTGCCGAGTCGCGCGTCACTGCGCTTTATCGGGCCAAGGGTTACGCCGCCGCACGGGTGTCGGCGCGGGCAGATGTCAGTGGGGCGACCGCGGATGTGACGTTGCAGATTGACGAAGGCCCTCCCACGCGGGTTCTCGGGGTAACTGCCACCGGAGCCGGACTGGCGACCCCTGAGCTGCTCGCCGCGCTGGGAATCGAGTTGGGCGACGTTCTTGACCAGTCGGTTTTGGCATCGGGTGTCGAGCGTCTCAAGGCCCTCTATCGAACGCGTCGCTACTACCGGGCGCGCGTTGCGGAACCGCAGATCGTGCCGATGTCAGGCAGCCCGGGCGGGGCACAGTTGGTCCTGCCGGTCGAAAGTGGGCCAGTCATCGACATCGTGTTTCTTGGCGCGCGAGCGTTCAAGGCGTCAGAGTTGCGTGCTGTGCTCGCCTACACGGGAGAAGAGCTGCTGGACGCGGGGACGTCACTCGCGCTGGCGAGAAAGCTCGAGGGTTTCTACCGGAGCCGAGGTTTTTTCTCCGCGCGCGTGGTGCACCGGGAACAGCAAACGGGGCCGGGTCGGGCCGAGTTGGCTTTCTTAATCGAGGAAGGTCCGCCCGTCCGCGTGGGAGCAATTGATTTCGCTGGAAATCGGGAGAAAACGGACAGCGCCCTGCAGCAGCGTCTGTTGGATGTTGTGGCGACGTACGTTGGAGATCCGCCGAGCGTTCGCCTTCTTGACGATCCCCTCGATGTTGAAGGGCGAACCCATAAGCCCCTCTCGACCCTTCCACCACCACCCATTCGAAGTGTGTTCGTGGAGGACGCTTATGTGGAAGGCGCCCGGCGGCTCGAAGAAACGTACCGGGCCGATGGCTTTCTGAGCGCCACCGTCAAATTGGACCGGGTCGATGTCGATGTGGAGTCCCACGTTGCGCGGGTGAGGTTCGCTGTCACAGAGGGCCAGCAGAGTCGGGTACGGGCGGTTCGCTTCCCAGGGCTTCCGGAGGGATTCACTGCGCCGCGGACGACGGGGCTGGAGGAAGGTGCTCCGCTTCGCCCTGCAGCGCTTGAAGCGGCGCGGTTTGAGCTGACGCGTGCGCTGGGCGAGGGCGGATGGTTGTTCGCGCAGGTGCAGCCCAGGACATCACTCAGCAGAGAAGGCGCTCAGGCTGAGGTCATCTTGGAGACGGTATCTGGGCCGAAGGTACGGACGGGCAAAGTCATCATCCAAGGTTTGGAGTTGACCCAGGAGAACCTCGTCCGGGCGCACGTGCGCCTCAAGCCTGGGGACTTTGTGAACCCGGAGGCCCTGTTCGAAAGTCAGCGACAACTTTTGCAACTCGGGTTGTTTCGTCAGGTGGCCGTTCGGCTTCTGGCGCCTGACCAGGTGGAGAGCACCAAAGATGTCATTGTTGAGGTGCGTGAGCGGTCACGCTTTTTCGGTGAAGTTGGCGGGGGCTACTCGCTGGCCGATGGACCTCGGCTCATCGCGGATGCCACCTATCCCAATCTTTTTGGCATCGGCTTGGGCGTCGTCGCGCGAGGGAAAATCAACTACGTCGGCGCCAGCGACCAGCTGTTCACCGAATTCTTCGATGACGCTGAATTGCGGGGGGTCCAAGGGCTGGCAGGCCGCGGGACGCTGTCCTTGCAACAGCCGCGCATCTATGCGCTTCTTCCCATCGAGCTAAGCGCAAGACTCGATTTGGTCGCAGAACGCGTGTTGCGTCGATCGTTTCGCTTCACGCGGTTTGCCGCCATCGCGGGCGTCAGCTGGGCCGCGACACGTTGGCTCGACATCGGACTCAGCTATGAAATCGAACGCGATCAAGTTCAAGCGGCCAGGAGTTTGGAGCAGCTTCGCGCAACATCCGTTGGCGTTGATGCCGAGCGCCTCCGCTTCCCGCAGGGGATTTTCGCGCTTCAAACGGTGGCCCAATCCATTAGCGCTGATTTCCGCGACGACCGCAGCAATCCCACGCGCGGCGCACTGGTCTCGTTTCAGTCCGAGTTTACAGGCGACTTGGGCGCGACGCTGACCGATTCACGAGGTCGTCCGATAGGGCGTTCGTTGATTTCCACGTTCAAGGCGTCGGCGAACGTGACCGGCTACATTCCTCTGGGGGGAAACGTGGTGTTGGCGCTCTCCGCACGCGCGGGGCGGATTTTTCGGCTCGACCCAGCGTCGACGACGATTGCGCCCAAACGCTTCTTCTTGGGCGGCGCCACCAGTATGCGAGGCTTTCGAGAAGATGGCTTGCTGCCGGCTGACCGACGGGCAGATCTCGAACGTGAAGTCGAAGCGTGTCAGCGTCTCGCCAACCGCGGTGGCTGCACGTCGTCGGCGTTGACGTTGCTCGGCGGAAATCAGCTGCCGTCGGAAGGTGGCGAGCTGTTCACACTGGGCAAGATGGAGCTTCGGATTCCGTTGCCGGCAGCTTTTGCATTGGGCTTGTTCGGGGAAGTCGGAAACCTCTGGCTCAATCCCCGAAACTATCGGCCGCTGGAGTTCCGGTACGTCGCGGGCATTGGGATTCGCTATGTGACGCCGGTGGGCCCTCTGGCGCTCGACTTGGGCTTTAACGTTGTGCCCGATGGCCTCTTGAACGAGAACAATCCCAACATTCAGTTCAGCGTAGGACTTTTCTAGACCGGTTCCAGATTGCAAATCATCCGGGAACCGGTTTCGCAAATCGGTTGTGTTACGGTTGTGTCAGAGCGAGGCTAATGCCATGTTCCATTCGACCGAAAAACGGCGACACGCGCGCAAACCTGTCACACTCACGGTGCGCCATCGCCGCAGTGACAGCGCTCCAACAGAAGAAGCCGAAACGCGAGATTTGTCTGCCGGCGGGGTGTTTCTTCGAATGGGCAGGCTGGCACGCATTGGCGACACGCTCGATGTGGAATTCCCCACGACGCAAGCCGGGAAAGCCCCCGCCCACGCGACGGGTGAAGTGGTGCGCGTCAGCAAAGACGGTGTCGGGGTGCGCTTCACGCAGCTTGATCCAGACTCCGCACTGCTCATTAATCTTTTGGTGTCGGTCTAACGCATCGACCCTGAGTGCTTGGGCCCTACCGCGCCCAGTCAGGCGTTGTGTAGGTCCCTGGCTCGGTCGGCAGTGCCATTTGTGAACTGCCGTCGAGCGTCATGACGAAGAGGCGAGGGCCTCCCAGACGTGTTGATGTGAAGACAATCAGGCGTCCGTTTGGAGCGAATGCCGGTTCTTCGTTGTTGCCCTGGTCTTGGGTGAGGCGAGTGACTTCGCCGGTATCGACATGAACGGTGAAAATGTCGAAAGCGTTTCGCTCATCCCGCGCGGTAAACGCAATGAGGTCGCCGCGGGGAGACCAGTCTGGCGTCTGATTGTAGTTCCCACGAAACGTGCGTCGGCGGACCCCAGTTCCATCCGCACCCATCGTATAAACTTGGGGAGACCCGCCTCGATTCGAAACAAAGGCAAGTTGCCTGCCGTCCGGCGACCAAGAAGGACTCGTATTGATGAAATAGGGCGAGTCCGTCACTTTGCGCGCATCGCTTCCGTCGGCGTTGGCCACGTAGACTTGAACGGCACCGCCCTCATCGGCCTTCGAAAACGCCAGGCGCCGACCGTCAGGCGAAAACGTGGCGCCGGTGACCATGGTGGCGCTCTCGACGAGTGGTCGCGGCGGCCCTCCTGGGCGTTGAACGAAAAGCTCGGGACGTTGTCGGCGATACGATGTGTAGGCCACGTCGGGCTGCCCAGGAACCCAGGCGGGAATCAGGTGCATGCCATCCCAGGCAACGCGCACCGCACGCTTCGCGTCCCAGTCCGAGACCCAGACTTCGCGGTGGGGTCCCTGACGTTTCACATAGGCGAGTCGCGACGCAAAGGGCCCCGGCTCGCGCGTGTAGTGCGTGTAGAGCAGATCCGCCACACGATGGGCCAACACCCGCGCCTCTGAGATGGGCGCCTTTTCGGTGCGACGAAAGTCCTCTCGTCCGTTCTGGACGGTGTAGGCGCGCACCTCTGCAACCAACTGCCCGCCTGCCACGGAAAACTGCGCTTTCACCAACGCTTCCGCGCCAACGTCTTGCCAGCGTCGAAACGCAATCTGCTTTGCGTCGAGGCCTTCACCGGACGACGCCAAGAACCCCTTTCGGTCGAGCAGTTGGAAAATGCCGGCCGCACCCAAGTCAAAACTGAGCGCGCCATCGAACTCCGCCGCCGCGGCCCGCGCGTCCGACGTCGTGACCAGCGCAGCAGGGTAGGCGAGTGGCATCGGGCGAAAGTTGGCCCCCGAGATTTCGATGACAGGGGCTTGGGCAAGGCTTTGCCCCACGGAGATGAAAACGCATGCAAGAAGGAAGCGAAGAATCACGGTCGGAACTCCAGGATGACGCCACTGCCCCGCATAGCATCGCGCAGGCCATCGGGTGGCGGCGAAAAGGGTGATGCGCGGTCAATCGCTGCCAACACGGCAGAATCGAACAGGTCGTTGCCAGATGGCCGGACGAGCTTGGCGGACACGACGGTACCGTTCTTGTCGATGCGCAGCGCGACTTGGGCACGCAAAGCCAGACGCTCAGACTCACTGAGCGTTTGCGAAATGTCATAGTGGCGATGCACCTGGGCGCGCAAGAGACCGAAGTACCGTTCGCCCTCGGCGACGGCGGAATCCCCCATGGGGTCGCCATCGTTCGCGCCTTCCAGTTCATCCGCACTGGGGGGCTTGGCCACCTTGCTGAACGCACCAAAAAGGCGGTTGCGTGCGTCCGACGTCTTCTCGGTGCGTGAAGGTGGGGCGGTCGTCGGCTTGGGCGGCGCGGCCCCAGGACGTTGCGCGGGGGGCGGAACTGGCGCTGGCGGCGTTGAAGCTGCGGGCGCAGGCGGTGGTGGTGGCGGAAGCTCTTCTTTGCGTGGCAGCAGCTTCTCGTCTCTCGGCTTCCCCAAGCGAACCAGCGTGGCGCGAATCGGCTTCTGATTCATGTCAATGGAAGGGCGAGAAGCGATGGCTTGCCACACCAGCAGTCCCCCGCCCAAGAGCAGGTGGAGAATCAGCGAGGTGCTCCACGCGCGCGTCGTGAGACCGGGCCGAGACGCGAGAAGGCTCTCCGCCGTGCGGGCGTGCATGCGCCCCGGGGAGGACACTAGCGCATGCCCTCGGCGCGGGCGGGTGTTGAGTCGGTGACCATCCCGACGTTGGTGATGCCCGCGCGCTGCGCGGCGGCCATCACCTGAACCACCATGCCGTACGGCAGGCTCCGGTCGGCGTGCAGGTAGACCTCTTTGTCTTGTTGCGCTTTGGCGTTGGCCTTCAGCATGTCTTCGAGTGACGCCAGGGGCACCTCGGCTTCTCCCAAAAACACTCGCTGTCGCGCGTCTACGGACACGATGAGCTTTTGCTCGGACGCTTCCACCGGTGCTGCACGGGCGTCGGGCAGGTTGACCTTCACGCCTTGCTGAATCAAGGGCGCCGTCACCATGAAAATGACAAGCAGCACCAACATGACGTCCACCATGGGGGTGACGTTGATGTCACTGAGGGTTGTACGACCCGGGGCGCCGCCCGATCCGCTCACGGCCATGAGAAGACTCGCTAGGTGAAAAAGTGGCGTTTGACGATGTTCAAAAAGTCGGCCGAAAAGTTGGACATCTCCGAATCAAACACGCGCACTTTGGAGACGAAGGCGTTGTACGCAACGACAGCCGGAATGGCCGCAAAGAGACCGGCCGCTGTGGCGAACAGTGCGTTCCCGACGGGCGCCGCCACGGTGGCGAGGGTCGCATTCCCTTTGTCTGCGATTTCGTTGAAGGCGTTGAGAATGCCCATGACGGTTCCGAACAATCCGACGAATGGGGCGGCCGAACCAATGGTTCCCAAGAAGGGGACTCTGGCTTCAAGCTCAGTGATTTGTGTGCTGGATGCGCGCGCCAAAGCGCGTTCGACATTCTCAATGCCGCCAAGGCGGTCTGACATGAGGGGGGAGGCCAGCGCGCCGCTCGCGTCTGCCGCCGACTTTCGGTGCTGGGCCAGTTTCGTGAGCTCTTCGTAGCCCGCAGAGAAAACCCGTGACAAAGGTGAACTCGGCAGTCCTTGGGCCGTCTGGTGAATCGCTTCGAGCCGCGTGCCCTTCCAAAAAGCATCGAGGAATGCGAGCGACTGGGTTTTGGCCCGGGACAGTTGGCGGGACTTGAGGGCAATCAGGGCCCAAGAAAAAACAGAGACTCCGGCGAGCAGCAGAAGCACGAGCAGCTCCACCGGCGAGCCCTGCCGAATCACTTCCCAATAATGAATCGCGGCAAATACCGAAAAGGTCTGGGACATGAGACGTGTCGCGTACCATCGCACAACCACACAGACAACAACTCGGCCGGGATTGAATTCCCGGCGAGGTCCCCCGTCTGTCCGTTCAGACCGAGGGGGTTTGACCATGTCTGTACTTCGTTCACTCGCTGCAACTGTCGCCTTGATGATGTCGAGCGGCTGCCTCTGGCTGGATGACGGGGGTGGGTATGGCTACGACTCCCTGCGCGCGCCCGGCGACGTCACGTTCACCTGGAGCTTTGTGAATGGCTACTGCGAAGACCGGCCCGAAGTGCGCGATGTGCGCGTCGTCATTCCAGGACAAGTCTTGGAGAATAACGGTGTGTTTCCATGCAACGTGAACGGCTACCCGGGCATCCGGCTGTACGACTTCGATGGGGGTGGCTACAGCTACACGGTTGAGGCCCACGGCTGGAACGGCGCGCTGCTTTATTCGGCCAACGGCGGATTCGTTGTCGACGGCAGTGTCAGCGTCAACGTGGACTTGATGCCGTTTGGCGTCGCGCCCTCTTACGCCTACCTGTACTGGAGCTTCCCGCCCAACGCGGCCAGCAGCAATCCCAGCTGTGCGCAGGCAGGCATCACTTTCGTGGACGTCACCATTGATGGCGACACGCTTCGCTACACGTGCGAGGCCGGTCAAGTCGCCGAAGGTGCATTGACCGACTACTTGAACCCGGGCCTTCACAACATCGACTTGGTGGCGGTCGATCTGGACGGCTACCCGTACTACGCGGCGCAAAGCACCCTGACGACGTTGCGAAATCAGCCGGTCAGTGCCGACTACGCTTTGGATTGGGCGGTGGGTGGGGCGGCCGTTCGCGCGCAGCTCTACTTGGGCAGCAGGCCGGTGAGCTGTGCAAGCGCTGGGTACCCGACGTTGGCGGTCAACTTCGCTGACGCGCAAGGCAACCTGCTCTATGGCCCAAGCGGTGACCTGGGTGCCGACGGTCAAGGCTACGCGTGTGGGGATTCGGTTGTGTACTGGTTTCTGCCGCCGGGCACCTACCGAGTCGTCATGGACGCGGTGGGGCCATCGGGTGCCTACGTCTCTGCTGGCAATGCGCCCTTTGTGACTGTGGTGGCGGGCGTTTTCCGCGATGCGTCTCAAGCGGTGACTGTTCCGCTGTATCGCTGATATTCCGGGGGGGTGAGCCCTTCTCCCCCTCCGCTTCACCCAAAGCCCCTCGGCGTCTTTGATTCAGGCGTCGGGGGGCTGACTGTTTTGAAAGCGCTTCGCCAACGGCTTGTGGGCGAGCACATTCTCTATCTCGGGGACACGGCACGCGTTCCGTACGGCACAAAGTCCGCCGAAGTCGTGTGTCGCTATGCGCTCAAGAACGCCGAGTTTCTGATGCAGCGTGGGATTCGTCTGTTGGTGGTGGCTTGCAACACGGCCTCGGCCGTGGCGCTGCCAGCGCTTCGAGCAGCGTTGCCGATTCCAGTGGTCGGCGTGATTGAGCCTGGCGCTCGGGCAGCTGCGGCGCGAACGCGCGGGAACCTGGGCGTCCTCGGCACTGCCGGAACCATTCGCTCAGGCGCTTACCAGCGCGCGTTGGCGGCTCTCGTGCCCGACGCACGTGTGGTGACGCAGGCGTGCCCTTTGTTTGTGCCGCTGGCAGAAGAGGGCTGGACGCAGGGGGAAGTGCCACGCCTGGTGGCGGAGCGCTACTTGCAGCCTTTGGTGCAGGCGCGCGTGGATACGGTGGTGCTGGGTTGCACGCACTACCCACTGCTGGGTGAAGTGATTGCGCAGGCGCTCGGCGCAGACGTGGAGCTCGTGGATTCGGCTGAAGCGACTGCAGATGTTGTGGAGGCGTTGGTCCGACCTGGCCGGACTCCCGGCGCCAGCGACACGGGGGGCTCAGGCGGTAGCGGCGGCTTGGGCGAGACCGAATTTTTCGTGACGGACGTGCCCGAGCAATTTCGCGACGTGGGCGCGCGATTCCTGGGTGTGCCCATCGCGCATGCGGAGCTGGTCGATTTGAAGTTTGCGTGACCTCTGCCACGGTTGGCTGACCCGAACGGGCCCGCCCGGCGCATTCAACTTGGTTCAAACCAAGTCGCTTTTCCGAAACTGCCACGGGCGTGCTTTTCCTTGAGTGTTTGGTGCCGCCCTTGCATGCATGAGTCATGAGTATGGGAGTGTCAGACTCAGGTGTTATGCAGACGGGCATGTTGACTCTGAAAGAAGCTGAAGCTTTGTCTGACGAGGTCCTGCTTTGGAGACTGCAGGGCGTCTTGATGGAGTCCCGTGTCTTGTTGGCCGACGTCCTTGCACTGTTGGGTGAAGTCGATGCGAGAAGGCTGTACTTGGTGGTGGGGGCGAGGGCGCGGGAGGCCTGTGTGAGTGCGGAGGCTGATGCATCCTGAAACAGGCGACGGGCCAACTTGGTTCAAACCAAGTTGCCGAAAGCTAAGACGCCGCGTGTTCAGGAGCCGGTCGGCGCGCGTTCTCCAAAGCCATTTGCAGCGCTGCGTATTCGCCCAAGTCATCGCGTCGGGGGAGGGCGCCGGTGGTGTGGGTGATGAGTGTTTCAAGCGCCGGAAGCAGGTGCATCCATGCCAAAGGCGCGTTCATCCAGCCTGACGTGATGCAGTAGTTCCGATGGTACGGCGGGGTGTGGTGAACGTTATGGTGAGTCGGCGGCAAGATGATGCGGCAGCGCTGCAGCCAAGCGACCCAACCTGGCGGGACATCCGTGTGCGCCCATTTGTGAAGCTGATTGGTCACGAAAAGCCAGGCCACGAGGGAGAACAGCCAATAGGCGAAAAAGCGGCTCGCGGGTGTTTCGAAGATGAGGGTCGCCAGCACCCCAAGCACGGGCAGGGACGCGATGCAGTTGTTGCCGTTGGTTTCGATGAAGTCGTGCCGTGTAATCGCCTTGGGGTCCAGGTGGTGTTCGCGAAAGGGCCGTAAGAATGCCCGACCCAAAATGGGCATGTGCATTGAACCCCACGTGTCAGCCGCCCAGTGGATGACGCCAGATGCGAAATCCGCTGAGAAATAACCCAAGAGGAGTGCGCCCAGTGCAAGCATGGGTTCCTGAGCGGCTGGCGGTCCAAGCCTCACACAGGCGATGCCGGCGAGTGCCGCGAAAGACAAGATTCCAGCGATTTCGACAGTCCTGACGGATGGGGTGTAGGAACCCTGGGTCATTGCGCCTTGGGCTGTCTCCGGGCGACGCATGGGGACGGATGGACTCTAGCGAATCTGACTGGCGGCGGTGGAAAGAAGGGATGTTGGCGCCGTTGCCTTGCTCCGTCGGTTCGTCGGCGCTACCTTTCGTTCCGAAGCTGCGCGATGGCGAAAACCTTCGAGAAAGCCGTCACCGGCTTCAATCACAACATCAAGCACAAGGGGCGAGTCTTTCACGTCCAGACGGAAGACTCCGGTGTGAATAACCCGCACATCATCACGCACCTGTTTGTGGGCGGGAACATTCTCGCGTCGAAGAAAACGTCGTACGCCGACATCCTCAAGGCGGACAACTTGCCCGAGGTGGTTCGAGAACTGATGGAAGAGCAGCACAAGGAGATGCTGCGCAATCTCATCAGCGGCACTTACGACAACATCGACGCCGCCGGCGCTGCCAAGCACTACCAACCGGGACAGCTCGCGACCGCCGAAGAGTCGAAGAACGTCAAGATGCAGACGGGCCAAGCGCTGCCGCAAGCGAAGCCCCAGGTTGCGCCAGCGGCCGCACCGAGCGCGGCGCTTGCGTTGCCCCCGGAAGTGATTGCGGCCCGCGAGATGAAGTCACCCCCCAAACCCAACGAAATCGGTGCAGAAACGCTTTTTGGCGAAGACCTCATCTCGGAGAAGAGCCTCGACGAAGTGATTTTGGGCTACCTCGCGGGTGAAGGTAACAACTGAACAGAGGCTGGTCGTCCGACATGCTTGCCGGCGCGCGCGCCAAACGCTAAGCGGCGCGTATGGCCCCTTCACGCGACGCGCCCTCTGCTGCAGACATCGAACGGCTGCGCGGTATTTGTGCGCGGATGCGCGTCGACATCATTGAGATGCTGGCCCGTGCGGGAAGTGGTCATCCCGGCGGGTCGCTGTCGGCGGTGGAGATCGTCGCGTCGCTCTACTTTCACTTCTTGAAGCACGACCCCAAGCGCCCAGAGTGGCCGCAACGAGACCGCTTCGTCTTGTCCAAGGGCCACGCCGTGCCGGTGGTCTACGCGGCGATGGCCGAAGCAGGCTATTTCGGCCGCGAGAAACTGAGCACGCTTCGCAAGCTGGGCTCTCCGCTTCAGGGACACCCCGTCAACCTCACGCTGCCAGGGATGGAGGCGAACACCGGTTCGCTGGGGCAGGGGCTGTCGATTGCGCTCGGAATGGCGATGGCAGCCAAGCTCGAGAAAAACGCATTTCACGTCTACTGCATGATTGGCGATGGCGAGTCCCAGGAAGGCCAGATTTGGGAAGCCGCGATGGCGGCGCCGAAGTTCGGCCTGGATACGCTGACCGTCATTTTGGATTTCAACGGTGGGCAAATCGACGGGCACGTCAAAGACGTCATGGACATTGAACCCATCGTCGACAAGTGGCGTGCGTTTCGCTGGAACGTCATCGACGTCGACGGCCACGACTTGGCCGCAGTCGGCCGCGCACTGGCGAGCGCGCGCGGCACCTCGGGCAAGCCGACCTTCATTGTGGCACGCACCGTGAAGGGCAAGGGCGTCAGTTTCATGGAGAACCAAATCGCCTGGCACGGGGCTACGCCCAATCCAGAACAAACTGAAAAAGCACTCGCCGAGATTCGTGCGGCGGGGCAGTCAACCGTTCGTGGAGGTGGGTAGTCATGTCGGCCAAGGCACTCCGCGATGCGTTTGGTGAAGCGCTGGTTCGGCTCGGTGAGAGCCATCCCGAACTGGTGGTGTTGGACGCTGACCTCTCCAAGAGCACCAAGTCGGAGATGTTCGCCAAGAAGTATCCGGAACGGTTCTTCGAAATGGGCATTGCGGAAGCGAACATGATTGGCGCAGCAGCAGGCCTCGCCCTGTGTGGCAAGGTGCCCTTCGCCTGTTCGTTTGCGTGCTTCATCACCGGGCGTTTTGACCAGCTGCGTCTCTCGGTGGCGTACACACAAGCCAACGTGCGCATTGTCGGCAGTCATGCGGGCGTGGCGATTGGTGAAGATGGGTATTCGCAGCAAGGGCTGGAGGATTTGGCCGTCATGCGCGTGTTGCCGGGCATGGCTGTGCTGTCGCCTGGCGATGACCTCGAAACCGACGCGGCGGTGGAGTACCTCATGCGCCACCGGGGCCCCGCCTATTTGCGGACGACGCGGCAGAAGGTCGAACGCGTGAATGCTGCTGGCTACCGTTTTGAGTTTGGGCGCATCGTTGAACTCAAGCCGGCCGGTAAGGACGCTGTCATTTTCGCGACCGGTGGCGAAGTGTTTTTGGCGCTGCAGGCAGCGCAGGCGCTCAACGCGCAGGGCCTCTCGGTGGGCGTTGCGAATGTCCACACGCTTAAACCCTTGGATGTCCCCACAGTCGTGAGGCTGGCGCGTGGCGCGTCGCTCGTGGTGACGGCGGAGGACCACCAAATCATCGGTGGACTTGGTTCTGCGGTTGCCGAAGCCTTGGCCGAGGCGGGTGTCGGCAAACCACTCCTGCGCATTGGGATTCGCGACACGTTCGGTGAAAGCGGCGCGCCCGAAGCGCTGCTCGAAAAGTTCGGCCTGGATGCGAATGGCATCGCCAGGCAAGTGCGCGAAAAACTCCGTGACACGCGTTAGACCTCTGGACCAAGGCACGCCGCTTCTTAGCTTCGGATGCGTTGCGTGTTGGGCAACCGGGAGAGGACTTGGTCGAACGTGCCGACGGGAACATGTCCCGCCTTTCGGGCGATTTCGAGAATCAGGCAATCGGAAAACCCCACACGTTGATGGGCTTTGAAGTGGTTCAAGGCGGCTGAGCAAACCTCCGAATCTTGAATCACGAGGCTCCGATGGTTCAAGAGCATGTGTACGGCGGTTGCTAATCTGACGCGGTCCAGCTTGTAGACGGCTTCAAGCACCCAGCAAGCTTCGGCCAAGACCAAGTGGGAAACCCACGCGCCGTTTTCCACAAAATCATCGGCGACGGCCGCCTGTTTGGGGTCGTCGCGTGTCAGCAACCGAACGAGGACATTGGTATCAACGGCGCGCATGACGACGCTTCACGCGTGTACGAATCCCGCCCCGAAGCTGTGTCAGCGTCTTGGGCTGGACACGCTTGCCCGCAAAAAGGGCGAGGTGAATGTCTGCCGACGAATACGTGCCGACCCTCCGCACGACAACGTCGTCACCTTGTTCATCCCAGGCGAGTGTGGAACCCGGCCCAAACCCCCAGCGCTTACGGACTTCAGAGGGAACGGAGAGCTGCCCTTGAACCGTGATTTTCGACTGCGCAATCCGTGCCATGGTGTCGATATATTACCACGGTAATGGGCACGGTCAAGGTGACCGGTGAGTGGAGGCCAACCCGCGCCGAAAGACACCGCTAGGTGTTGGGGTAGCGTTCCGGATGGCGGTCGATGCGCAGCACTTCGCGCTCCCGCACCCAGTCGCCCCGCTCGAACAACTTGATCAAAACGATGCCGGCGACGAACCCGCCGATGTGGGCCCACACGGCGACGCCGCCGCCAATGTCTGCCGCAAACGAGGGAAGGGCGGTGAGTTGAATCCCAAACCACCAGAGCAAAACCATCCACGCCGGCAGCGGAATGACCCGCACGAAGATGAAGAAGAAAAACAGCATGTTCACGCGCACGCGTGGATACAGAATCAAATACGCGCCCATGATTCCCGAAATGGCTCCGGAGGCGCCGACCATCGGTATCGGCGAAGCGGGGCTGGACCACACCTGCGCGAAGGCGGCAGCGAAGCCGCAGAGCAGATAGAAGACGAGAAAACGGAATCGTCCCATGCTGTCTTCGACGTTGTTTCCGAAGACCCAAAAAAACAGGACGTTTCCAACGAGGTGCATCCAGCCCCCGTGAAGAAACATCGACGTCAGGGGCGTCCAACGGTTGATGGGCTCGGCATCGACCACACACGCCAGGCCGTTCCCCAGCTCCACGGCGGTTCCGAGTGGCGCCTGCCCTGAAATTTCACCTGGCACCAAACCCAAGTCACAAACGCTTGCGGCGAGCGCCATGGGTTGAAAGCCAAAGCGCTGGAGCAACGCCCAGGTGCCGAGAATGCCCGCCAAGAGGATGTACGTCATCCACGGCGTGCGGAGGGTGGGGTTGTCGTCACTGATGGGAATCAACGATCACTCCCCACTTCGACAATGCGTTCGCGCTCACGCCTGGCCATGCGCACCGCGGCGACGAAAAAGGCCACGATGAGCGGGCCGGCGATGAGACCGACGCCGCCGAAGGTGGCGAGGCCGCCCAGCAGCGAGAAAAACACGATGCCCCCGTGCATCTCGACATTGCCGCGAATGAGCAGCGGCTTGACCAAATTGTCGATAAGGCCGACGACGATGACACCCCAAGCCAAGAGGAAGACGGCCGGCAGGGAGTTGCCTCCGAAGAACAAAAGGGCTGCGAGAACAACAGACACCGACGCTGCGCCCACTGCTGGAATAAATGCGACGAAAAACGTCAACAGGGCGAAAAACAACGCGTTGGGCACCTGAGCGATGAAATAGCCGATGGCCGCCGCCGCGGCTTGGACAGCGGCTGTCGCCATGGTGGAGTAGAGCACCGCCACGGACACCTTTCGGAACTCTTCCATCAGCGCGCGAAATTGCCCGCGCCCCAGCGGAATGACGTCGTCCAGCCATGTGACGAGGCGGGGCCCATCGGTGAGCAAGAAAAACATGGCGATCAACATGAAAACGATTTGCACCAGCGCGCGGCCGGTGGCCGACAAGAGATTGCCGACGGTGGCGACCGCGCTGACGCCTTGCTCGCCAACGAGTGTACCGAGCTGGCTAGGGCGCACGGCTTCGAGCGTGCGACGGGCGATGTCTTGCAACGGCAGAGGCAGTCTGGACAACAAGCCAAACGCTTCCTCGCTTCGGAGCGCCTCCTGAACATACTGGCTGGCCGCGAGGCCTTCGCGCACGACGAACGCGCCGAGTGTTCCCACCGGGCCAAGCAGGGCAAGCACGACTGCAAATGTGAGCAGCCCCGCAGACAGGCCACCTCTTCCGCGAAGGCGCTTGGAGAGTCGAAGGTGCAGCGGGAAGAGCGCCCCGGCCAGTACGCCCGCAACGAAGAAGGCGCCGGCAAACGGGTAAATCACACTCGCCAGGAGAGCCGTGGCCACGATGACCACAAGCGTCAGGACCCACCGGGACGGCGCCAACGACGTCAGCATGCTGGGCACCCTACACGCACCGCGTGAAGTTGTGCACGTTGCGAGCGAGCCCCGTCGGGAGTAGCCCCAGGTATAGTGAGGGCCCCTCCTGACGGAAGCACACCATGATTCAGCTCTTCCACGTCTACAAGAGCTACCCAGGAGACGCGCCCGTCCTGTCGGACCTGACGTTGCAAATCGACAAGGGTGAGTTCGTTTTCCTCACGGGGCCATCGGGCGCTGGGAAAACCACGCTCTTGAAACTCGTCTTTGCCGCAGAGCCAGCGACGTCAGGACAAGTTCTCGTCGGAGGCAGAAACCTCGCGCGCATGCGCGACTCCGCGATTCCCTACCTTCGCCGAAACATCGGCGTGGTGTTCCAAGATTTTAAGCTTCTGCCGAACCGAACGGTTCGCGACAACGTCTGCTTCGCATTGGACGTCTTGGGCGTTCCTCGCAGCCAAGGCCATGAGCGCGCGATGCGCATGTTGAAAATGGTTGGCCTTGCGCACAAGGCCGACGTGCTTCCGCTGCGCTTGTCCGGAGGCGAGCAGCAGCGTGTTGTCATTGCGCGTGCGCTGGTGAACGACCCCACCATCTTGCTGGCGGACGAGCCGACAGGGAACCTCGACCCCGCACTCACGCTCGAAATCATGGACCTCTTGTGTGACGTCAATGTTCGCGGGACGACGGTTGTCGTGGCGACGCACGACACAACAGTTCTCGAACGCTACCAAAAGCGAACGATTCAGCTTGAACGGGGGCGCGTGCTGGCAGACGGTGGCGCTCTTCGCGCGGCGGGAAGGCGAAGCGCGTGACGGCACTCTCGAAACTGTCCTATTTCGCGCGTGCGGCTGGACAGGATTTTCGTCACGCCCCGTTTGTTCACCTGGCGGCAGTCGTCACGCTGGGCGTGTCGTTGTTTGTTTTGGGGATGCTTCGCTTGGCCACCCACGTCATGGAGACCGGGCTGGGGATGGTTCAAGGTGGCGTTCAGCTCCATGTCTATCTCGACGCAACGGCCACCGAAGCCGATGCGCAGCGTCTTCGCGCAGAAGCCGAACAACGCGCAGGGGGACGGGCGATTGTGGTCAGCCCCGCAGAGGCCCTGGACCGCCTCACCGAAACGCTCGGAGATGTTCGCCCAGGGTGGGCGGTGCGCGAGCAGAACCCGTTGCCCTATACGGTAGACGTCGCGCTTCCGCGGCGAGGACGTTCGCTGCAAGAGGTGGCGGCCCTGGCGACGACTTTGCGCGCGCTGCCCAATGTCGAAGACGTCGACTACGGCGCCGAGGCGCTCGCACGCATGGCTCGTGTGACGCAGTGGATGCGTTGGCTCACCGGGGGTGTTCTCGTTCTTCTGGCCTTTGCGACAGTGGTGACCGTCGCCGCGACATTGCAGTTGGCGGTGTATGCGCGACGCTCGGAAATCGAGATTCAGAAACTTGTGGGTGCGACCAACGCGTTCGTTCGCGCGCCGTTTCTTCTGGAAGGTGCGCTTCAAGGCCTCGTGGGCGCAACGGTAGCGGCGGTGGCGCTTTGGGCAACGGGTCGTTGGGCGGCGCCGATTGCGCAGGAAGCGTTTTCATTTCTCGGACTGTCATCCGAAGGCCTCTTGCGGCCGCCGGGCCGCCACGTCGTCGAGCTTTTTGTTGCGGGTGCGACGCTCGGTTTGCTCGGGAGTTGGTCGGCGCTTCGGCGGTTCTCGCACGTATGACGCAAAGGCTTGGGCCAGCGCTTGTCGTGCTGATGGCTGCCGCTGCTTTGGCGCAGGGTGCTGGCGCTGAACAAGACGAGGAACAGGTCGATGTCCGGGCCCGTTTGCGCGCCGAACGAGAAGCCTTGTCGGCGCTGGCTCAGCAGGAAGGGAAGACGCGGATTGCCTGGGAGCTTGCGGAACGCCTGATGCGGCACGCGCTGAACAAGCGCCGCAGGCTGGAAGAAGAGGAACAGCGGCTCGAAAGGCAGGTTCGGCAGGCCGAGGCCCGTGAGGCGTTGGCCCGCGAGGTGCTCTCAGTGGAGGTACAGAAACTGCGACCGCGTCTTCTTGGGCTTTATCGCCTCAGCGGGCATCGACGCATGGCGTGGCTTTTGTCGGCGAGCGATTTGGCTGGCCTGACCTGGCGCGTGAAGACGCTCGCGCGGTGGCTAGCGGCCGACCTCAATGCGCTGCGCGCCACCGAACGCATGGCCCGACGCCAAGCGCGGGCGCTGTCCAGGCTGGATGCCCTCAAGTGGGCGCTCGCGGAATATCGCCTTTGGGTGGACGAGGAGTTGCATCGAGAACGCGAGCAGTCCTTGGCGTGGCGCGACCTTCTCGAATTGATTCGGGCCAAAGCGCGCGCAGGTCGAACACAGGTCAAAGAGCTTGAGCGTGCCGATGCAGAGATGGCGGCATTGCTGGCCGAGTTGACGCGGCCACCCCCCAGTCACGGCTTTGGTGCCCTGCGGGGCAAGCTCGACTACCCGACGGCTGGGATGCTTGAGGCGCGCTACGGAAAAGTCATCAATCCCAAATTCAACACGGTGACCACGCACAAGGGCATCGACATCCGGGCCAAGGCCGCGTCGCCGGTGCGTGCCATTGCGCCTGGAAAGGTGGCGTGGACTGGAGCACTGAAGGGCTATGGCACGGTGCTGATTCTTGAACACGCCGATGGGTACCACTCCCTGATGGCACACTTGGTGTCTGTCAGTCGCAACGTGGGCGAGACGGTGTCTGCAGGAGATGTGGTTGCTGCGGTGGGAGACACTGGGTCCACCAAGGGGAGCTACCTGTACTTCGAGCTTCGCGAACGGGGCTTGGCGATAGACCCTGTGCCATGGTTTCGGCCGTGAGCGATGGGGTGTGGCTTCATCGGCTCTTGCGCGTTTCGCTGCGGCTGCGCGGTGTTCGCTCGAATCGGGTCACCGTCTCTGGCTTGCCCATTCACTTCTACGAAGTCGAAGGGCCCGGCCGCGTGCCGCTCGTCTGGGTCCATGGCTTGGGCAGTTCGGCCGGTGCCTTCGCGAGAAGTCTTTTCCTGCTGCAGCCACACTTTTCCCGCGTGGTCGCCTTCGACTTTCCCGGGAATGGTCTCTCGCCGATGCCGCCCGGTGGCCCCCTTTCGATCGAAGCCCAAAAGTCGCTCCTGCACACTTTCTTGTCAGACGTGATGCGAGAGCCAGTGTTCCTGGTGGGCAACTCCCTGGGGGGCGGGCTGGCTCTGGCCGTTGCCCTCGACGCGCCAGAAAGGGTCTGCGCCCTTGGGCTGGTGGCCCCGGCGGGCGCGCAGCTGCCGGAAGACAAGCAGTCCGCGCTTGCCGCATCGCTCGATGTGAAAACGTCCGCCCATGCGCGAGACATCGTGCGGCGGCTGTTTCACCGTGTGCCCGCCTTCGCGTTTCTGTATTCGCCTTGGGTGAAGCGGGCTTTTGGTTCCGCGTCGTCGCGAGCGGTTTTGGCGCAAGCCCATACAGCGGCGGCATCGCTCAGCCCTTCAGCCTTGACGCGTCTTTCGGTGCCGACGCTTCTCTTGTGGGGCGAAAGTGAGAAAGTTCTTCCAGAAGAAAGCCTGGCCTACTTTCGCGCACATCTGCCGCCCATCGCGCGTATCGAGACGGTTCAAGGGTTTGGCCACATCCCTCACGTCGAACACCCGCACGCCCTGGCCTCACGCCTAGTGGCGTTCGTGAAGGAGAAGGCTAATCTCTGAACCGTGGGCCAGCGGATACGCTTCGGAGGGTGGGTCGTTTTTTTGCTGCCGCTCGCGATTGCGGCGGCACCACCTCCTGTAGCGAAGTCAGACGCGAGTGGAAATGGGACGTACCCGCAGCTTGAGCTTTTTGCGCGAGTCCTGTCCTACGTGCAGAACAACTACGTCCAGTCGGTGGAAGACCGACAACTTGTCTATGGCGCCATTAAAGGGATGGTCCAGACGCTCGACCCGCACACCGTGTTCATGACGCCCGAAGAGTTTCGGGAGATGAAAGAGGACACAACCGGCGAATTCACTGGCTTGGGCATGGAGCTGGGAATGAAGGAAGGTGTCCTCACCATCATTTCGCCGATGGACGACACCCCCGCTGCGCGCGCAGGCGTGAAGCCGGGCGACCACCTGGTCAAAATCGATGGCGAGCCGACGCAGGGCATTGACCTGCCGGCCGCTGTCATGCGGTTGCGTGGGCCCGTGGGCCGCAAAGTGCGCCTCACGTTGATGCGCGAGGGATTCACGGGGCCGCTGGAATTGGTTTTGGTTCGCGACCACATCCCCATTGTTTCCGTGGAAGGCGCGCTTCATGGGGGTTTGGGGTACGTCCGCATCAAGAGCTTTCAGGAACGCACCGACGCGGCATTGCGAAAAGAGCTCGAGCGCCTGCGCAAGCTGAACGGGCGAGAGTTGGATGGCCTGGTGCTCGACTTGCGAAATAACCCCGGCGGCCTTTTGGACCAAGCGGTGGCGGTCAGCGACCGGTTCTTGCCCGGTAACCTCAACATCGTTTCAACGCAGGGGCGCCTCAACAAGCGGACAAGCGAAGAGAAAAGCCGCGACCGCGACACGGAACCGACGTACCCGATGGTGGTGCTCGTCAACGCGGGCAGTGCCTCGGCGTCAGAAATCGTCGCGGGCGCTCTGCAAGACCATGAGCGCGCCGTCGTGCTGGGGTCCCAAACGTTTGGCAAGGGTTCGGTTCAAACCGTCATCGAGCTTGAAGACGGTTCAGGCCTGAAACTCACCATCGCGAGGTACTACACGCCCAAAGGAAGGTCGATTCAGGAACTGGGTATTTCGCCGGACTTTTGGGTGGAGGCCGAAGGCTCCAAATCGACAACACGCGAGAAGGACCTGCGTCGCCACTTTCAGCGCGAGGGTGCCCCGGACGCCGGCGCGTCAGCCTCGCGCCCACTGCCGCCCGACCTGCCACCTTGGAATGTTGTGGCAAAGATCGAAGACTCACAGCTGAGGGCTGCGCTGACGTTCCTGCACGCCAAAGCGGCCAAGCGACACGCTTCTGCGACCCAAGGCATGGCGAATACCCCCTCGCCTGGGCCCCAAAGCCCCTAGACCCCTGAATTTACGATGTAGGTCTCGCTTGCGAATCGGCGAAGTGTTTGACACACCGTGCCTCGTTTCATAGTTTCCGCCCGATTTTCCGGCCCTTCGCATGCCTGTGCAAGGGTTGAGGCCCAAAAGGCTGGTCCGTGGAGGGGCCACCGCCAGAAATGACGACTGTAGAGATTATTTTCCTGGGCGTTTATTTCAGCGTCCTGCTGGTCCTGGCTGTTTACGGTTCCCACCGTTACCGCATGGCGTTCTTGTATTACCGGCACAAGTTCAAGTTGCCGATGCCGCGCGGCGTTTTGGCCGCCTTGCCCAAGGTGACTATTCAGCTCCCGATTTTCAACGAGATGTACGTGTGCGAGCGGCTCATCGATTCGGTCTGCCGCATCGACTACCCCGGCCACCTGCTTGAGATTCAGGTTTTGGACGACAGCACGGATGAGACGTGCGGCATCGCCCGCGCTTGCGTGGAGCGAAACCGCCAGAGCGGGCGCAATGTTGTCTACATCCATCGCGAGAACCGCGAGGGCTTCAAGGCAGGAGCTCTCGAGCACGGCCTGCATTCGGCGACCGGTGAATTCGTCGCCGTGTTCGATGCTGACTTCGTTCCCGCGCCAGATTTCTTGCGCAGAACGATTCCTTATTTCGCCGACAACGATGTGGGGATGGTTCAGGTGCGTTGGGGACACCTCAACCGTGAGTTCTCAGTCCTGACGCAGGCGCAGTCGATTCTCCTCGATGCGCACTTCATCATCGAACACACCGCGCGCAACCGCTCCGGCGCTTTCTTCAACTTCAATGGTACCGCAGGCATTTGGCGCAAGCGCACCATTGCGGAGGCGGGCGGCTGGCAGCACGACACCCTGACGGAAGACCTCGACTTGTCCTACCGCGCACAGGTGAAGGGCTGGCGGTTTGTCTTTTTGCCCGAAGTGATTTCCCCGGCAGAAGTCCCTGTGGACATGAACGCCTTCAAGAGCCAGCAGCACCGCTGGGCGAAGGGTTCCATTCAAACCGCGCGGAAACTCCTGCCGACAATTCTCCGAAGCCCCCTGCCATTCATCGTGAAGCGTGAAGCGTTTTTTCACCTGACCAACAACATGGCCTACTTGCTGATGGTCCTCTTGTCGGTGCTGATGCCGATTTCCATGGTGGTGCGCTTCAACCATGGCCTCTACTCCACGCTGTTTCTCGACCTGCCTTTCTTCATCACGGCAACCGCATCGGTGTGCTTTTTCTACATTGCATGCCAGCGCGAACAGGGGCTCTCCTGGTGGCAGCGGCTCAAGTATTTGCCGTTCTTAATGAGCCTGGGGATTGGGCTTGCCATCAACAACGCGAAGGCCGTGTTGGAAGCGCTCCTCAACCAGCAATCGGGGTTTACGCGAACCCCAAAGACCGGCGTCGAAGGCAAAGCCGCGCAGGTGAGGGTGAAGAAGAGCTACCGCGGCACCAAGACTTTGCTACCTATTATTGAGCTCGCCTTCGGCGTCTATTTTAGCGGCGCGCTTTGGTTTGCCATCGACAAGGGCATCTACACGTCGGTGCCGTTCTTGGTCTTGTTCCAGATGGGTTTCCTGTACGTCGGGCTTTCCTCGCTCTTTCAGGGGCGAGTGCGCGTCAAGTCTGCGATGAAGCAGGTGGCGGTTTCGTCTAGCGCTGCCCGAGCCGCGTAAAGCGTTTCAATCGGTGCAAGCGTCACCGTCGTCGTAGGGTTTGTTCGCGGACGGCTTCTTTGCGTGGCGCGGTCTTGCACGAAGCGTCTACCCAAACACGTTCGGTTGACAGCAAAGACAGTTCGTCCGCTGTGCACACTGTGGCGCGCGTTTCGAAGGACGCCACACAGGCCTGTCCGCCAGGCCCGAACACAGGCGCACGGCTTTCGCCGACCAGGCCCGCAGCGCTTCGCTCAAGAACGATTTCGGGTGCGTTGCTGGTTGGGGTTTCCGTCCCATCTGCCCCCACGCGGTAGACCGACAAGCGCAGTCTTTGCCCGTCATCTGTGGCGCGATAGCGATAGGAAGCATCTTCTGAATGCACCCACTCACCCTCAAAAGAACGCCCGCAAACGACTTCTTGCTGTGCTTTCGTCACTGCCAGTGCGGCGGGTCGCTGCGAAGCCGTGGCACAGCCCAAGAAAACGAAGACGGAAACATATAAAGCGACCTCCCACTGGCCAGCGGCGCCCATTACAGCGACGCCTCCTCGGTTGAATACTTCGTCGCATTCGGGGGAGGCAGTGTGTCAAACAACGCCGAGACGAACTCATTGGGCGCAAAGCGACGCAAGTCATTGACTGTCTCGCCAACACCCACCCAACTGACGGGCAGTTTCAGTTCGTCGGAGATGCCAATGATGACGCCGCCCTTCGCCGTGCCGTCGAGTTTGGTGAGAACAATCGACGACACGCCGACAGCGTCGTGAAACTCGCGCGCCTGCGCGATGGCGTTTTGGCCCATGGTCGCGTCCAACACGAGAAGCACCTCGTGCGGTGCGCCAGGGAGAGCCTTGCTCAGCACGCGTTTGACCTTCTTCAGTTCCTCCATCAGCGGCGCCTTCGTGTGCAGACGGCCGGCAGTGTCCACGAGCACCAAACCTGCGCCGAGGGCTTGGGCGCGTTTCACCCCGTCAAAAGCCACAGCCCCAGGGTCGCTGCCTTCTGCGCCCTTGACCAATATCGCCTGCGCACGTTCCGCCCAGACATCGAGTTGTTCTGTAGCCGCCGCGCGAAATGTGTCGGCTGCAGCCATCACAACGCGGGTACCCGCCGCAGCCCGCTTTGCCGCCAGCTTTCCGATGGTGGTGGTTTTCCCTGCGCCGTTGACACCGACGACCATGACGACGTGCGGCGGTCCACCGCCCTCTAGGGACGCCCCTGTCGGAAGCGAAACCACGCGTTCGACTTCCTCGCGAATGAGGCCCAAGAGTCCGTCGGTGGTCCGCAGTGTTGCCCGTGTTGCGCGGTCACGCGCCAACTCAACAAGCCGGGTGGCTGTTCGCACGCCAATGTCGGCGCCAAAAAGCACCTCTTCAAGATCGCCCAGCGCGGCCTCATCCAACGCGCGGGGAGCCCCAAAGACCCGGGCCAAACGCCCCACGAACCCTTGCTCGCGCGTTCTCGTCAGGCCTTGCGCGAGGGTTTGGCCCGATTGCGCCGAAATCCGTGCGCGCTCCTCAGACGCGCGCGCCTGTGCAGCGGCTTCCGCCTCGGCTTGGGCGCGTGCCGTGGCTTCGGCACGAAGTCGTTCGGCTTCTTCGAGTTCGAGCCTTCGGCGCTCTTTGGCTTCTTGTTCGGCAATCTTTTTGGCGCGGTATGCCTCTCGCTTGGCCTCTTCTTCTTGCGCCTTGAGCGCCAAGGCCTCGGCGGTTTCTCCAGCTTGCAGGACCCGAATCCGCTCGTGGGTCAGTGCTTCGGCCTTGGCGCGTGCGTCGGCCTGCACGGCCAAAGCTTGAGACTCACGCTCGCTCGGCGCGAAGGCGACGACGGGCGTTTCAACGGGAAGGCCTTTGGGTTCAGCGGTTGGAGGAGAAGAAGCTGGCTCGATCGCCTGAAGACCTTTTTGACGGCGGCGGGACAACAACAAGACAAAGAGTGCCAGCAGCGAAACGCCAACAGCCGCAAGTGCCCAGGCGGGGACACCCTCCAGAAACGAAAGCCATTTCGTCATCGCTTGGGCATACAACAAGACGCTAGAGCTTGCAGGCGCTCGTCAAATATGGCGGATAGGGGCTTGCCCATGCGTTTTCTTGTCTCCGCAGCGTTGCTGCTTCCTCTGGCGTGCATTGTGCCTGCACCTGGCGGGCAGGGGGGCAAGAGCCAGATGAGCGCGCCCCCGCTCGTGTTGGGCAACGGGGCTGTCTTTGGTGACCGCGTGGAAGTGGTTCGTGCCGTGGTTCGCCCGGGTCGAGCGACGGTCGGAGAAGCGGTGACAATTGCGCTCATCATGCGTGTCCTGGCGCCTTTCGATGACGACTACGACATTTTCGTGCATATCGAGGATGCGGATGGCCGCGCGGAGCGGCGCAACAGCGATCACGCTCCTTTGCGGGGCACGCGCCCAACGCGTTCCTGGCGCGCCGGCGAGACGCTCACCGATGAGTTTGTTCTCGACGTCCCCAATGGCGTGCAGCGGGCGGTCAGCGTTTGGTTTGGATTTTGGCAGCCGCGCCGCGATGTTCGGGTGCCGCTGTCGAATCCCGAGCGGGTCCGACACGACGGGCAAGACCGCGTCTGGCTCGGACAAATTCCCGTGGGGCGCTAGGTGAACCCCCTCCAACGTTGGCTTCTGTACGCCTTGTTCGCGATGAGTGGGTTCACAGCCCTCTCGCTTCAGGTCGTCTGGCAACGCATTCTTTCTCTACACGCCGGTGTCGACCTGTTTTCCGCGACGACTGTTGTTGCGGCCTTCATGATGGGTCTTGGACTGGGGAGTTTGTGGGGCGGTCGGGTGGCAGACCGGCTATCACCGCGCGGGGCGCTGCTGGGATTCTCCCTATCGAAGCTCGTCGCCGGCGCGTACGCCTGGGCAAGCGTCTGGGTCTTTTATGAAGGCTACCGGTCGCTGGTGCCACACCTCAGCGGGTTGGGAGCGTCTTTCGCGTTTCACTTCGTCTTGCTCGTGGTGCCCACGACCGTGATGGGACTCACCTTGCCTTTTCTCGCGCGTGCCGTGGTGGGCGAACGCGAGCACATCGCACCACGCGTGAGTCGCCTGTACGCAGCCAACACCCTCGGGGCGGCTGCGGGTGCGGCGCTGACGGCGTATTGGATGCTGGGGAGGTTTGGCTTTGTCGGCGTCGTCCAGATTGCCGCTGGACTCTCAACGCTCACAGCCGTCGCAGCGCTGGCACTCTGGCGTTCAGCGCCCAATGCACAGGCCTCGCCACGCTTGCCCCCGCAACCTGCAAGACGCAGCGCCGGAGGAAGTGGCGGCGAAGCTCACCCGGGGTGGATGTGGCTCTACGGGCTCACGGGCGCCGCTGCACTGGGGCTGGAGGTTCTCTACTTCCGCATTGTCGATGCAGCCATTCGGTCGAATTCGTACACGTTCGGGCACGTGCTCGCGATTTACCTGCTGCTCTTGGCCGCGGGGACGGCGTTCGCGTCGCGCAAGGCAGGCCGCGTGGAGCGACCAGACCAATGGTTTTTGTGGTGTCAATTTGGGATTGGCCTGTCGAGTTTGGTCGGCGTCATTCTTTTTGTCGCGATGCCCCGCTGGATTGGCCCTCGCTTTGTCCACGACTACTTCCTCAGCAGTGGCTTCATGCATGGCCCAGGGACCACGGGCGACGGCCGCACACTGGCGCGGTTCGTATTCGCGCACGCGGTCGTGCCGTCGCTCTTGATGGGCCCGCCGGTGTTTTTGATGGGTGCGTCATTTCCGTTCATTCAGGCGCTTGTCGCCAAGCGCGTCGAGACAGTCGGCCGAAAGACGGGCGCGCTTCTGGCCGCGAACATTGCGGGGAACGTTGGGGGCACGCTGCTCACGGGTTTCGTATTGCTGGACAAGATGGGAACAATTGGAACGCTCCGGTTTTGGTGCGGAGGCCTCATGCTGGCAGGCGTTGTTGCCGCTTGGCGCGCTCCGGTGCCCAGCCGGCGCCGCTTCCTCACGCTTGCCCTCGGCGGCATGTGTGTTGCCCTGGTACTTCTGCCGTCCCAGCGAAAGCTCTGGGCTTTCGTGCACGGGGCGACCCTGTCGCGGTTCGTGCTTCAGGAAGACCGCATGTGCGTCAACGCGTACGTGCACGGCGACAAGGAAAGCGTGTTGTACGTGAATGGTGCCCACCAGAACGGCTTGCCGTACGACGACTTCCACATCCTGATTGGGCTGTTCCCAGCGTTGCTTCACCCCGCACCGGAACGATCGCTCACGGTTGGATTTGGCGCCGGTTCCACGGTGTTCGGCGCGTTGCTCGATGGGCGTATTCGGGAAGCCCGTTGCGTCGAAGTGTGCGGTGGAGAAATCGATTTGCTTCGAGCGGCGGCGAGCGATCGTTGGCCAGTCGCCCGGCATTTGTTCACTGACCCGCGGGCCCGCTTGGAAGTGGGCGACGGTCGCAAGGCGCTGCTGAAAGCCGATCAGCCCCTCGACATCATCACCGTGGACGTCTTGCGCCCGCAGAGTGCCTACAGCGGCAATGTGTATTCCGTCGAATTCTATGAGCTCGTGAAGTCGCGCCTCGCCCCAGGGGGGCTTTTCGCACAGTGGGTGCCCACGCCGCGTGTGATGAACAGCGTGCGTGCGGTGTTCTCGAACGTGTTTGTTTTCGACGTTCAAAGCTACCTGGGCTCGCAATTTTTGGTGGCAAGCAACGGGCCCATTGCATTCGACAAAGCGCTGCTGAAGCAACGCTTTGAGACGTCGCTCGTGGCCGAGCGTTTGCCCATGCAAGTGGCCGCCCTCCGCGAGTTCATCGACACCGCCCAGCCCCAGACGATGCCGTCTTTGGCAATGCCAGAAGGAGACATGGCTTCTTTCAATCGAGATCTTTTCCCGCGGGATGAGTATTTTCTTCAGTGGAATCGGTGAGATGGGCTGGGTTTTTCCAGCCACGAAGCCGCGACGTTGATCCGCCGTCCACAATCCGATAGGCCGCCCGTCCGACTTTCGCTGCGGGGTGTCTCATGAGGCTTGGCGCTTGGGCAGTGGCTTTGGCGGTTGTGTTGTTCACAGGGTCTGTTCAGTCAGCACCGGTGGCCTGGGTCGATTGGACATCGGCGACTGCGGGCACAAGCGGCAGCGCGACCGGAACGGTCGTGGTCAATAGCGCAAACGTCTCGGTTCAGGTGACAGGCGAAATCTACGGTGCGCAGGTGAGCGGTGGGACCAACTACTGGGCCCCGACCACCCCGTACGTGAGCGCGGTCGTCGACAATGCACCCCCTGCGGTCGACATCGTTCGCATTTCGCTCGCTGGAATCAGGACTATCACGTTCTCGACGCCAGTCGCAAATGTCTTCATGGCGGTGTTGAGCGTCAACAGCAACGCGTATCGGTTCAACCGGGACTTCGAGATTATCAGCTCGGGGACGGGCTTCTTTGGTGGTGGAACACTTGTGCGCACGGACCACGGAGATGGCACCTACACCTTAAGCGGAACCGGCGAGCCTCACGGTGTCATTCGTTTCACAGGTTCGTTCGCGTCTGTCTCTTGGTTAGCCACCACAGACGAAACGTGGAGCGCCTTCACGTTTGGTGTTGGGCCCCAGAGCGGTGGGCCGACAGACACCGATGGTGATGGCGTCGGCGACGGTGTGGACAACTGCCCCGCGGTTGCAAACGCTGCTCAAACGAATACCGACGGAGACAGTCAAGGCGACGCTTGCGACGCTGACGACGACAGCGATGGCATTCTCGATGGCAGTGACAACTGCTCGCTTCTGCCGAATCCCGGTCAGGCCAATCTCGACAACGATGCGCAGGGAGACCTGTGCGACTCAGACGATGACAACGATGGGGCCGCTGACACAACGGACAACTGTCCGACAGTGGCCAATGCATCCCAGCAGAATACCGATGGCGTTGTTGACGGGGGCGACGCTTGTGACGCCGACGACGACAACGATGGCATTCCCGATTCCGTTGAAGGTCCTGGGGACTTGGACGGCGATGGAACGCCCAACGCGAGAGACCTCGATGCTGATGGTGATGGCATTTCTGACGCTGTGGAGGCGGGCCCGGCGCCTGCCACACCTCAAGATACCGACGGTGACGGACAGCTCGACTTCTTAGACCTCGATTCGGATGGCGATGGCGTTTCCGACCGCGCCGAATCCGGAAACGGGGTTGCCTTGCCGGATACCGATGGCGACGGTTTCGCGGATTACCGGGACAACGACGATGACAACGACGGCATACCCACACGCAATGAACCCGGCGACATCGACGTCAACGGCGTTCCCGACCGGCTCGAGCCGGTCGGCTCGCTGAACGCGGGGGCTCTGAGCAGTGGTGGGCCGTGGGGTTGCAGCACCGCGACAGGGGCGTCGCCACTCCCCTGGGGTGTCTGGATGATGGTGCTCATGGCTCTTGCTGTCGGTGGCGCCAAGAGGAGCAGTGTGCCAGCGGGGAGTTACGGCGTTTCGGCTGTCGTGCAGACGACGGCGGGTGTCGTTCAGAGCGCCGGCGTTCTCATCACGGTCACCCCGTCAAGACGGCGAGATGGCTAGACGATGTTCCAGCTGGCTGCCAGCGCATCCGCCATCGCGAGCGACTGCTCGATGATGCGGTGAATGTTTGTCTTGTCTTCTTCGCTGAGCGGGTTGAATTTCAAGCCGAGCACAAGCTGGTCGCCGAGCAGCTGCTTGCGCGTGTACGCACGCCGGACTTCCGCGTGAATCTCGAGCAGTCGTCCCGCATGGCCAAACGACAGCGCGACCGACGTGCCCGCCTCGGGAAGGCCCGAGACGCGTTTCATCGCAGTAGAGACTTGGCACCCAGACGCGTTGAGGTCTTCGATGTGGGCTTTCAGGGCGTTGGTGCCCAGCGTGAGCTGAGCAGGAAGGCGAATCTTCACACGGGGCGCCACGCGGCGGTCCGCAAACAACAGGTCGCGGACCCGGTCAACGGTGAGCGTCAGCAAGTCCTGCCTTCGAACGAATTCCGTGACACCGCGTTTGCGGAGGAGTTCCTGCAGCTCAGAGTCCGCACCAACGTCGCAGACAAAGAGTACGGCCGGCACACCCAGCCCGCCCCGTCGACCGCGTGAAGCCTGAACGAGTACGGCAAAACCGCCCATTTCGCTGAGTTCTTCGCCCAAAATCAAAGCGCGGAACCCGTCACCGCGCTTCAGCACTTCAAGGGCATGGTCGCCGCTGGCAGTCTCTTGGACGTCGATGGATTCCGAGCGCAAGGCCTGGGCGAATTCGGTTCGCCAAGGCCCGTCACGGTCAGCAATTAGCACGCGCTGACGCTCGCCCGTTGCACCCACTTGAAAAACTTTACCTCCCCTCTCCCCAGCGCGCACGTGTTCCCCGACGGTCCTGTGGGTGTCGGTGCGTGAACGACCTAGAAGGTAACCGTTACCAGCGCCGTCACGCCAGCGTTGTTGACGGCTTGGACTGTCGCATTGGCGGTTCCGTGGACGGTGTACCGCACGGTCACGTTAGAACTGTTGTCGACTTTTGAGGTGAAATTGATGTCGCAGCTTCCCCGACCCGACGGCCCTGTGGATGAATTCGGCAGCGAAGTCGCATTCAGGACGGCACCCCCCGCCTTGGGCGTTAGGCTCACCACGCAAAACTGGGTGGCCGTGGCGATGCCCGTGTAGCTGTTGGCGGAAGGTGGGTTGGGCAGTTGAAACGAATAGCTGACGTCAAAGTTGGCGTCTTCGCCCACGACGAGCCAATTCACGGATGTCGCGCTCATGCCCGCCACCGCCAAGAGCTCGTCGGATGCCGCGCCATCGCAGGAGGCCGACCCACTCACAGCGCCCGACCAAGTGATGGTGCAGGCGGCATTGTTGCCCGAACCGCCGCCCACCGAATTGCATCCCCACGAGCCCGCAGCAGCCAACAACAGCAATATCCGAATCATGACGACGCTCCTCTCGAGAAAGAGGAGTCTTTTCGGACTCCCCACCGGTGTGCAAGCTGTTGTTGAGGGACGTTGCGACGAAAGGGGTGGCGCCCACAAAAAGGGAGTCCCTGCGGCCGAGCGCTGGCCGAAACTCACCTGGCCTTCCCAGCGGTGCTTCGAAGAACTTCTGACAAGCCCTCGGTTTCTGGAGAGCCTGCTGAGCGGCGCTGAACGCACGACCGATCAGCAGCGCACTCTGCAGGCGCTTGTGGCTGAGAACGGGAACGCCGTTTACGACGCGTTGGGTGGGGCGTTTCGCACTCTACGAGCCGGCA